>NZ_VPCE01000003.1:0-325173 GCF_013418335.1 Acinetobacter sp. YH12145 | reverse complement strand
GTTTTCTAACTTAGACCAGTGTTGATCAGTCAACATTGTACGAGGCATAGCGAGGAGTAGATTTGGTTTGGCGATTAAATTCTACTTTCTCGCTATTTTTTTGCACAGTAAATGTCAACAGACCCTATTTAAATTTAATAACATAAATATTATTTAACCAATCGTTTCATTTCACTTAACCTTATTTCCTTGTTTTCCGTATGAACTACAAAGCAAATAACGATTAAACTAAAGAAAAATATTGTAATAAGTATTTTGAAGCTTGTACCCATGTGCACAAAGCTCAAAAAAATTTTTACGGCTAAATTTTTATGTTTATTAACTGCGGTTAGCAACCCAACACAGTTGCCTTACATAACTGTGATATTGCTAGCTTGTCGGCCTTTTTTTCCTTGAGTAATTTCAAATTGTACACGTTGCCCTTCTTTCAGTACTTTATATCCACTCATGTTTATTTCACTGTAGTGTGCAAATAAATCTTCACCACTATCAGATTGTATAAATCCAAATCCCTTACCTTCATTGAACCATTTCACTATACCGCTGGTATTGTTAGTCATTTTTTATTCCTAATGTTTGAGTTTGTTATTTCATACTCTTTAGTAATACTTAGTAAGTTATTTAGTTAGTTTAGTTGCTCATAAGCCCATTTTAAGAACTTATCCTTTTCTCGAAATAAGGGTACTAATCTAAGATTGATTTTAGATATGCTCCCAAATTTTCCATAAAGGATATTTGGCTCCGTTTGTATGACGTCCGATTGATCTCCTTGAGAAAGTTCTTTGAAAAACTCCATAGCTTGGTTATAGGGTGTTAATTTTTCGAATCCTTCCCGTTCGACTATAAAATCATAGATCTGCCTTAAAACATTATGATCATATAAATTGGGCATTTTGATTGCTTGATTTAGAATAGTTATTCTATTAATTTAACTAAATTGTATAAATTTAAAAGTGCGAAATATATCAAAAAACAAAACATTAATGCAAATTAAAGATATTAACTTTTATCCAATTTAAATATCTAGCTAAACCATTGTTAAGTTTAATTAAAGTACATAACCTAAAAGTCTTAAAAGTTATTTTTTTACAATTTTAAAAAATTAAAGTTTTTATATCGTTAAAGGCTTTGTTGCACAAACCTACCGGTAAGGTCTTATTCCGCAATATAATTCCTAGATGAACAAACCTACGTCCAAAATCTTTCGTACGTGGCGCTTCTTCTTTCATAAAATCTTGCATAGAAAAACCTTGCTATCGTTTTGGCTTTACCCATACACAAATGAATTAAAACCATTAGCTCTATTTTAAATTTATTCAAAAATTTATATCAATATTTTTGATATAAAAATTAATTATGTAGTTTTATTTACTAAGATCTTTATTTAAAGCCAAAGATGTTGGTAACCAACTTAGATCATTTTGGATTAATAAAATAGAAATACACAACTAAGCAAACTAGCGAAATCGTTGAAATTAAAAGATAAGTGCCCGTTGTATTAAAGCTTTTTAGAAATTTAAATAAGTCCATCATTTCTTCCCCCCATGAAAAAACAGATAAATTATACTAAATAATATCTGGGGGATTAAATAGCTGTTAGTCGAATAGCGAAGACGACACGATCAAGTGGTCATTAAAAATACATATCTCCTTTAAATCTAGATTTATATATAAATTTGAGTCTGTCAAATACAAAAAAACAGCTCCCAACTCAATGAGAACTGTATTTTTAATACTACAAATTGATCGAAATTAAACGGCAAGTACTTTCACAATAATGGTTTGCATGTCTTCATTTTCTTCCGCCAAATAAACACGCTTTAACTCTTTGCTTTTCACTTTGAATTGATGATTTTGATACTGAATTACAGCCGGAATTTGATCAAAATACAGGCTATCTGCGTCTAATTCTTCTTGAAAAAGTGGCGTGCCCAATTGATAGTCTAGGCTTTTTAATACTACATATTTAACAGTCGTTTTCATTGAAATAAACCTACTTTTGTTACGCTCTTTATTTTAAGTTTTAACATCGTTTTCCTTCCGAAGAAACCTTTATTTCATATTTTCGTACAGCTTCTAAACAATCACGCTATTTTCGTGAATTCCACAACACACACAGTACCAACTTAGACTTTTAGTGAAATTACAGGCAAGCGAAATCAATGCTAAAATTTTAAGAATACTAATGATCATTCACCATTCTACTTTGGGGTAAGCACATGCTTAAACTGTGTTGCGATGCTTTAGAACAAAAATCCATGACTATCGCGTTTATCGAGAGTGCGAGCTCTGGTTATTTATGTAGCCAATTTTCAATTTATAAGAATAGTGGTGCAGATATCTTGTTAGGTGGTCTTGTCAGCTATGATCCATCGATCAAGCGTGAAATTTTAAAAGTAGATCCTCTACTAATAGAAAAATTTACGGCCGAATCCGCAGAAGTGACTCAAGCAATGGCTGAGCAAGGACAACAACTATTTTTTCATGCGGACTTCGTGGTGGCCTGCACCGGATTACTCAAACCCGGTGGCAGTGCAACCGTAGAAAAACCCGAAGGAACATTTTATATTTCAATCTTACATGATGGTCGTATCTATAATTATCATTATTTTATTTTGGGTACGGCTTTAGAACGCTTAGATCAGTTAACTGAAAATGTTGCTCACAGTGTATTAGACATCTTAAATGCAGAATAAAACATACATAATCTTCATATTTAAATATCATTTTGCATCGCATACTGTATTGAGGAATTTACTTATCAGGACAAGAAAATGCAGCTACGTCATTTCAATGCATTCGCAATTAGCACCCTACTGTCCTGCTCTGCTTTCGCGACGGTAGGCGGCCCTCAAACCATTGAGGTTTTAGGTTTTGATAAAAAAGACCAAAAAATCTATTTAATGCGTCATTTTGAAGATGGTCGTGGTCGTTTACCACAATTATATTATTATCAATTAGATAGCAAAAAACCGACGCAATTAATTACAGTGAAGTCTTTGTATATTAATCCAAAGACAAAACGGATTGATTACGATCAAGACAGCACCCAGTTTAATAAAGAAATCGCGAAAATAAAAAAACGTTTAGTCAAATTAACACCAGTAAATAACAATAATGCTCGAATACAGGTATTAACAACCATGAATGGCACTGCAAAATCATGGTATGACCCCACTGAAACCATTGATAAATGGACCTATCAATATCGTGTTAAAAATTCGCAGTATAAAAGCGCTGTACAAAAGGCTGAGACCTATAAAGAAGGTTTAAAAATCTCTAAAACTTATCGTGTAATGCAAAAGCCCTTTTATTTAGTGACTGTTAAATATCTAGGGATTCCATTTGAAACAGGATATAGCGTTGAAGATCCGGTTTTACTAACCAAATAGATTGTTAACTTAAATAACAAATAATAAAAAAGCCTCTTTTGAGGCTTTTTTATTACACTTTAAAATTATGCCGCAGAACGCTCTGCAATCGGCACAACTTTACGTAATTCCGGACCTGTATAGTCTGCACTTGGGCGAATAATACGATTGTCCGCACGCTGCTCCATTACATGCGCTGCCCAGCCTGTTACACGTGACATTACAAAGATTGGCGTGAATAGTTTGGTTGCAATATCCATGAAGTGATATGCAGATGCATGGAAGAAATCTGCATTACAGAATAATTTCTTTTCACGCCACATCACTTCTTCACAGCGCACTGATACAGGATAAAGTACAGTATCACCGACGTCTTTTGCTAGGCGTTCAGACCATTTCTTGATAATGCCATTACGTGGATCGTTGTCTTTGTAAATCGCATGACCAAAGCCCATGATCTTTTCTTTACGCTCAAGTTTACCCAACATTTCACGCTCAGCTTCTTCTGGAGACGTCCAGTTTTCAATCATTTCCATTGCAGCTTCGTTTGCACCGCCATGTAATGGACCACGAAGTGAACCAATTGCACCTGTAATACAAGAATGCATATCAGACAATGTTGATGCACATACACGCGCTGTGAATGTAGAGGCATTAAATTCATGCTCTGCATATAGAATCAGTGACACGTTCATCACTTGCTCATGCAATTCATTTGGTTTTTCACCACGCAGTAAATGTAGGAATTGTGCGCCGATTGAATCATCATCAGTGTTTTCTTCTACACGTACGCCATCATGGCTGAAACGGTACCAATAGCAGATGATTGCCGGTAGTGTTGCCAAAATACGGTCTGCAACATCTTGTTGCTCTTCAAACGATTTTTCAGTTTCTAAATTTCCAAGCATTGAAACGCCTGTACGCATCACATCCATTGGGTGCGAGTCAGCAGGAATGCGTTCTAACACCTCTTTCAACGCCTGCGGTAATTGACGCAATGATTTGAGTTTGGCTTTGTATGCTGCAAGCTGTTCTGTTGTTGGTAATTCACCAAAGAAAATCAGGTACGCGACTTCTTCAAACTGACAGTTTTCTGCCAAGTCTTGAACGTCATAACCACGATAGGTTAAGCCCGCACCACTTTTGCCTACAGTTGACAATGCAGTTTTACCAGCTACTTGTCCGCGCAGTCCTGCGCCCGTGAGTACTTTTCCTTCAGCCATTTTTATTTTCCTTCAGTGAACAATTTATCTAAGGTGTTTTCAAAAGTGTGATAATCGAGGAATTGATAGAGTTCTTTTCGTTGTTGCATTTTATCCAGTACATTGACTTGTGTACCTTCATTGCGGATCGCATGCATTACTTCTAGTGCCGCTTTTTGCATTGCACGTGTTGGTGATAATGGGTAAAGCACCATTGCAATACCCTGCTCGCCTAGTTCTTCTTTGGTGTAGTAAGGGGTATCACCAAACTCTGTAATGTTTGCCAGTACAGGGACACCAACAGCATCGCAGACAGTTTTGTACATGGTAATATCAGTCATTGCTTCAGCAAAGATCGCATCTGCACCTGCTTCTACACAGGCACATGCACGGTCGATCACTGCTTGCAAACCTTCTTTTTGTAATGCATCTGTACGCGCCATCACCACAAAGTTTGAATCGGTTTTTGCATCAACAGCCGCTTTAATACGGTCAACCATTTCCTGCTGCGTCACAATTTCTTTGTTCGGACGGTGACCACAACGCTTTTGTGCCACTTGGTCTTCGATATGAACCGCTGCTGCACCCGCAGCAATCATTTGCTTCA
Organism: Acinetobacter sp. YH12145; assembly: GCF_013418335.1. NCBI lineage: Bacteria > Pseudomonadati > Pseudomonadota > Gammaproteobacteria > Moraxellales > Moraxellaceae > Acinetobacter > Acinetobacter sp. YH12145. Next base: position 319,993 of record NZ_VPCE01000003.1, on the reverse strand, counting down.
CAGTGCGGGCAATATTAAATGCACCGCCCCAACCTGTATCGATATCGACAAGTAATGGCGTATCTACACGTTCAGTAATACGACGAACATCTTCCAAAACATTATCTAAACTGGTCATGCCTAAGTCAGGTAAACCATATGAATAGTTCGCAACACCTGCACCAGATAAATATATGGCTTTATAGCCAACTTCTTTTGCCATCATTGCTGCATAGGCATTTACTGTGCCAATGATTTGTAATGGTTTTTCGATTTCCAATGCTTGTCTAAATCTTAAGCCTGCAGACGTTTGTTGTGTCATATTCCTTTCCACGGCATTTACTTTAATTTTCGAAGTTTGAGTATATCCATATTTTTTTCCAACTCTATGGCTTTGTAGAATATTAACTCTAAAACTTTAGTCAAATATTTCACTTGTCACCTATCTGTTGTTATTCTTTAGTCAAAGATCCCTTATTTATGAGCAAAGCAGAAAAGTACTGAATTTTTTGCTATAATTATCGTCAAATCAGCTCTTTTTTTGTTAAATATTATCACTTTATGCAAGATTTAATACACATTGAACCTTTAACGCATGACCAGCCACAAACGCGGCGCGGACATGAACGATGTGTTGCGCTTTTAGAAAGTGCTACGGAGCTTTTTTTAAAACGTGGGTTTGATGCAGTTTCATTAGATGACATCGTGAATCATGCGGGTGGTTCAAAAGCGTCAATCTATAAATATTTTGGTAATAAAGACGGATTATTTAAGGCCATTTGTGACTATCGTCGCTGCTTATTTTTCAAAGATATTTGCCTACCATTTACGGTGAGCCCTGACACCGATATTCGTGCTTATCTCATCAATACTTTAAGTGACTTTCATCAGCATATCGTGATGCCTGAAAATGCGGCATTTATGCGGTTAGTCTTAGAACAAACAGGACGTAATCCTGAAATAGCACGTTATATTCATGAGCAAGGCCCAAAACAAATTCAGAACACCGTTGCAGAAATTTTAAATCAAGCGCATCAACACGGTTTGCTGTATTGTGAAAACCCGTTGTTTTCGGCTCAATTTTATTTTGGAATTTTGCGAAATTTAGAATGGCGCGTTCTCATGGGCATTACCATTGATGAAAATGATCAAGAAACCATCAATTACATCAGTTATTGCGTCGATCGTTTCCTAGACGGTCACCAAAAGCGCTAGATTTTTTGCAATTTACCTCTCTTATAGTATATTAATCGATTCCTTTTTCTCTAACCAACCAACAACTAATTGTTGTTTTGTTTTTTGATTCAGCAATTATTGTGGAGTAACAATGGCTCTACGTCACTTTCTAACTTTACGCGATTTATCGACTTTAGAACTCAATCAAATTGTACAGCGCGGTATCGAACTCAAGCGCAAACAGCATAACAATGAAGTTTTCCAACCTTTCGTTGGTAAAGTCATGGGCATGATTTTTGAGAAATCGAGCACCCGTACACGTGTATCGTTTGAAGCAGGAATGAGCCAATTTGGTGGTAGTGCAATTTTCCTTTCATCTCGCGACTCTCAATTAGGGCGTGGCGAGCCAGTAGAAGATTCTGCACGCGTGATTTCAAGCATGCTTGATATTGTAATGATTCGTACTTTTGGTCATGACATTGTTGAACGTTTTGCTTCTTATTCAAAAGTTCCTGTCATCAATGCATTAACAGATGATCACCACCCTTGCCAATTACTTGCCGATGTTCAAACATTTGTTGAACACCGTGGTTCTATTGAAGGTAAAACGGTTGCTTGGATTGGTGATGGCAACAATATGTGTAACTCATATATTGAAGCTGCTCATATGTGGGGCTTTAAATTAAAAATCGCTGCACCTAAGGGCTATGAACCTAAAGCAGAATTTCTATCTGAATTTGCACACTGTGTGGAACTTGTTGATTCTGCCGAAGATGCTGCAGTTAATGCAGATTTAATCGTTACAGATGTTTGGGCAAGTATGGGCCAAGAAGAAGAGCAAAAAATTCGTGAAAAAGCGTTTGCTGATTATCAAGTGAATGAACGCCTGATGGATCTTGCTCACGCTGACTGCCTATTTATGCACTGCTTACCTGCGCATCGTGGCGAAGAAATTTCGGAAAATATGCTTGACCACAAAAATGCTGTGGTTTGGGATGAAGCTGAAAATCGCTTACATGCACAAAAAGCACTTGTTGAATTCTTAATTAACGAAAATCTTAAAAAAGACTAAGGTTTTACTTAGATAAATGAAGCACCTTCGGGTGCTTTTTTTGTTTTTGCATGCTTTAATAAAACCATAACTTTTATAAGTGATTAAGATTATGCGTTTAAGAAATATTTGCTTATTGGCTCTTGGATTGAGCTTATCTACTTTTAGCTTTGCTGGTGAACCAAGTGAATTAGATCAATACTTGGTGAAAAATCAGATTTTAGATAGCAATTTTAAAATTAAAAATAAAACAGGTTTAAACGAAATACTGGCTGCCATTAGTGATGAAGATTCACGCACTCTTCCCTATCAAGTTGATCAGAATATGTTGATGGAAAAAATGGAAATGGAAGCGGATAAGATTGAAATTGATGGTATTATCACCACCCCTGATTTTGCGCAATTTGAACAATCAGTCGGTGAACATAAGGTGAAGCAACTCATCAAGCATAATTCACTCCAAAACTGTGAATTACTATTCGAGCATCAATTTCAACGTGTTAATCCATATAAAATTGAAATGGATCTAAGCTCGGGTAGCAAACAATACGAAATTATCATTAAAAATACAGAGTGCAAATTTAAATAAATATCTAATTTCTTACAGCTCTTGGTTTAACTTTTGCATTGTTTAACTTAACGAATTAAACCTTGAGGCTGTAATACAATCACAGCTGCGCCCACCAACACAATGACGCCACCTAGCATATCCCAACGTGTTAGAACTACGTGATCGACAAAATGCAACCACAGCAATGCAGAGAAAATGTAGATTCCGCCATAGGCTGCATAGATACGACCCGAAGCTGCTGGATGCAACGTCAATAACCAAACAAATGCAGCCAATGCAAGCGCTGTTGGAGTCCATAACCACTGCGATTTTTGCTGATTTAAAATCAAATATGGGAAGTAACAGCCTAAAATTTCCATCAGTGCTGTCAGTGCAAATAAACCAAATGTGGTCAGCACTTTTGTTAATGGTATGTCCATCATTGAGAAACCCAAATCTAGCGTCGAATAAATATAAAAAACCCGTGCAAGCACGGGTTTTTCGTTAATTAAATTACTTAAGCAGGTTCAGCGGTTTGGTCTTCAAACACTTCGAGTTTTAAGCCCACAGCTTTGCCATTTTCTTTCTTCACTGAAACACCAACATTACCGCCATGTTCCGCAAGCTCGCCAAACAAAATCATTTCAGCAAGCGGTTTCTTCAAATGCTCTTGAATTAAACGCTGCATTGGACGAGCGCCCATCAAGCGATCGTATCCTTGCTCTGCCATCCATTCGCGTGCATCTTGGTCAACCTCAAGAACCACTTTTTTGTCATCTAACTGTGCCTGAAGCTCTGTTAAAAACTTATCAACCACACTTTCAATGACAGTTGTTGGCAATGCTTTAAATTGAATAACACCATCTAAGCGGTTACGGAACTCCGGAGAGAAGGCTTTTTTCATCGCGTCTTGGTTATCATTACTGTTATCTTGATCCATGAAACCAATGCTCACACGTGAAATTGATTCTGCACCAATATTGGTAGTCAGCACTAACACGACGTTACGGAAGTCAGACTTACGACCATTGTTATCCGTTAATGAACCATGATCCATAATTTGTAATAACAAATTAAAGACATCTGGATGCGCTTTCTCAATTTCGTCTAGTAAAAGTACGCAATGCGGATTTTTATGAATCGCGTCGGTCAACAAACCACCTTGATCAAAACCTACATAACCCGGAGGCGCACCAATTAAACGAGATACGGCATGACGTTCCATGTATTCCGACATATCGAAACGTACAAGTTCAACGCCTAATAATTTTGCCAATTGCTTAGTGACTTCAGTTTTACCCACACCTGTAGGACCCGCAAAGACAAAATTACCCACTGGCTTATCTGGTGCTTTAAGACCTGCACGAGATAATTTAATCGCAGATGAAAGCGCTTCAATCGCTTCATCTTGACCAAACACCACACGTTTCAGATCACGCTCAAGATTTTCAAGAACGCTCTTGTCATCTTTAGAGACAGTTTTCGGTGGAATACGCGCAATTTTCGAAACGATATCTTCAATGTTTTCAACTGAAATGACTGTATCATCTTGCTCAGCTTTTAAACGACGCTGCGCACCAGCTTCATCAATCACATCAATGGCTTTATCAGGTAAGAAACGATCATTGATAAATTTCGCTGATAGTTCAACCGCAGAAACCAACGCTTGATCTTCGTATTTCACATGATGGAATTCTTCAAATTTGCCTTTTAAGCCACGCAGAATATCAATCGTTTCTGAAATAGATGGTTCATTGACATCAATTTTTTGGAAACGACGAGATAATGCATGATCTTTTTCAAAAACTTGACGGTATTCTTGGAAAGTCGTTGAACCGATACAACGTAAAGTACCATTCGCCAAAGCTGGTTTGATGAGGTTCGATGCATCCATCGTGCTGCCCATACTTGAGCCTGCACCGATGATCATATGAATTTCATCAATAAATAAAATTGCTTCGGGCTTTTTCTTCAATGCATTTAACAGTTGTTTTAAACGCTTTTCAAAATCACCACGGTATTTAGTTCCTGCAACTAAAGCACCAATGTCTAAACTAAATACTTCAGCATTTTCAAGCGGTTTAGGAGCTTTACCATTTACAATGAGCCAAGCCAAACCTTCAGCAATAGAAGTTTTACCTACACCTGGGTCACCTACCAAAAGCGGGTTGTTTTTACGACGGCGGCATAGAATTTGAGCTGTACGTTCAATCTCTTTTTCACGACCAATTAGTGGATCTGTTTTGCCTTTTTGAGCTTCAACATTCAGATTGGTCGTATATAGCTCTAATGGGCCAGAATTTGAAGACGTGGTGTTTTCACCATCGAGCTCTTCAATTTCCTCTTCAGCTTGGACTTCATCTTTACGTGTGCCATGAGACAAGTACTGCGTTAATGTCAAACGGTTGATTTGATGGCGTTTAAGTAAATACACCGCAAATGAATCACGCTCTGAATACATCGCAACTAAAATGTCTGCACCTTCTACAGTGCGGTCATTACCACTCGATTGCACATGGAAAATTGCACGCTGCAAAATACGATCAAAACTTTCTGTAGGATGTGGCGCTTGATCGCTATTTTCGCCAAGCTTAGGGGTATGTTGTTCTACGTATTCTTCAAGTTCTTTGCGAAGTACAATAATGTCTGCGCCACATGCTTTCAATGCATTAACAGCGGAATCATTATCCAGTAAAGCCAATAATAAATGTTCTACCGTCAAAAATTCATGTCTCTTTTGACGAGCCATGCTGACAGCCAAACGTAGTGATACTTCTAATTGACGACTGAGCATGTAATCCCCTTATTAATCTTTTGGCTCAATCTGACAAAGTAATGGATGACTTTGCGACCGAGCGTAATTATTGACCTGATTTGCTTTAGTCTCTGCGATGTCTCGCGGATAAACCCCTGCAACACCCTTTCCTTCATAATGTACAGTTAGCATTACTTGAGTGGCTTGGTCAAGATTCAAAGCAAAGTATTGTTGTAAAATTTCAATTACAAAGTCCATTGGAGTGTAATCATCGTTCATTAAAACGACAGCATACATAGGAGGACGCTTTAACTCAGGTGGCGCAGTCAATACTTGAATGTCTGAATCACCATCATCCTGCGTACCTTGGCTGAGAGTCGGGTTTAGATGCCAGTCCACTAAACCAGATTGGTAAAATGAATTTTTAATGTCAGATAAACACGTTTGACGCTTATTGGTTCGCATAGGATTTAGGTTTCACACTTAGTTTGCACTTGCTTCAGTTTGAGGAATTTCTGAAAGGAAGGCAGATTGATTTTCAACAGGCTGACCTTTCGACCAGCTAAAACGGCGAATAACGGGTTTAGAACCGGTTAAACGCACTTCAATAAAGTCTGGACTAAAGCCTTTTGGCATGGTCCAACGTCCAGTGAGTCGTTCACTTTCACTAAAGTTAAAGTTTTTGTCTTCTAATGGCACTGCAAGTACTTCTGTACCCTTAATTAGACGCAGCTCAACACTTCCAGATACATTACTTTTTGACGGACTTACTTGAACGAGATCAAGTTGGTATTCATACGCATTTTCAGGTAACGGTTTAATCGCTAAATGTTGTACTGCAAGCGGCATACCACCACGTTGGCGCAATACTTCACGATACAAAACACCCAAATTACCGGTTAACTCTTGATCATCACGTGCTTTTTTAACAGCCAAATATAAATCATTTGAATTACTTACAGCGACATCACGCTCTTGGATTGCCGCATTCAAACTTTTATTCAGGCCTGCTAATTCAGTTTTTTGCTTTTGCACTACATCAACAAGTTGCTCTGCATCTGCATCATAACCGACCACAGTTAAGCCCTGACGATGACCGATACTATATCCGAGAAAACCGCTGCTCAATGCAAGTACAACTGCACCAATCGCCAGTGGCATATTCGTCTTCATAAAAGGCGTTTTTTCACTGTTTTCAGGTTCTGACTTGAAATTAGATTCTGTATTCGACATCGTCATCTCTTATTTTTAGTTCACTCAAGGCACACATTTAAATCCAGTTTTAAATGTGTGTGAAGTTTTAAATCGTTTCTTATGGTAATAAACCAATGCCTTGAAGTCCTGCATTTTCAGCAAAACTAAACATCAAGTTCATATTTTGTACGGCTTGACCTGCTGCACCTTTCACCAAGTTGTCTTGAGCCACCAAAATCACTAATTTTTTCGGCTGAGGTTTACAAATCGCAATACGTAATTGGTTCGCACCACGCACAGTACGTGTTTCAGGTGAGCTTCCTGCAGGCATAACATCTACAAACTGCTCATTGGCATAGAACTGTTCATATATGCTTTGTAAATCCGCAGAAGCACCTGCGTCTGTCAAATCAATATAGATAGTGCTGAGCATGCCACGAATCATCGGTACTAAATGCGGTACGAATAAAATTTCGTTAAACACACCTTTTTGACCTGAAATATTTTCTAAGGCTTCTACTATTTCGGGATGATGACGGTGACCCGCTACACCATATGCTTTAAAGTTATCTGCATTTTCAGAATAGATCATACCTAGGCTGGCTTTACGACCTGCACCAGACACACCTGATTTTGCATCAATAATAATGCTTTCAGGTTTCACTAATCCTTCGGCTTTTAATACTGGCGCTAAACCGAGCTGAACAGTTGTTGGGTAACAACCTGGGTTACCAATCACTGAAGCCTTTTGAATTTTTTCACGGTTTAATTCAGACAAACCATAAACTGAATCTTTTAATAGCTCTGGACAGGCATGGTCTAAACCATACCATTTCTCAAATTGAGCTAAGTCTTGCAAGCGGAAGTCAGCAGCAAGGTCAATCACTTTAGTATTTGCAGCAACTAACTCTTCTGCGTGTTTCATTGCAACACCGTGCGGCGTCGCAAAGAATACAACGTCACATTGTTTTAGTTCTTCAATATTTAGATCTGAATAGCAAAGGTCTGTATGTCCACGCAAGCTTGGGAACATATCATCCACACGGCGGCCATTTTCAGTACGCGAAGTTAAAACTTTCACTTCTGCATTTGGGTGTCGCAGTAAAATACGCAGTAATTCAACACCTGTGTAACCTGTACCGCCGACAATACCTACTGAAATCACGCTCATTACCTCTATTCAAAGTATCCATTTGATGACTGCGTAGTATGACAGGAAGTTACGGTTTTCTGAACTGTTTTGACATATAAAGCTTCACTTTATAATGTTAGCTTATCTTCTGAATCCTATTAAGTCAGATCATGCATATAAATCCTGATCATTACCTATCCACAGCTCAAGGTCGTGTCTTCACTAAAGAAAGAAATATTCCAGCATGGCAATGCTGTTTTGACGCTTTTAAGCATGAATTAAAAACTAACCCAAAGGTTAAAATCATTTATATATTGATCGGATGCCAAGGGGCTGGGAAATCAACTTGGGCCAAAAACCAAATATCCCGCGAACCTGAAAATATTATTTTTGATGCTATTTTAGTAAAGCAATCTGAACGTCTACCGATAATTGAGCAAGCTAAATAATTGGGTAAAAAATGCGTTGCTGTATGGTTTCAAATCCCGCTCGAGTTATGCATAAAAAGAAACGCTCAACGCCCTTCAGATGAAATAGTCGATCTGATGGCATTAACCAATGTTTATTACGCATTAGAACCGCCTACATACCAAGAAGGATTTGATTTAATTGAAATAATATATTAAGAAATGCTTTAGTGTTTACAACTTAGTGCCTTTAATTCAGAGCACCCACCACCAAGGCATTGCCGTCATTTTTAGTATTTTTCGATGCTGCTGAAAATTTATATCATGCTTTTGCACTTCAGCCCAAAAGTTTGGGCTATGGTCAAAGTGCTTAGTATGCGCTAACTCATGTACAGCCACATAACGCGTGATTTCCAACGGAAAAAGTACCAGCCCACTATTCAACATAATGTCATGCTTTGCAGAACAGCTCCCCCAGCGAGTTTTGGGCTGACGAATTGAGCAATCACCATATTTCAAGCCTGTTTCACTGCTCACTTGCTTTAAATAAATTGGTAAATACTCTTTGGCATAAGCAATCACAAAGCTTTTTAAATATTGCTCAGGCTGCCGATCACTGATGAATAGCTGATGATTTTCTTCATCTAAGATGAATGAATGTTTTTGAACTTTATAAACAATACTTAAAGGCTGTTCTAAATTGAATAGTTTTAATTCTACTGGTAGCGTTTTATCAATCTGCCCTGTTTTTTGCTGCTGCTTTTGCCATGTCTCAATCATCCATTGTTCTGATTGTTTCAGAAAATCTTGAACTTGGCGCTGAGTACAAAACTGGGGAACCGTTAATTTAATTTGAGTTGGTTCTACACGCAGTCTTAAGCGTGTGGCACGTAATTTTCGGGTGATTTGAATTTCAGGAAGGTTGGGTGTCATTTATTCTTTTAAAAGCTTATTAATAATGCATAAATTGAATTTTAAATATTTTCAAAAATATATTAGGAGTCCCTTCTCCCCCTGGGAGAAGGTTAGGATGAGGGGGACTTTTAAATTGACCTCTCCCTAACCCTCTCCTCAAAGGAGAGGGAACTTCCATTAGAAATTTAAATATAAATCGAAACTCTATTTACATTTAAATTTTCTATAGATTAAACCGCAGTACGCTCTTCAATACCGTTATCAGTTGCAACAACAGCAATATCAGCTTTGTTTAATGCAAAGATACCGTTACACACTACACCTGGTATGTCATTCAAAGTCTTTTCAAGTTCCAATGCATTTAGGATATTTAAGTTGTGTACGTCTAAAATTACATTACCGTTATCTGTTACTACGCCTTCACGGTACACAGGATCGCCGCCTAAAGAAACGATTTTACGTGCCACAGCAGAACGTGCCATTGGAATCACTTCTACAGGAAGCGGAAATTCACGTGCCAACTGATCAACCCATTTAGAATCATCTACGATACAAACGAATTTTTTCGCAATAGACGCCACGATTTTTTCACGAGTCAACGCTGCGCCGCCGCCTTTAATCATGTGCATATGACGGTCGATTTCATCCGCGCCATCTACATAGGCATCTAAACCTCCAACGTGGTTCATATCAACCACTTCAATGCCTAATTTTTTCAAACGTTGTGCAGTTGCTTCAGAACTTGCAACAGCAGCTTCGAGTTGAAGCTCTGGCAATAATTCGATGAGGAAGTTCACAGTACTTCCTGTACCAACACCCAAAATACCGCCCTTTGGCAAATGCTTTAACGCAGCTTTTGCAGCAGCTTGTTTCTTTTCATCTTGGGTTGCATACAGACTCATAACTTGGCTCAACTATTTTTTGACATTAGACGCTGATTTTTCAGCCCAAATGTACAGGGGTTTGTTACAATAAACCCCTATTTTAAACTGTTAGATGGAAAATTAACATGCTGTCTCGTTTGGTTCGACAAATATTACAGGCAACGGTCTATGACGTTGCAATCGAAACCCCACTCGAAGCAGCGCCACGAATTAGTGAAAAACTAAACAATAACATTCGCTTTAAACGCGAAGATTTACAACCTGTCTTTTCTTTCAAGCTACGCGGTGCCTACAACCGTATTAGTCAATTACCGAAATCTCAGTTGGAACGTGGCGTTATTACTGCTTCTGCAGGTAACCATGCTCAAGGCGTGGCATTATCTGGTAAAAAGTTGGGTATTCGCGCCATTATTGTTATGCCTAAAACCACACCAGACATTAAAGTACAAGCGGTTAAACGCTTAGGCGGTGAAGTGGTTCTGCATGGCGATTCTTTTGATGTAGCCAATAAATACGCAATCCAATGTGCAAAAGATGAAGGTATGACCTTTATTCCACCTTATGACGACGAACTCGTTATGGCCGGTCAAGGAACCATTGCCAATGAAATTCTTCGTCAATGGCGTGATGTGGACTATGTATTTGTTGCTGTAGGCGGTGGCGGTCTTATTGCCGGTGTAGCTGCTTATCTTGGTGATGTGGCACCGCATGTTAAAGTCATTCCTGTTGAATATGACGAATCAGCATGTTTAAAAGCCGCATTTGAATCTGGCGAACGTGTGATACTGCCTTCTGTTGGCTTATTTGCTGACGGTACGGCGGTTGCACAAATTGGTGAAAAACCATTTGAAGTGATTCAGCTACAAAAATCAGATAACTCAGGCCCTATTGTTGAGCGTGAAGTTGTACTGGTAAATACCGATGAAATCTGTGCAGCGATTAAAGATACCTTTGATGAATGCCGAAGCATTGTTGAACCCTCAGGTGCAATGGCGCTTGCAGGTATTAAGAAGTATGTTGCAGAGCACGGCCTAGAAAATAAAAATATGGTGTCGATTGTTTGCGGTGCAAACATGAACTTTGACCGTCTGCGCTACATTGCAGAACGTACCGAACTGGGTGAACGTAAAGAAGCGATCTTTGCTGTGACCATTCCAGAAGAAAAAGGTTCTTTCCTAAAATTCTGCCGTGCACTACAAGGCCGTAACATTACTGAGTTTAACTACCGCGCAAGCAACTCAAGTGCCGCTCAAGTGTTTGTGGGTATTAGTCTCAAAAATGGCGAAAAAGAACGTCAGGAAATTTTTGAAACTTTAAAATTCCAATACGATGTAGACGATCTTTCCGATGATGAAGTGGCTAAACTCCATATCCGTTATTTAATTGGCGGACATGCAGACATTGAAAATGAACGCCTATTCCGCGTGGAATTCCCAGAACGTCCGGGCGCACTACTGACTTTCTTAGAACGTCTTGGTCCGACCCATAACATCACCCTATTCCACTACCGTAACCACGGTGCTGCGGAAGGTCGTGTATTGGTGGGTATGGAAGCAACGGATGCGAAACAAAACCCTGATGGTTTGATTGAAACATTGGAAAATATTACCTACCCATATGTTGAGATTACCAATAACCTCGGTTATCAACGTTTCTTGAAATAAATGAGACTTCTATAAAAAAGCTGGAATCTAGATTCCAGCTTTTTTATTTGTATCAATTCTTTTCTACATCAAAATAAATATATTCATCAATTTAATTCATCAACGCTGTCATTGTTGTTAAATTCACCATACCCTATAATCCATTGAAAATAAAACAAAATGGATAATTAAAGTTGAATATTTATGTCTTATTAATGATCGCCATTGTGGGTTTAGGTGGATATTTTTATGTATATCCGGCTTATCAACTTAAGCAAGAGGAAGATAAGATTCGTCAAAGTATGAAACAAATTCCAAATCAGTCACGTACGCAAAATCTAGAAAATATTTACGGCTATACCGCGCAGGCTGAAATGTTGAATCAATATCCAAATTACATTGTATATATTCGCTTTGATGAGCTAAGTGATCAAACCGCTCCCGAATATGTTCAAGCCATTATCCGTGAATTTTCATGCGATGGCTTAAACCGTTTAAAGAACAATTCCAAGCTCGTTCGTAAAGCTACCCTAAATGTCATTAAAGAAGATCAGCATCAATTTCAATACATTCTAAAAAACAAATTAGGTTATGAAATTTTTAAATACCAACAAGTTATGGATAATTGTCCCAATATTGCTGAACTTTATGCCTATCAAAACGCTGAAGAAATTAAAAATTAGAGCTTTTCGGTTTAGATGGATTATGTAAATTTTCATAGCCGCTCTAGGCTGAACAAGCTAACATCAACATATTCAATAACTTTAGAATAATTTAGGAATACGGCATGGCTCAATTCGCTGTGATTGGCTTAGGAAGTTTTGGCGCAACTGTAGCCACAGAACTCATGGGTTTAAAACACGATGTCATTGGAATCGATAGCAATAAAAAGTTTGTTGAAAGTATTTCGGACCAACTAACCCATGCAGTGATTGCTGATGCAACAGATGAACACGTTTTACAAGAACTCAATATTCAAAATTGTGAAGCTGTCGTTGTCGCAATTGGTGAAGATATTGAAGCCAGCATCTTATGTGTGCTCCATCTTAAAAACATGGGGATCAACAAAATTTGGGCCAAAGCCAAGTCCAAAGCGCATCACATGATTTTAACCCATTTAGGCATCAGCAAAATCATCCATCCTGAAGAAGATATGGGTGTCCGTGTTGCTCAGTCACTAAGTTATCCAATGGTGAGCCGCTACATGGTGCTCGAAGATGACCATTATTTGGTGAAAGTTGAAATTAAAGAGTCACAACAAGGCACGCGTTTAAATCAAATAATGGATCATGTCCCTGAAGTGAAGACGATTTTGCATAAACGTGGCACCGAGCTTCAATATAGTTTAGATCCAAACCTGATTTTACAAACAGGCGATATTTTAGTGGTTGAAGGTTTACTCGAACATTTACGTCGACTGGCTAAACACTTTAAAGCAACTTTGTAATCAGCGTCGTGCTCTATTTGCACACAAGCGCGCAAGATGACAGTAGAAAAACATGAAACTGCACAATAAACAGCGTAATACCATTAATCTCAGTCCACCCAGTATTTTGGCATTGGGTTTTCTTGGGCTCATTATCATTGGCACCTTGCTGTTAAAACTCCCTTATTCACATCATGGTGATTTAAGTTGGATCAATGCCCTCTTTACAGCGACCTCAGCCGTGACCATTACTGGACTTTCGGTTGTAAATGTCGGCGAAGCCTATACTGTGTTTGGTAAAGTCGTGATTATGGGTTTACTACAATGCGGTGGTCTCGGTTTTATGACCTTTGCGATATTGGCCGCTATGAGTTTGTCCCCTAAAATTGGGCTAAAACAACAAATTATGGCTCAAGAAACCATTGGACAAACCAGCCTTGCCAAAGTAACCATGACTATCAAAGGCGTACTGCTTTATTCGCTATTTTTTGAAATGGTGGGAACGGTTATTTTGACCATCGCTTGGATGCAAGAATACAATTTTAATCAGGCCCTGTTTTATGCTGCCTTTTATAGTGTTTCAGCATTTAATAATGGTGGATTTTCATTATTTCCCAATAGTTTAATGAGCTTCGCAGACCGTTATTTCATTACATTTACCATCAGTATGCTTTACATCATTGGTGGTATTGGCTTTTTGGTACTGATGGACATTAAGCGCAATAAAAGTTGGAAAAAACTCAGTACCAATAGCAAGCTGATTTTATCGACTATTGCAGGACTAAATGTCTTCGCCTTCATCACCATTTGGTTATTAGAAGCCAATAATGCTGCAACCTTAGCCACGATGTCACTAGGTGATCAAGCCCTAAATGCTTGGTTCCATGCAACGGTTCCACGTTCATCCGGTTTTAACAGCTTACCCATGGAAAGCATGAGCGATGCATCATCACTCGTCACGATGTTACTGATGTTTATTGGTGGTGGTTCTCTCAGTACGGCCGGTGGCATTAAAGTTGGAACGTTTATTATTGTTGTGCTCAGTGTTGTCAGTTTTTTAAGACGTGAAGACGAACTGCGTGTGTTTAACCACTCTGTTTCAGAAAAAACCACCTTTAAAGCATTAGCGGTAATTTTCATTACAGTGACGTTGATATTTATTGGTTTTTTCAGTCTATTGCTTCTCGAACCTGATAAACGCTTTTTAGATTTGTTGTTCGAAGCGGTATCCGCTGCCTGTACAGTAGGCCTATCTCGTGGCATCACCAGTGACTTACAACCTGCCAGTTTAGTCGCCCTAATGTTATTAATGTTCGCAGGTCGACTTGGCCCCTTAACACTGGCCTATCTGATTGCCACACCGAAGAAGAGTCGGTTAAAACACCCACCTTCTGAGATTCAGATTGGTTGATTTGTACATTGTCTCACAGTTATAAAAAAACCACGCCTTAGCGTGGTTTTTTTAAATTCGAATCTTTAGAACCAATTCATTAATGACACACCGACACCGACATAGGTTGCCCGATGGTTATAGTCAATCAGGCTTTCACCATAGCCATCAAACAATTGAACTGTGCCGCGCAATTTACCATTGATTGGGAAAGTCCAATCAAACTGCACAGCACCATGTGAGTCATCACCACCTTTCAATGAATGACGTAACATCAAACTAAAGTCATGATCTTTATGACGATAAAATGCTGTTAAATCCCCACGTCCCACATAGTCGGTAATATCTGGGTTGTTATCATCTTTGGTATCTTCTTCGAAACGATACCAAGGACGTAACATCAGTGCAAAATTGTCACGTTCAAATCCTAGATTTAACATGACACGGTTCCAACTCCGCGATAAGGGATCAGAACGTCCATTAGACTGATGGTTAAAAGTTAAGCCCAGCATACGCCAGTTCAAACCCAAGAGTTCATAGTTGGTACGAAAAACCAGACTGGCTTCAGGCTCATAGTTGGTTTCACGAAATGGTCGTGATTCGTCTTCGTTGTAGACTTGCCAACGAGAAGACTGGGTATAGCCCAACCAGATATCACCATTATCACCAAATAAGTTTTCAACAGCTTTGGTTTTTAATGACAATTGGAACTTGGCTTCCATCGATTTTAGGTTTTGTTCCTGATCGGCTTGTACCGTGTTATTTTCATTCGGGCTAGATGGACGTTCATTTTTATCCGATGTCCAATATCCCGGCATTAAATACACAGGTTGATAGCCGCGAATATTCCATGTTCCCAATTTACTTTCTGGAGAAAGCTCCCAACGACTATCCAATAATGAAAGATTTGGATTGAGGTTCGGTGCTTCTACAGCAAATAAACGGTCCGTAAACGCATGACTGACTTTTTCTTTCAAAGTCAGCTTTTCAGTCGGCTCAGGTTTAATTTCTTGGGCGGCTTGACGCTCAGAGACCAACATTTCTTTTTCAGCAGGTTGCACTTTAAACAAAGCGTCATAACACGATAATCGCTCTGCATTTGACTCAAGTGCCACACATGCTTCTGCGGTTGCAGGCTTAGCAGCCACATCCGCATTTTGTGCATTTACAGTACTGACATACATTGAACTGAGCGCAATGAGGCTCAGTTGCAATGTCGTACGCTCAAGAGATTTGAACGCCATAAAAACCCCTTTTTTGTTTTAATTCACTTGTTTTATTTCGAAACCAAGCTCAACCAAAGCATCTCGCTTAGCCACCGGTGCAACCACAGCTTTTGTTGGTTGTTGTTCAACCAAGTACGCCACAGCAACACGTTTTAGATCTTCCAAAGTCACATTCAAAAGACGTTCACGTAACATTTGACGGAAAGCTGGCGTGCGTTTATGCAATAAAGCATAACAAGCTGTAATAGCTTCACCCGCTGGTGATCCCGGTTTATCCATGCTGGCAATTAGGCCCAAAATCGCTTCTTCAAGCTGATGCGGTTGTTGTTCAGCATTCAGTAGCCACTGCACACTTGCGTCAAAATCTTTAAACGTTTCAGCTAAACGTGGGTCACGGTAGCTATAGAAACGGAATGAACATGCATTACCGTCATAGCTTGCACCACCACCATAAGCACCACCTTTTTCACGAATCGCGCTATGCAAGAAGCCATTACGCAAATAAGCCGCCAAAATCATTAAAGGTGCTGCATCAGGATGCGACACTTCCACCGCAGGATATGCTGAAGCGCAGAACTGAACATTGGCTTGAATGAGCCAAGCTTCGTCATTGTTGCTATCTGCAAAATTCACTTGAGTTAAAGCATGTGGGTTGTCATCAATCGCCACTTTATCCCAAATGGTTTGAACTTCCTCAACCAATCGGTCTGAATGATGTTCTTCACACACCACCAAGAATTGTTTTGGTGCTTTAAGCAAAAGGTTGTGAATTAACTTAAGCTCATCAATCAAGGCATTATAAGCCGTGTCGTCTTGCTCAATTTTGCTGACAAGTTCTGACAACCAGTTCAGCGCGCCTAGGCCTGTATTATGATAATCACGTAACGCCAATGCACTATGTTGACGACCTGCAATTTGCATTGCATAGCTATGACCAGAGCCAGAAACACGTGAATGCCAACGTGCTTTACGTTGTTGCAATAACTCTACGATACGGTTTTTCTCATCAAAACGTAGCTGTTCAAAAGCCAATTTCAATAAGCGAATGGCTTCAAGATTATTCACCAATGATTTAGTGGTCAACGTTAGCCAAGCACTAATTTGACCTTTATCGTCCACTTTTGAACGCAGCGATGCGCCCATACCTAAACCGCCACTCACAGCTGTTTGCAACTGTTGTAGCTCTAAGTAGTCGTATTCACCTGCACCAACTTCACCCATCAAAATCGATAAGAGATTGAAATACGGCGATTGCACCACTTCATCAGGAATCTGAATCAAAACTTGTTGGTAATAAAGACCATTGGTGCCTGCATGGTAAAGATTTAACGGCGTATCCAAGCCATTACTGATAATTTCGCGTAATTGACCTTGTACAATCTGTAATTGTGCAGGAACGTCTTCCAAACCTACTTTAGGCAATAGGTTCAAATCATCTGGGGTATCTTGACGAATGTTCAGTGCTTCAGTCTGCGCAATAATCTCTGCTTTTTGCGCTTCAGTTAAGTTCGCAACAATTTCTTTTAAACGTGCTTTTTCTGCTGCCGCTTCCAACGCATTTTTTTCAGCATCTGGAACCAAAGTTAATTGCACACGATGTTGATTGTCAAGCAAGTAGGTTTTGATTAAGTTAGATAACCACATTGGGTCTTTCAACTCTTCCTTCACTTGTTCAATGGCCGTATCCACATCCCAGACATCCACAGGGTCTGAATGGTGAATCGCACTGCTTAAACCATTGAGAATTAAGCTTAGGCCATATGGTGTACCATCACCATTGATTTCACGCTGATGCAATTCAATTTGATGCAAAATCGCCTCAACTAAAGCCGGGTCAACAGGCTTAGCCGCAACGTCTTCTAATACTTTAAACACGCCATTTTTAAATTGTTCTGCATGCTCAGGGTTGGAACCTTGAATTGCACAGTAGAACGTCATTTCATAGTTTGAGTCATCTACGCCCATGAATGGACCAGTCGACTGTGCATAACCACAGGTTTCTAAGTAATGACGTAATGGCGAAGCAGAATCTTCAAGCAATACCCCCTCAACCAAACGCATCCCTAAACGTAATTTGATATTACTTGCTTCAGGCAATAACCAAGAAAGCACATGATAGGTTTTGTCTTTGAGGTCTTCAGCATCAACTGCATACGTTTCAGTTACAGTTACAGGCGCAGTTAAACGACGCTCAGGTTTTGAATACAGCGTTTGACCTTTTTCAAACTTTGACAAAGCAAGCGTTTCAAACTGTTCTTGTAAGTTATATGCAGGCTCATTACCAAAGGTCATGAACACCGCATTACTTGGGTGATAATGTGATTTGTAGAAACTGACCAATTCTTCATAGCTCAAGTCAGGAATGTCTTTCGGATCACCGCCTGAGTTGTAATGATATGTCGTTTCTGGGAATAAATGATGTGCAAGTTGGTGATACAACTGATCTGAAGGTGAACTCATGGCACCTTTCATTTCATTAAATACCACGCCTTTATATACAGCTTCGCCATTTTCTAGCTCAATACGAATCCCTTCTTGCGCAAAATCAAGCGGGTTCAAATTCGCAGCAAAAGCAGCATCCATATAAACTTCTAACAAGTTTTGGAAATCTTTTTTGTTTTGCGTTGCAAATGGATAAGCCGTCCAATCCGCAGCGGTAAACGCGTTCATAAACGTATTGAGTGAACGACGAATCATTAAAAAGAATGGGTCACGTACAGGAAACTTTTCTGAGCCACACAGTGCCGTATGCTCAAGAATATGCGCCTCACCTTTTGAATCCATAGGCTGCGTACGGAAGGCAACTAAAAATACATTTTCGTCATGGTTTGTGGCTAAGTGATAATGCACCGCGCCAGTCACTTTGTGTTTATATTCAGACACTAAAATGTCTAAAGCTTCAACATGATGTTGACGAATCAACTGAAACGCGGGATGTACAGTTTGAGAAATGGTTTCAGTGACATCTACAGTCATGTGTGCTCCTAATCTATTCATTTAAATTAGGCAAAGTATACCTTAAAAAATCATAACTAGATTCACCGAAACAACATTTCCAACTTTTTTAATCAACTTGAACTTTAATTTTAAAAATCACTTGTTTTCGCACTAAAACATTTAGACTGGTTTTATGGATTGCCTATCATTTCGTGTTGACCAATAGACACAAATCACAATCGCCAACAACAATACAAAAGAAGCCATAAAGCGACTTAGATCCAATCCACCTGAACTGATTGGCTTATCTAGAAAATCGCCAACAACAGCGCCCAATGGACGTGTCAAAACAAAAGTGGCCCAAAATATAAACGTCTTTGAGACCCGACTAAAAAAGTACAACAACGCCATCAATAGAATTAAACCACCAAATAGCCAAATGCCACCGCTATAGCCTAATCCCGCACTATCGGAAGTCCAGTCCCCCAAAGCTGTACCTAGCGTTTGAGAAAATGTAATCGTCAGCCAATAAAAGATCTGTGTTCGCGGCAAATTCACTACACTTGGATTGATCGATCCTTCGACTCGATACCAACTAAAAAGCGATATGAGCACCAAACTCAGCAACAGCAAACTACCACCCAAATAGCCAATCCCTAAGGAACGATCTACAAAATCCGCTAAAGTCGTACCAACCGTGGTACTGGCAATAATCGTGGCCCAATATAAATAAGGTTTATAGGCTTTGGACTGTATTTGAAAATACAGCAAACTGATAAATATGCCTGCGAAAATAAAGGTACTGAGTAAATAGCCCAAATTTAAGGACATAGACAATGCATCACCACTGGTTTCACCAAAGGTGGTCGCAAAAATTTTGGTCAACCAAAACAGTGCGGTAATCTCAGGGACTTTTTTTACGTAGTCTTGTAGCTCATGCACTTGCATATGCATCACTCTATGCAGTTATTTTGATGCTTATATCTTCAATAACTAAAATGAATTTTTGCTTAAAAATTTGCTTAAAATAAGGCGCTCTTTTTTAGAATTATCACAAGAAAAAAGCACCCGAAATCGGATGCTTCATTTACAGTATTTAGAGTCTATTTTGGGATTTAACACTAAACTAGATATTTGAAATAATTATAATTTGGATGGCTTTCAACATAGACATAATTCTGTTTTTGATAGAATTTTGCAGCATTTTTAAGCTCAGTATTTAAGCACAGTGCAGAAAAATGCTTTTTCGCACCCTTTTCCAATTCCACCAATAGCTGCTTACCCACGCCATGCTGACGATACTGCGGATGCACATAGAAACGGCGAACTCGACCAATCCGTTCTTCTACACCAGTATCACCCCATTGCTGATTTAAACCGCCACAAGCAATCAATTTATCGCCATCATAAGCAAGCAATAATTGCTCACCCGTTTGGTCAAAACGATTTTTACCACTTTGATATTCTTCAATTAAACGGTGTATAAATGTATAGCCTTCATGCTGCGCCAAAGCAGCAATATTTTCGATTTGAGCAGGAAGTTGCTCTGCTGGACGAATCGTAATTTCCATATATTCACACTTTTAATCTGTAATCTATTTATGATGACCAAATCATCTTGATTCAGTCTGAACACCCTATAGCTCTATAAAAGTAAAATTTTTCGATTTGCACAATAGCAAAGCTGATTAAAACGGCAACTAATTCAAAAAAAATGTAAAAATATAATGGATTTGCCCGATTTTTATACACACTTGTCCTTTAATTGAATTTTCTTCAACAAACTACAGCAATCCTGAGCATTCGTGTAAACTTAGCACTTTCATTTTTTTGATGTGAACATACAACATGGCAACTGTTGACCTTTTTGCAATTGGTAATGCACTTATTGACCAAGAATTTAAAGTCTCTGACGAATTCCTAATTCAACACAATCTGCAAAAAGGTACGATGCAACTGACTGATGGTGATACTCAAGCAGCCCTTTATAACAATCTAAAAGCGACTCAAGAATATAAAGGTCAAGCTTCTGGTGGTTCTGCAGCAAATACAACGGTTGCTTTTAGTGCTTTAGGCGGAACTGCATTTTATGGTTGTCGTGTCGGCAATGATGACTTAGGTCAAATTTACCTAAATGGTTTAAACGACGCAGGTATCCAAACTGCAACTCAATCAATCAGTGAAGGTGTAACCGGCACATGTATGGTATTGGTCAGCCCTGATTCTGAACGTACGATGCATACTTACCTCGGTATTACTGCTGAATTGACTGATAGCCAAATTGATTTTGGCACCTTAAGTACTGCGAAATGGTTATATATCGAAGGTTATCTTTCTACATCAGACAGCGCACGCCTAGCGGTAAAACAAGCACGACAAATCGCCAAAACCAATGGTGTACAAATTGCTTTGACCTTATCTGATCCAGCAATGGTGCAATATGCACGTCAAGGTCTAGATGAGTTACTCGATGATGGCGTGGACTTATTGTTCTGTAATGAACAAGAAGCGCTGATGTACACAGAAACAGATCATTTAGATGCTGCACTTGCTAAATTGCAATCACTAAGTAAACACATTGTCATTACATTAAGTGCCAAAGGCGCCTTAATCCATAATGAAGTAGCAACATTTACTGTGCCAGGTCGTAAAGTTACCGCAGTTGATACCAATGGTGCTGGTGATGCATTTGCGGGTGCTTTCCTATATGCACTGAATGCAGGTCATGACTATCAAACGGCTGCTGAACTTGCCATCTTGATTTCAAGTGAAGTTGTGGCTCAGTTTGGTCCACGCCTAGCAGTTGAAGACTATGCTCAGCTTTTACAATCATTTCAAAAGGAATGTGCTTAATGTTTAAAATTTGCATGACGGATGATGTGCCTGAACGTGAAGCACGATCATTCGAAACGCCTGATGGTGAAACGATTTTTATCACCCAACGTGATGGCATGTTTTACGCTTATCAAAATAACTGCCCACACTTGCACGTAGAACTTGAGTTTCTAGAAAATCAGTTTCTAGATCGTGACCAAGAATTTATTGAGTGCTCAACACATGGCGCCCTGTTTATGGTCGAATCTGGGGAATGTATTTCTGGTCCATGTCAGGGTCAAGCCCTTGAAAAAGTGAACATTAACGTGCATTCTGATGGTGGAATCTACCTCACAGAAGAATAAACACTGGAATACAACCATGTCCGCATTTTTAACAGACTATAACTTAATACCCTTTCATTTAAGTTTATTAGCCGTACTGTTATTGGGCATGGTTGAAACCATTGGCTACTATATAAATATTAGTCCTAGCCAAGTTTTAAAAAGAATTGCCCCTCAGCGCATACAAGAATTGGCATTATTGAATGTCAAATTTTCTAAGACTCTGATTTTGTTCTTCTTACTGATGAATTTTAGCTTTGCAGGCTATGTACTTCAGTTCTGTATACATGCCAAAGAAGGTCAATTCGTACCTGCTTATTATCTTATTTTACCTGCGCTGATTATTGCCATATTCTTTACGGTATTTATGATCCATTGTTTGGATCAGGTTGTCCCGCCCAAATATAAAAAACAAACCGTTAACCTACTGGGTCGTCTAGCCACCATTTCAAGTGGAAATGCCCGTCCCGGCTTTTCAGCTCAAGCCCGTGTGCGTGATGAGTTTGGTCAACTACATTATGTGCAAGTTGAGCCAGAGTTTGGTGAGTTAGAATTTCAGTCGAAAATCATTTTGATTCGTCAAAAAAAATCACACTATATTGGCAAAAAAATCAGTGTGTCGAACCGTTTATTTAATCCATCTTAGCGTCACATTGTTATCATTTTTCAAATCATAAAAAAGCCAGTGTTCACTGGCTTGTATTCAATCAAATACCTAAATCGATATTTTGATTAACGCTTCAGGAAACCTGAGACCAAATTCATCACTTGTTGAATATCAGCATTCGCTTCTTGCTGATTAGTTTGTCCAGCTTGTGGCGTCAATGAGTCAATAATTTGCGGCAATACCCTTGAAATTGCGCTATATACATCTTGTTTCTGAGTTTGTGTTTCTTGTGCAACTTGCTCCACTTCGGCATCATCAAATAAATTTTGTACTTGTTGATTAGTCACAGCAGCATTATCACCAGGGCCTGTAGATACCCAATCATCAACCTGACTGCTCAAGCCCTGTCCACGTAATTTATCCAAAGCACCTTGTAGGCCACCTTGTTTTTGAATCCAAGCCAGCACCAGAGGTAACACTGCTACTAAAATGGTTGATGCATTACCACCGCTACTACGTTGCTGCGGCTGCGCTGCACCACCCAGTTGGCCCAACACAGAGCCTAAAATTCCACCCAAACCACCCGCTTGGTTTTGAGCATTGGTTTGGTTATTTTGAGTGCCTGCATTTGCGCCCAATTGACCCAGCACCGAACCTAAAATACCACCCAGACCACCTTGTTGATTTTGATTGTTTGCACCACCAAGGGCCTGCTTTGCTAAAATCTCAACAATATTATTTAAATTTGTCATTTTATTTTTCCCAGTGAAACCTAGATAAATTCATTACAGCATACGTGGGAAAACACAGATTTATCATAAATGTTTGTTAATTTTTGCAATTTCTCGCAGGCTAAGTATTTGTTACCAACGGAATTTATCCCAGTTTTCAGGATTTGCCCAAAATTTAGAGTTAAACCAATCTGGAATGTGTTTATAAGTCAAAATATTAAACTGCCATAAAGCAAAATCACTTTCATGCGTGGTTTTATCAATGAGCTGAGTAAAGCCTAAAGCACGTAATAATTGTTCATCGTGTAATTTACTCACCACTACGATGCGTTTGGCAAATAGGTCACGCAATTTTACCAACATCTGCGTTTTCTGCTGCTGATCCAAACTCAACATCGTTTCAGTATCAAGAATCACAAATCCAAGGTCAAAACGCTGGGTAAAAGGCAGATTTAAAAACTCAGTTACGTTAAAATGTTGCCATTGAATTGGATGAAATTGATTGTATTGCTCAAGATCCTGACCAATACAGATTGCGGTTGAAATGGGCTGCTCTTTTGACAAATCGTCTAGCATAGAAGTGATGACATTTTGTTCAGCCATTGACCGCATCCTTAATAATGAAGTGAGTATTCGTATGGAACTACAAGGCATTTGCCATAAAATGCATGCAGGTCTTAAAGACCTTAGTGTAACTGATCAACATACACACAAGGCAAATGTTGAGTATAAATTTATTCTAGATCGCTCAGAAGTTGATCTACCGTTTAGCCTTGGCCAAGAAATTGAAATTGAAGCCACTGGAAATATCTACTGCATTTCTTGCGGCGCAAAAACGCCTAAATCGTATTCACAAGGTCATTGCTTCAAATGCATGAAGACTAAGGCTTCTTGTGATATGTGCATTATGAAGCCTGAAACCTGTCATTATCATCTCGGGACTTGCCGTGAAGATGATTTTGCCCATGAAGTTTGCTTTCAACCGCATATTGTCTATTTAGCCAATTCGAGTGCCTTAAAAGTGGGGATTACTCGACTTGGTCAAATGCCTACACGTTGGCTGGACCAAGGTGCGACGCAAGCTTTGCCTATTATGAAAGTTGGTTCACGTCGTCTATCTGGTCAGCTTGAAGTCATGTTTGGAACGCAAGTGGCCGATAAAACTGATTGGCGTAAATTGCTAAAAGGTGTAGCAGAACCCATCAACCTGATCGAAATTCGCGACCAATTGGTGGAAGAATTTGCACCAAAAATTCAGACCATTCGTGAAGAATTTAGCCAAAATTTAGAGTTTAATGAAACTGTTGAACTGTTAGAAGATGAGTTGCCACGCCAATTTATCTACCCGGTAGATGAATATCCTGAAAAAATCAAATCGCATAATTTGGACAAAACCCCAATTATTCGAGGAAAATTACAAGGGATTAAAGGTCAGTATCTGATTTTGGATACCGGTGTGATTAATATTCGAAAATACACGGGCTATGAAATTAAAGTACGTACTTAAATCAACTCAACGTGTCTAATTAAGTTTAAAAAGCGAGATATTTCTCGCTTTTTTACACCTATTTTACCGATTTTATTCATTGAACAGTTGAAAGAAACTTTAAATATGGCAACGCCATTAACTGCTCCGCTTCTAAGATAGGCATATGACCAACATGGTCTAATACCAGCGGTTTTTCGGCTTTTTTAAATAAGCTTTTCAATTCTTCTGCTACTTCAACATTGATAATCTGATCTTGCTTCCCCCAGATAATAAACACAGGTGCATCAATGCCTCGTGCAACCAAAGCAAAGGACTCCGGCGTATACAAGGTGGCCATTTTTTGCAGTTGCTCCACCATTTTATTGGTTTGTTTAGACTGAACTATCATCAACTTTTCTTGCCCAATTTTTAATTCTTGTGGAATAAAAGGCGGGGATTGCATCACGATCTTCATCACGCGATCAAAATCACCAGTTTTTCTGACCACTAGCTCTGCAAGCTTTGCCGTATCTTTTAGATACGCTGTATTGCTCGACTTAAAGACACCTGCCGAATCCACCAACAATAAAGATTTCACTTCTAAGGGATACTGAGCGCTATATAGCATGGCAATTGCACCACCCATCGAATGCCCTGCGATATGTAAATTTGGATCTAACTTTGTAGCATCAATAAATCGTCGTAATTTTTCAGTTAAATTTGGAATCGATAGATCAAATTGATCTGCGACAATAGTTTCTCCATGTGCTGGCAGATCTGGAATAATGACATGATAGTTGGCCGTTAAATAATGGGCAACGCGGTTCCAATTATCACGCGTGCCTGACAAACCATGCAGCAACAGCAGCGTCGGTTTTTGTGAATTTCCCCCTTCACTGTATGTCCATTCGATTTCATTATTTTTGACTTTTTACTGGTCAAGCCCGCCCAAGCTCTTTCCTGCTCTAGAACATTTTTAAAGTTTAGTTCTGCAGCTTGAATACTACTAGCAACGCAAATCGTTAGTAGCATCAGTATCATGTGCTTAAAATAATGATCCATCCATCGCAATAAGCAGTTCTTTAAACGCTTAAATTGAAGCATATACAGAGATGTCATCCGCTTAATCCTTGTCGTGATGAGTTATTTCTTCTTCATATTATTTTTTTGAGAACATCAATCTACGATGCTAGAGTCGATATTTCATTTGCCAAATCTTTTAAATAAAATTTATATCTGTCAATTTAAGCCAAAAAAAACCAGCTCAGAAGCTGGTTTTTTTAAAGCTGCCTTAATTATTTAATTTTGGCATGATCTTTTAGATAACGTGTGTAGTCATCAAATTCTTGCTGACCACGAAGCTGTTGATAAAGTTTTTTTAACTCATCTAACTGCTCACCCGTTAATGCCTCATCAGATTGTTTGTTCACTGCAGTCACAGCAACTACAACCAACTCATTTGGTAGATTTGTAGTCGTAACAGACCAATGACCTGCTTTCGGCGCTTTTACACTAAATGCAGCACGTTGAATTTCGCGTTTCAACAAACCATCAGCACGAGTAAAGGTACCCGCATTTTCAAAGTTTAAATTGCCTTTCGCGACTGAAGCAGCAGGTTTTGCAGCAAACTCTTTCAATGTCGCTTGAACCTGGGCTTTTGCAGCATCAGACGCTTTCTTTTCAATCAGCTGAGTTTTCACATGCGCTTTCGCTTCAGCTAAGGTTTGAACACCTGCAGCATGATAGTTACGCACTTTTACCCAAACTACATCACCGTTTTTCAACTGAATGCTAGATGAAACATTACGTTCACCATTTTTAACATCATCGTTAAACAATTTAACTTTGACGTTTGCATCACTTAAAACTGGATGTTGCGATGCTAATGTTAAGCCATTCAATGATTGAACTTTTACACCTTTCACTTCTTGACCCACGACATCAAGGGCATCACTGCTCACAACCATATCATTGAGGCTGTTTACAGTGTCAGAAAAAACATTGGCTTTTTTCGAAGCAGCGACTTCTGCTTGCAGACGAGCTTTTTCTTGTTCAAATGAAGCCACTTTTACAGCTGGCGCCACTTTTTCGATCAAGTGATAACCACTGTCTGTTTTTACTGGAGCAGTCACTTGACCAGCTTGAGCACCTTCAACTGCAGCATCAAACGCATCACCAAACACACCTTTTTCATAAGCAACCAGTTCACCACCTTTTGCTTTAGATTCAGG
Source organism: Acinetobacter sp. YH12145 (assembly GCF_013418335.1). Taxonomy (NCBI): domain Bacteria; kingdom Pseudomonadati; phylum Pseudomonadota; class Gammaproteobacteria; order Moraxellales; family Moraxellaceae; genus Acinetobacter; species Acinetobacter sp. YH12145. The sequence continues at coordinate 293,133 of NZ_VPCE01000003.1, read as the reverse complement.
ATCTTCAGAGAATTGCGCAGCAGCTTGGTTGAAGCTTAAACCCGCTTTAATTTTAGCTTGAACACTTTCAGCCAGTTTTTTAGCTTCGGCATCTGAACGATTGTCCGCAGTGATCATGATGTGCTTAACGATAGGTTTAACTGACTTCTGTGCATTCTCAACAAAGCTGTTATATGCTTCTTTCAGTTCAGCATCAGTTGCAGCTTCTACAGTTGCAGTAATATTAGCAGGTGTTAATACGACAAAATCTGCATCAACACTAGTTGCTTGCTTAAATTTGTTTTTATGTTGTTCATAATAAGCCGCAATTTCAGCATCAGATACTTTTACATTTTTCTTGTAATTTTCAAGATTAATGCTCGCCAACTGAATACTACGTTGTTCCGTTTGTAAGTTCGCAATTTGCAAGATATCAAGCTTACTCACCAATGCATATTCCATAAATGTTGTAGACAACATTTTTAAAGCATGGTCTTTACGTAAATTATCAATGAATGTGCGATTCGTCATACCAATCGATTCGAGGTATCGCGCAAACGCTTCATCAGAAAATTGACCATTGACTTGAAAGCTTGGCTGCTGATGAATCATTTGCACAATTTGTGCATCACTCAAGCTAATGCCTAATTTATCAGCTTGTTGCAATAGCAATTGGCGTGAAACCAAAGTATCCATCGCTTTATTGCTAATGAAATTTTGATTCAATAATGTTTCATCACCCTGAGCATATGCAAGATATTGTTCTTTTAATGAGTTCGTCAGTGCTTCGAGTTCTTTTTGAGAAATTTCAGTACCGTTTACAGTCTTTGCTGCATCTTTAGATCCACCACTAAAATATCCTTCAATACCTACAAGTGCTAAAGGGGTCAAAAACAAAACGAGCAAGACCTTGCCCAGCCAACCCTTAATGACTTTACGAAACGATTCCATAAGTATTCCAATATTTTATTTGCGGTGAATTTTAACCGAAAACCCGAGATGAATGAATGCGATATATCAATTAATCACATTTACCAATAAAAAACGCGCCAATTTATGGCGCGTCTCATGTGCTTAATAAGATTAAGCTACAGAATCTTTCAAGCCTTTACCTGCTTTGAAGCTAGGAACTTTGCTTGCTTTGATTTCTAAAGTCGCACCAGTTTGTGGGTTACGACCAGTACGTGCAGCGCGTTCTTTTACGCTGAAAGTACCGAAACCAACTAAAGTAACTGTATCACCAGCTTTTAATGCATTGGTAACTGCAGCAATTGTAGCATCTAAAGCTTTACCGGCATCGGCCTTAGATAATCCCCCATTTTCGGCAATTGCATCAATTAATTCTGATTTATTCATGAAAATTACGTCCTCTTAATATCGTTTATTTAAGGTTCAAGAATTTGTATAAAACGCCATAACGCCTTTATAGCAATGCTTTAGGGTTAAACGCAATACTCCTCAACCTCTTTTTATAGAATTTTTTGACGAAAAAAACCTTGAAAATTCGATAATATTAAAAAAGTTAGTGTTTTTTTAATATTTCGGCCCTCAGTTGGGCATTCTCTTCGGCCAATTGGTCAACTTTAGTATGTAATTGAAGTATAAGCCTTTCTAAGTGCTGTAAATCCTTTACAGTCACCAATCCTAAACGGTTTAAAGAATGATTAACACTATTATCTAAAATTTTTTCTACTTTATCTTTCGTATCGGTTACAGATTCCTTGGCTTTTTCTGAAACTTTTTCGACAGTTTGATCTGCAATATCAATCGTTTTGGACTCAAGCTCCTCTCCAACTTTGACTAAAGAGTCAAAAAGCTTATTTCCCTCTCCCTCAGCACGTGAAAAAGCACCTAATCCAGCCAACCAAATCTGTTTGGTATATTTACGAAAATCCATTTTAGAGCGACGATCAGAATGACTACGTACCCGAGGTTTAGCCAGCTTTTCTGATGTTTCCTGTGCATCGTCAATTATGCTTTCTGTATTTTCCATAATCCGCACTTCTCCTGATTATTTTATGTGCACATCAACATGTGATTCTTCATTTTAACAACATAATAGCAAACATATAACTTGATAGATTGATTAAACTGTTCTACAAAGCTAGTGAATTACCAACTTTTTGGTATATTCTAAGTTCCTCTAGAGCAGGACGCTCAGTTTCCAGTGCTTTCAGATTTTAACAAGGACATTTTTTTATGAGCGATACGCAACAAACACAAGCTCAACCACATTTGTTGCTTACTATGACCCTGATTGTTTTAGAAACGATTTTTACCTTCATTTTAAAACATGACCGTGTTGTAGCATTACAAGCTAAAAAATTTGTTGATCAAAAAGTCGCACTAAAAATAAATAGCTACATCCCTTATTTTGACTTTTATGTTCAGTTTACTGAGCACGGCATTCTGTTCGACACTAAATCTCCAGATAAAGCCATCGACCTTGATGTCCGCACGACACTAATGGATTTGGTGAAAATTTTTGTATTTGGTAATCGTAAGAGCATCAAAACCATGCGTATCGATGGCGATGTAGTTTTAAAAGATGAATTTCGTGATTTGGTTTCTTTATTTAGTGTGCCGAAAATTTTATCTGACTGGAAACACTGGTTGTCTGAACCTGTCGAAGAAAACGATATCGTTGCATCTAAAAAACGTATTGCCCCACTTTTAGAAAAAATTGAACAGCAACGCTCTAAAATAAACACGCTACAAGTTGAAGTTAAACAATACAAAAACCGTATTAAGCGTATCGAACGTCGTCAAAAGCGGATTAATATCGCTTTTAGTCTAATATCTGTTCTTTTAATAACGTTATTAGTGTATAATGTGTGGTTCAAATAAATACATAATTTTTCAGACAAAATAAAACAAATAAACAATCTCAAAAAAACTTGACTATTTTAGTCAGGATTCATAAAATCTGCACATCTAGACTTAACATGTGTATCGAATCATGCGCTTAACAACTCGCGGTCGCTACGCAGTGACTGCTCTACTTGATCTAGCTTTGCAGCCAACTGAACAAACGATCACTCTTGCAGAAATTGCAGCTCGTCAAACCATTTCAGTGGCCTATCTTGAGCAGTTATTTGCAAAATTAAAGCGTCACGGCTTAGTTTCCAGCATCCGTGGAGCAAACGGTGGTTACCACCTTGCTCGTAGTGCTGAAGACATCACTGTTTTGGAAATTATTGAAGCTGTAAATGAAACAGTTGATGCAACCCGTTGTGACCACAAAGGCAACTGCCAAAATGGTGCAATGTGCTTGACTCACGATTTATGGCAGGAACTCTCCCACCACATTGCCGATTATCTTGCAAAAATCACCCTTGCTGACCTTGTAGCACGCGATAACGTTCAAACCGTATCAATTCGTCAAAATTCAGCAAACTTTGATTCAGCCCTTTTATCGGTTACAGGTATTTGACATGAAGCGTCCTATTTATCTTGACTATGCAGCAACTACACCTGTAGACCCTCAAGTCGCAGAACGTATGATGGAATGTCTAACGTTTGACGGTACTTTTGGTAATGCAGCTTCTCGTTCTCATGCTTACGGCTGGCAGGCAGAAGAAAAAGTAGAATATGCACGTGAACAAGTTGCTAATCTAGTAAAAGCTGATCCACGCGAAATCGTTTGGACTTCTGGTGCAACTGAATCTGACAACCTTGCGCTTAAAGGTATTGCTCAGTTCTATGCATCTAAAGGCAAGCACATTATTACAAGTAAAATTGAACATAAAGCAATTCTTGATACTTGCCGCGAGCTTGAAGAAGAAGGCTTCGAAATTACTTATCTTGAGCCAGAAGCAAAAACAGGTTTAATCACACCTGAAATGGTTCAAGCAGCCCTTCGTCCAGATACAATTCTTGTATCTTTGATGATGGTGAACAATGAAATCGGTACAACTACAGATGTAGCTGCAATCGGTGAATTGACTCGTGCAAACAAAACTTATTTCCATGTAGATGCTGCGCAAGCTGCTGGTAAAGTAGAAATTGATCTTTCAACAATGAAAGTTGATTTGATGAGTTTCTCTGGCCACAAAATCTATGGTCCTAAAGGTATTGGTGCTCTTTATGTACGTCGTCAACCACGTGTACGTATTAAAGCGCAAATGCACGGTGGCGGTCATGAACGTGGTATGCGTTCAGGTACGCTAGCGACTCACCAAATCGTGGGTATGGGCGAAGCGTTCGAACTTGCAGGCAAAAACCTACATGCCGAACAAACTCGTATTCGTGTACTTCGTGACAAACTTTGGAATGGCTTGCAAGGTCTTGAACAAGTCTTCCTGAACGGTCACCCAGAATACAACGTTGCAAACTATCTAAACGTCAGCTTTAACTTCGTTGAAGGTGAATCGTTAATGATGGCACTTAAAGATTGCGCAGTATCTTCTGGTTCTGCATGTACATCAGCAACTTTAGAACCATCTTATGTACTTCGTGCATTGGGTCTTTCAGACGAATTGGCTCACAGCTCGATTCGTTTCAGCTTTGGTAAATACACCACTGAAGCCGATATTGATCATGTACTTGAAATTACCAAAGCAGCAGTTGAAAAACTACGTGATCTTTCACCGCTTTGGGACATGTACAAAGAAGGTATCGACCTTAATTCTGTAGAATGGGCTGAACACTAATTCATCCCGGTGAGATAGCTTTTATTTTAAGGCTATCTCATTGATTAACGTAATTTCACCCCCATATTAATCTTAAGGCTGACCCCGAGGTTTGGAGAAGCATCATGGCTTATAGCGAAAAAGTAATTGATCATTACGAAAACCCTCGTAATGTTGGTGTTTTAGACAAAAATGCAGAAAACGTTGGTACAGGTATGGTCGGTGCACCAGCTTGTGGCGATGTTATGCGTCTACAGATCCAAGTTGATGACAACGGCGTAATTGAAGAAGCTCGCTTCAAAACTTACGGTTGTGGTTCAGCAATTGCATCTAGCTCATTAGTAACAGAGTGGCTAAAAGGCAAAACTCTTGATGAAGCTCAAGCAATTAAGAACATTGATATTGCAACTGAACTTGCACTTCCACCAGTAAAAGTACACTGCTCTGTACTTGCTGAAGATGCAATCAAAGCTGCTGTAGAAGACTACCGTAGCAAGAAAGTAAAAGCTTAATTGTTTACGTGTTTTAAAAAAGATTAACGGAGTTTTCATGATTCATTTAACTGAAAATGCTGCAACTCATATCAGCAATTACATCAAGAATCGCGGTAAGGGTGAAGGTATTCGCGTTGGCGTGAAAACTTCTGGCTGTTCTGGTTTAGCTTATGTACTTGAGTTTGTCGATGATATTGACACGCATGACCAAGTATTCGATCAGTTTGGCGTAAAAGTATTCGTTGATCCAAAAAGCTTAGTTTATCTTGAAGGTATGGAGATGGACTATGTGAAAAATGGTTTAAACGAAGGTTTTGAATTTAATAACCCAAATAAAAAAGGCGAATGTGGCTGCGGCGAATCGTTTACGGTTTAAGCCATTTCCACGCTCCTTTTTCGCATTAAAACAGTGTAAAATTCACTGTTTTAATTGCATTTAAAGCAACACTTTTTGCACCTCTATTGCGGACACCATCTCCCATGAATCATTTTGAGTTGTTTAACTTACCTGTAGCACTCGATATTGATTTAGCAGTTTTAAAAGCTGAATTTTTAAAGTTGCAGCAACAATATCATCCAGATAAAGCCGAAGACAAAGATCTAGCCCTGATAAAATCTAGTGAGATTAATCAAGCATTTAAAGCTTTATCCAATGTTGATAGCCGCGCTGCATATCTTTTAAGTCTCAAAAAACAAGATTATCACCTTGATCAATCAATTAGTGATTTTGAGTTCCTACAAGATGCCTTAGAAATTCGTGAACAGTTAGATGAGGCATGCTCTGCTGATGACCTCACTTCACTTAAAACTGAAGTTCAGCAATGGATAGATGGTTTGGTTCGTGAATTTAAAATTGATTATGACGACGAAGACTGGGCAGAAGCACGTGATACCGTACGTAAATTACGCTTCTTCCAAAAAGTAATGGCTGACATCGATAAAGCTGAAGATCGCTTCTTAGACGACGATAGCTTTGATTTAGACGATGATTTTTAATTTATTTTTTATATTTGACGTTCAAAGGATGTAACACACATGGCTCTCTTGCAAATTGCAGAACCTGGTCAATCAAGTGCACCGCATGAACACCGCATTGCAATTGGTATCGATCTTGGGACTACACACTCTTTAGTAGCCACGGTACTTTCTGGTAAAGCGAAAGTGCTTAACGATGAACATGGTCGTGTGTTACTCCCTTCTATTGCACACTATGGCGAATCCACTACGCAATATGGTGACGATGCAAAGGCATTCTTAACGACTGATCCTAAAAACACCATCGTTTCTGTAAAACGCTTTATGGGTCGCTCTAAAGCAGATATCAAATTCCAACACCCGTACAACTTAGTCGGTGAAGCGAATGAAATGCCTGCTTTTGAAACTGCACAAGGTCGTAAAACACCAGTTGAAATTTCTGCTGAAATTTTAAAACAACTAAAAGACCGTGCAGAAAGCAGCTTAAACAATCCAGTAAATGGTGCTGTCATTACTGTGCCTGCCTATTTTGATGAAGCACAGCGTCAAGCAACGCGTGATGCGGCTCAGCTTGCGGGTTTAAATGTACTACGTCTATTAAATGAACCGACTGCTGCGGCAGTGGCTTATGGCTTAGACCAAGACACCAATCTTGCACATGATCAAAACTATGTGATCTACGATCTGGGTGGTGGTACTTTTGACGTTTCAATTTTACGTTTCTCTCAAGGTGTTTTTGAAGTTCTAGCAACGGGTGGCCACACGGCACTTGGTGGTGATGACTTAGACCGTCTGATTGTAAAATGGGCAAAAAAACAACTAAATATTGAAACTTTAGATGATGCGGAATATGCACATTTCATCGTTTCTGCTCGTAAAGCAAAAGAAGCTCTAACCGAGGCTGAATCTGTAGAGCTTAAAGTTCTTGATCAATCATTGACTTTAGACCGCCCTACTTTTGAATCAATCATTAAAGTTGCTTTGGATAAAACCATCAGCGTTTGTAAACGTGTCATGCGTGATGCCAAGCTTGAACTCAGCGATATTCAAAATGTGGTATTGGTCGGTGGTTCTACCCGCTCGTATGCTGTACAAAAAGCTGTTCAAGATGTCTTCAATCAAGAACCGCTCTGCACTATTAACCCTGATGAAGTTGTGGCCATTGGCGCGTCGATTACAGCGAACCAGCTTATTGGTAACTCTAAAGATGGTTCATTGCTTTTAGACGTCACACCGCTTTCTTTAGGTTTAGAAACCATGGGCGGTTTGGTTGAGCGCCTTATTTCGCGTAATACAGCTATTCCAGTGGCGCGTCGCCAAGAATTCACAACCTATCAAGATGGTCAAACAGCGATGTTGATTCATGTTGTACAAGGTGAACGTGATCTAGTTGAACATTGCCGTAGTCTAGGTCGTTTTGTGCTTCGTGGTATTCCACCGATGACTGCGGGTCAAGCGCGTATTGAAGTGACTTTCCAGGTCGACGCTGATGGTTTACTAACTGTGTCAGCCAAAGAAACCACTTCTGGTGTGCATGCTCAAATTGACATCAAACCATCTTATGGTTTATCTGATGCCGACACTGAACGCTTACTGATTGATGGTTATAAGTTTGCTGAAGAAGATAAAAACTTACGTCATCTTCAAGAAACTAAAGTGGAAGCAAAACGTGAACTTGAAGCACTTGATCAAGCACTTAAAGTGGATGCTCAACTCCTCAACCCAGAGCAATACAGTTCCCTCACTGCTGCACGCACTGTTTTAGATGCTGCACTTGAAACGACAGATATCAAAGCTATTGAACATGCTGTAGAACAGCTTAAAATACATAGCGATGCATTTGCTGCAGCTCGTATGAATCAGCACATTGATGCCGCATTGAAAGGCACAAAACTCGATGACTGGTCAAACTCAAATTAATTTATAGGTCAAGATTATGCCACGTATTAAAGTACTGCCTCACGCAACAATCTGCCCAAACGGCGCTGAGTTTGAAGTCGAATCAAATGCTAACCTTTGCGAAAGCATGTTAAAAAACGGCATCAAAATTGAGCATGCATGTGATATGTCTAAAGCGTGCACCACTTGCCATGTGGTTGTACGTAAAGGTTTTGATGGTCTAGATGAAATGGATGATGTCGAAGCAGATCTTCTCGATCGTGCATGGGGATTAGAACCAGACTCTCGCCTGTCATGCCAAGTAAAAATTGAAGATGAAGATTTGGAAATTGAAATTCCTAAATACACCATCAACCATGCTTCAGAAAATCATTAATTTATAGATAATTTTCTATAATCAAAAAGCCAGTTCATCGTAACTGGCTTTTTTATGCATAAAACTATTCAACAATTTACAAAAAAGAAGACGTTTTGATAAAAGAATGAATTGAGTTATTTTTAGAATTTAAGGCAATACGATTAGATCTAATTTTTATAATGTATATGTGAAATTAAGAGTGAGATTCAGTTTTTTTGACTTCTTCGATCACTTCGTCTTCTAAATTCAGTTTAACAATACCAGCAGAGTTGGTCATTTTTTGCTGAGTTTGTAAGCGTTGAATCATACGTTCTAAAACATGTATTAGTTCAGGATATTCAAAGTTTTGTACTTCATCTAAGTTCAACAATAGATTAAAGCCTTTATATTCGTAGTCGAACCAACGCTGATAATCTGTTTTCTGTGAGGTGTACTTTTCCATCACTTGCCAAGTACGTACTGGGCCTTTGATACCTTTTAAGAAGATCGGTGCTTTGGGCGCACATAAATAGTCATTTTTCACTAAATGATGCGTGTCATCTGAAATCAAAATTTCGTCAACTTCAGCAGCACTTTGTAATCTTGCAGCCAAGTTTGCATCACGTCCAACGATGGTATAAGCCATACGGTGAGCCGCACCATAGTTCCCAACGTGACAATACCCTGTAGAAATACCCATACGAATGTGTAGCGGCGGATAACCCATTTTAACCCAGCGTTCACGCAGTAACTTCATTTGCTGACGCATAACCATTGCCATCTCTAAACAAGTTTTTGCATCTTGCTCTACACCTTGGCTATGTGGATCACCAAAGAAGATTAGAATTGCATCACCCATAAATTTATCGACAGTCGCTTCATACTGTTTGGCAATCTCAGTCATATGACTCAAATAGTCATTGAGTAGAAATGCTAAATCGTCTGGGATTAATGTTTCAGAAAGTTCTGTGAACCCTTGGATATCTGAAAAGAAAATCGTGAGTTTTTTACGTTTATATTCGATTTTAGCTTCAGACTCACCTTTCATAATCGATTGCCAAAGCTGCATTGGCGCATAACGACTCAATTGATTAGCGAATTCCATATAACGATTCATCTGATCATAATAGTGGTTCTTTTTATTGCTCAAAGACTGAACTTGGGTGTGTTGATAAAATGTCCCCACACTGAAATATGTAATAAGACACAAAAAACCTAGAACGGTTAACTCACTGCTGGTTGACTCAAAATATTCTTGAAAACCAAAGACATAAATATTACATAAATAAAATACAGTGACGCCTACAATCCCGGCCAAGGACATCATTAAGAAATTGATTTTGTTATAAATGGTTGTATATAGCAGCGCAAAGACCGCAAGAAAAGTTAAAACAAGGCTTAAATGTACTGCAGACATCAGTACAGCAATAACGATGATATCGATCAGAAAAAGCACATTACGCTTAACTTGATTGCTATATCGATAAATTAACCAATGAGAAAACTTAGGAACGACTAAAATCAGAAAAAATAAAAATGCAGGAATATAGATTTGATATTGCGTATCTGGCTGAGTGTAATGATAGACAACAATCACCAAAGACAGCATGATATATCCCATCAAACGATGAAAATATTCAAACTGTTTAGGCTCTTTGCTGATTAAATTGTCTAACGGCACTCGATCGCCCCCATACGGACACTCATTCTTCTACTATCCTGATATTGTCCGTAAATCGGGATTAGTCCATACGCCAATCAAAAGGCATATCACCTTGACCACGTAGTGCAAGCATCAGTGTTTGGCGCATGTGTGCCAAGACATCATTGTTATAAGGAACTGCTGGCGTACCCCAAACTGGTTTCGGCCAAGCCACATCATTTTGATAACGTACAACATGATGAAAATGTAATTGTGGAACCATATTACCCAATGCAGCTACATTCATTTTGTCTGCACGGAATACACGTGACAATTGGCTTGATAACCAGCTTGATTCACGTAAAAACTGCTCTTGGTCTGCCTGACTTAATTCATAAAGCTCTGTAATTCCCGGAACACGTGGAATCAAAATAAGCCACGGGAATTGCATATCATTCATCAAACGACATGTTGACAGAGGAAAGTCGCCTACATAAAACGTATCTTGAGCAAGTTGTGGATGTAAACTAAACATATCTTTATAAATGATGCAAAATTAGAATGATGGCTAATACTATCACATCCTTATGGGTGTGAATATTCTGTACAGAACGTTTCATTACAAATAAACCGCATTTGAATAAAACGTTGCTTGCTTATGACTCTAATAAATTTTTCAAAAAAATCAAGCGTTTCTTCTATATAAAATACACGCATAAAATCTACTCATTCTAAACAAGCAATTTATACGCCAAATCTAGTGATTTGGCGCTAATTCCTTCAGTAAACTGTCTAATAAGTCATTTATAAATTGAATGCGTTTGTCATATTCTTCGAGCATGACCATCACTTTTAGACGCTGTCCACCTTCCATTCGGAAGAAAGTCGGATGCTTTTGCATCATTTGGATGATGGATATGGCTTGAACAGGTGTATCTGGTGAGAACTCAATACTGCCGCCATGTGAGCTGATATCAATTTTAGTAATACCCAATTGTTCCGCTTTTAAACGTAACTGATGGACAGAGAATAACTGCTTAACTGCTTGCGGCGGTAAGCCAAAACGATCGATCAACTCCATACGAATGTTATCGAGTTTCTCTTGAGTATCCGTATTACTAATACGTTTATAGAACAATAACCGTTGATGCACATCGCCCAAATAATCATCTGGAATTAAGGCTGGCATATGCATGCTAATTTCAGCCGTTAATGATAATGGAGAGTCAAAGTTAGGTGTTTTGCCTTTTTGAATGGCTTTGGTGGCTTTTTCAAGCATTTCCATATACAGGCTATAACCGATGGTTTGCATTGAGCCACTTTGCTGTTCACCCAGCAACTCACCTGCACCACGAATTTCTAAGTCTTCTGTAGCCAACATGAAACCCGCACCCAAAGTCGATGCACGCGAAATGGCATCTAGGCGTTTTTCAGCATCACCCTTTAAGCCTTTGAGCGAAGGTACAAGTAAATAGGCGTATGCTTGATGGTGCGATCGACCAACACGACCACGTAATTGGTGCAACTGCGCCAGCCCCAGTTTATCTGCACGTTCAATCAAAATGGTATTGGCGTTTGGCACATCAATCCCAGTTTCAATAATGGTTGAACACACCAGCACGTTATATTCTTTATGATAGAACTGTTGCATGATTTGCTCTAGTTCACGCTCACGCATTTGACCATGAGCAACCGCAACACGTGCTTCAGGGACCAATTCCCGTAAGGTTTCTGCCGTACGTTCAATGGTCTCGACTTCGTTGTGTAAGAAATACACTTGTCCACCACGTAGCAATTCACGCAAGATGGCTTCTTTGATCGAATCTCCAGTATGCTCTTGTACAAAGGTTTTCACAGCAAGTCGACGTGCAGGCGGCGTTGCAATAATAGATAGATCACGCATGCCACTAAAAGCCATATTCAGCGTACGTGGAATAGGCGTTGCAGTTAGCGTTAGCATATCAACATCGGCACGTAAGGCTTTAATTCGCTCTTTATCACGTACACCAAAACGGTGCTCTTCATCAACGATCATGAGGCCGAGATTTTTAAATTGCACACTTTCCTGCAAGATTTTATGTGTGCCAATCACAATATCCACTTTGCCTTCTGCGAGGTCTTCAATGGTTTTGGTATGTGATTTTGATGAACCAAAACGTGAAAGGACTTCAATACGTACAGGCCAGTCCGCAAAACGGTCTTTGAAAGACTCGTAGTGCTGCTGCGCCAACAACGTGGTTGGCACAAGTACAGCCACTTGTTTGTTATTTTGTACTGCCACAAATGCAGCACGCATGGCCACTTCTGTTTTACCAAAACCGACATCACCACAAACCAAGCGATCCATCGGCTTCGCTTGTTGCATGTCATAGAGTGTCGCTTCAATAGCATTGGCTTGATCTAGAGTTTCCTCATAGGCGAAGCCACTAGCAAACTGCATATAGAGACTTTGATCCAGTTCAAATCCATAACCCGGCTTCGAGTGACGACGTGCTTGAATATGTAAAAGTTCTGCCGCCACATCATGGATCTGCTCTAAAGCCTTGCGTTTCGCTTTAGACCATGCATCTGTGCCCAATTTATGTAATGGTGCTAGATCTGGGTCACCACCGCTATATCGACTAATTAAATGCAGGTTTGTTACACGGACATACACCTTAGCTGCATCGGCATAGTCTAACTGCAAAAACTCATGGTCTTGGTCATCGATACTCAAGGTAATTAAACCTGCATATCGCCCCACACCATAATCAATATGAACCACAGGTGCGCCAATACAGAGCTCGGTTAAACTACGAACAAGGAACTCTTCTGATACTTCCTGTTGGCGTTTACGACGACGTTGAACCACACGGTGTTCATAAAGCTGATTTTCAGAAATTACACTGAGCTTGTCAGTTAGCAATAAACCACGATCTAAGGGTGCATTGGTGATCGCAATCGCATGCATAGAATGCATAAAATCATCAAAACTTTCGACCGTTGGGATATCACCCAAACTTGGACGCAATGCATCTTTTAAAGTTTCACGTCGACCAGCGCTTTCAGCCACCAAAAGCACTGGATAATTTGCCGCATCGATATATTGCTTAACAGCATAAAATGGCTTTTCACGTTTAGGATCGACAGGTAAACGGGGTGGAATCTCAGCAGCAAGATTGATCACGCCATTGCGTTCATCAAAAGCCTCAGGCGAAGCCACGATACGACGGCAAAGATTTAATTGTTCTAACACTTGATTTGGTTGTAGGAAAATCTGCTCTGGCGGCAAAATCGGTTGGTCGACATTATGACGACGGTCTTCATAACGACGCACAATGTCTGACCAAAACTGAATCAAGGTGTCATCTATGGCTTTATCTGTAATGACAATGCCATTCTCTGGTAAGTACGAAAATAGCGTACTTTGCTCTTTCATGGCTTGTTCAGAGAAGAACAACGGAAAATAAAACTCAATACCCGGTGAAGCTATACCATCTTGTACATCTTGATAAATTGGGTTTTTCTTTGGATTTGCCGTCGGAAAATTTTCCGCATATCGATCACGAAACAGTGAGCGCGCTTCTTTTAATGGAAATTCTTTTGCAGGTAAAACCGTAAAATAATCTAAGTTTTGGGTGGTTCGCTGAGTTTCAGGATCAAAGAATTTGAGGGTATCGATTTCATCATCAAATAAGTCAATACGAATCGGTGAACTTTGCCCCGAAGCGTAAATATCCATGATGCTGCCGCGTACTGCAAATTCACCATGATCATAAACGGTATCCACCAAGTGATAGCCCGCTTGTACTAATCTTAATTTTTGTTGTTCGATATCAAATTTTTGACCTACTTTAATATCAAAGTGTTCACCTAATACCCAAGATGCAGGCGCAACTCGCTGCGCTAAAGTTGTTGCTGAAACCAACAACACACCTTGCTGTGGCATATTGGACAAAATCGCCAAGCGCTCAGAAACGATGTCTTGATGTGGCGATAGGCGGTCATAAGGTAAAATTTCCCAATCAGGGAAAATAGTCGGCTTAATTCCGTAAAATTCCAGCTCACTTTCTAACTGCCCGAGATGCTGATTATTACGTGCTACAATCACAAACAACTGTTTCGATTGTTTGCTAATTTCTTTAAATAATAATGCAGCAGATGAGCCCTGTAAGTTTCCGACCCACCGCTTTTCGCCAGCTTTGAGCTGTTTAAGATTGAGTTGTGAAATTTCTTGCTGGAACATGATGTAAATAGCTTTTAATGTTTTAATCACTTAGTGATCATATTAACACGATGCTTTTTACATTCCGAGATTTAAGCAACTATATACAGTGTTTTAACCAATGTGGATTTGCGATTGTATTTTCTATTGATGAGTACCCTAAACGCACCCATCAAACTCAAACACTGCAGTCCATTCACTTACTTACGATCACGGATGAATTGACGATAATAATCATTCAATAGTTTGACATAGTGTTTAAATTGCAAAAGATTTTCTTCAGTATTGCCTAATCGTGCAACAAAGCGTTGACTTGCAATTTCCAGGTCTATTTTTTCATTGATAATCATTGCAGTGGCATAGAGCTGTTTTAAATCATCGAAATTTGTCATTTTTCTATTCGACAGATATTCCATACGTTCAGACAATGTATTTAAAACTACGCCTTCAATGATATAACCCTGAGTTTCATCATATTGAATGTGGTGTTGTTCTAAGTAAAGTTGCTCAGGCGACTCTTTAGCGCCTTTGAATAAATCGACTAACTTATTAAACATCTGACTATCTACAACATGATAAAAAACCTATTGTACTTCGATTACATCCTTTTTCGGGCAAGTTAAAGTATTTCTGACTTTATCTATGCGCTAAATTTTTCATCCAAACCTTCATGACTATATAGAACTATAATTACGATCTTAAGCAAATATAGCGTTTTATTTTCAACCCAATACTTTCTTTTAGAAATCTAAAACATCACTGCCATCAGATTAGTTTTCTAGATTTACCACTGATTTCTTCAAATAAAAAACGAAGGATTAACCTTCGTCATTTACTCATCATGGGGGCTATTTAAAAGTCTTAAATAAGCATTTAACTCACTTGAGCGAGTGGCATACTAAATGGTGTCACTTCAGAAACTAAATTTTCAATCGAGAAAATTTCATCCAATTGACTTACAGTTAACAGCTCTTGCTCTAAAACCACTTGGCGAATGGTTTTATTTTCGGCAATACATTGCTTACCGATTTCATCACATTTTGCATGACCTAAATATGGATCGAGTAAGGTCACGATTCCTACACTACGCATCACAGCATCAAAACATGCTTGCTCATTTGCCTGAATTCCTTGGATACATTTGCTATCTAATGTTTTTACGGCATTCACCAAAAGCTCAATCGATTCATTCATGGACAATGCAATGACCGGCTCCATGACATTTAATTGTAATTGCCCTGCTTCTGCGGCTAAAGTTATGGTTAAATCATTGCCCATCACTCGAAATGCAATTTGGTTGACCACTTCAGGGATCACAGGATTGACCTTTGCAGGCATAATGGACGAACCTGCTTGTAACTCAGGTAAACGAATTTCCGCTAAACCTGTTCGTGGCCCCGAACTTAAAAGACGTAAGTCATTACAGATTTTAGAAAGTTTGACAGCTAAACGTTTTAAGCAACTTGATAATAAAATAAATACGCCACAATCGCTGGTTGCTTCGACATAGTCTTCTGCACCTTGCAATTTTAGACCGGTCAAATGAGCTAGATTTTCAACGGCCTTCGCTGCATAACCCGCAGGAGAATTCACGCCAGTGCCAATTGCCGTCGCACCTAAATTAATTTCCAATAGAAGCTGTCGATTTTGCTCAATCAACTTCAAATCTTCTTTTAATAATGTTGCAAATGCTCGGAACTCTTGCCCCAAAGTCATCGGAACAGCATCTTGTAACTGTGTACGCCCCATTTTGATGACATGTTTAAACTCATCGGCTTTAATATGTAAGCTTCCAATTAGCTGATTTAAAACAACAAATAAAGCATCAAAAGCGCTAAATGTTGCTAGACGCAGCGCTGTTGGATAGACATCATTGGTGGATTGTGACTTATTAACATGGTCGTTGGGATGAATCCGTTGATAACTGCCTTTCGCATCTCCGAGCGACTCAAGGGCAATATTGGCAATGACTTCATTGGCATTCATGTTAATAGAAGTGCCTGCTCCACCTTGATAAATATCAATTGGAAATGAATCTGCCCATTGTTCAGGATGATCAATCAATGCATCACACGCCTGCTGAATCGCTTGGCGAATATCATCTTGTATTAAGTTAAATTGATAATTGGTTTCTGCTGACGCTTTTTTTACCTGAGCAATAGCGCGTAAAAAGTTTAAATTTTGTCCGACATGCTGCTTTGATATTTGAAAGTTTTCGATGGCACGCAATGTATGTATACCGTAATAACATGACTGCGGGACTGCTTTATCCCCCAATAAATCATGCTCTATTCTCGTTTTTTCCATTTGAACCGTTGTCACTGCGCATTCCCTCTAATTACGCACCAAGACTGTGCATACCTCATATTCGACCTGTTCAAATCATCTCACTACAGATGATGTGATGCACATTTGCAACCAAATATTTCAAATGCACATTTCTTGTTCACCATGTAACATTGTGTAATTTTTACCTAATTTCATTAGTTCTCTTTTTGTGATGAAAAGTCTTAAGTAGATTTACATTTCAAAATTTAAATTCCCTTCTGTACAACATTTCAGCAGCACAATAAAAAATTCGATTTGTAATAAGAAAAAATATCATTTACGCAAAACATACATAAAATATGCTTAAAGGTTACAGAGTGTAATTTTTAAATCGTGCTTGAATCTGCGACTTACGACAGAAGTACAAATTTTCATCTAGGACAGAGATGATTTGCTTTCATTAAGGATGAACCGCCTATGAGCCATTTAAACCCGACATTAGTCACCTTTATTTTTTATATTCTTGCAATGCTTGCCATTGGTTTGTATGCCTACAAAGCTACGCATAACTTTGACGAATACATTTTAGGTGGACGAAGTTTAGGAAGTGTTGTGACTGCACTTTCAGCAGGTGCATCCGACATGAGTGGTTGGCTACTCATGGGTCTCCCTGGTGCAATTTATCTATCTGGTCTTTCCGAAGCTTGGATTGCAATCGGCTTAATTATCGGTGCTTGGTTGAACTGGCTGATCGTTGCCGGACGCTTGCGTGTTCATACCGAATATCAAAATAATGCCCTGACCCTGCCCGATTATTTCACGAGCCGTTTTGCAGACCGTAAAAAGATTTTACGTATCATTTCAGCTGTAGTGATTTTAGTGTTCTTTGCGATTTACTGTGCTTCTGGCATGGTGGCTGGCGCACGACTTTTCGAAAGTTTATTCGGTTGGAACTACACAACAGCACTGTGGATTGGTGCAATTGCAACCATCAGCTATGTCTGTATTGGTGGATTCTTAGCGATCAGTTGGACCGATACTTTCCAAGCGGGTCTGATGATCTTTGCACTGCTGATCACACCGATCATCGCCTACCTTGCTTTAGGTGATAACAGTCAAAATCTTGCTGCTGTTTTGGAAACAGCTCGCCCACAAGCTTCTAATTTATTTGAAGGTTTAAGTACAGTTGCGATTTTATCCAGCATGGCATGGGGCTTAGGCTATTTTGGTCAGCCGCATATTTTGGTTCGCTTTATGGCAGCCGATTCTGTTAAATCCATTCCGAATGCACGACGCATTGGTATGACATGGATGATCCTGTGTCTAGGCGGTGCTGTAGCAGTGGGTTATATCGGTATTGCTTACTTCCAAGTCCACCCAGAACTGGCAAGTGTCGTTAATGCCAACCCTGAAACGGTATTTATGGAGTTGACTAAAATTCTATTCAATCCGTGGATTGCTGGGATTATTTTAGCCGCAATTTTAGCTGCGGTGATGAGCACACTTAGCTGTCAGTTATTGGTGTGTTCAACAACCTTGACGGAAGATTTGTACAAAGGATTTATTCGTAAAAACGCATCGCAAAAAGAATTGGTTTGGATTGGACGTGCGATGGTTTTGGCAATTGCCGTATTTGCAATCACCTTTGCAATGAACCCTGCAAGTAAAGTTTTAGGCTTAGTGGCTTATGCATGGGCAGGTTTCGGTGCTGCATTTGGCCCACTGATTATTCTTTCATTGCTGTGGAAACGTATGACGCTTAACGGAGCAATCATTGGCATGATCGTGGGTGCTGTGACTGTCATCGTGTGGAAAAACTACTTAGGCCACCTTGGTTTATACGAAATCATTCCAGGCTTTATTTTCTCTGCGATCAGTATCGTTGTCGTGAGCTTATTGGGCAAAGCACCAGAGGCGGATGTGGTTGAACGCTTTGAAAAAGCCGAAGCGCAATATCAAAAAGAAATGTCTGAAATCTAAAATTTTTGACACTAAAAAGGGGCTAAATGCCCCTTTTTAGTACTCAATTATTGATGATTAGCTACTTCGGCCGAGCCGCAGGTTTCAGCTTAATTTGCATACTTTCTTTGATCACTTCCATCACAGGATAACTACGCGTTTCCTTGATACCAGGTAATTGCCAAAGCACCTGCCCTGAAATTTTTCTAAATTCTTCCATATTTGCGCAGCGTATTTTCACCACAAAATCAAAACCACCGCTGATCATGTGACATTCTACGATTTCTGGAATTTGACGCACTGCATCCGAAAAATCTTCCAATACGTTGGGCGTGGTTTTATCTAGTAAAATCTCCACAAAAACCACAAATCCATTGTTGAGTAAGACCGGATTTAAACGTGCTTCATAGCCTAAAATAAAGCCTTCCTTCGATAATTTTTGCACACGTGCCAACGCCGCAGTAGGTGATAAATTCACCATTTCTGCAAGCTTAATATTGGACAATTTTCCATCTTGTTGCAGCAGCTCTAAAATTCGAATATCTATACGGTCTAAGCTCAAATATTGGCTACTCATCTGAATTTTTCTCTAAATATTATTAAAACTATAGTGAGTTATTCGCTAAATATTCTGTGATGATAAATTAAATAAAGGATCAAGCTCAAGATTTATTTGCTCGTCATAGAACTTTGACACGGAAAATTGAAACATGAATGGAAAAGTATTTGAAGTCACGGGAAGCGATGACTACATCACTGAATTTAAAGACAAGAATAGCTTTGAACAATCGATTAATACAGCATGGCGTCGTGCTGAAACTGAGTGCATTGAAAACTTATTAGCACACAGTGAAATCCCTTCCCCGATCAGCGATCAAATTCAACAATTGGCTTTTGACTTAGCCCATTCATTACGTGAACGTAAAAGCGGTACAGGTAAAGCAGGCATTGTACAAGGCTTGCTACAAGAGTTTTCATTGTCTTCTCAGGAAGGCATCGCGCTCATGTGTTTAGCTGAAGCTCTACTCCGTATTCCAGACAAAGCAACACGTGATTTACTGATCAAAGATAAAATCAACCAAGGTAACTGGAAAGATCATGTTGGCCAAAGTAGCCTCATGTTCGTAAATGCAGCTGCTTGGGGCTTAATGCTGACGGGTAAACTGATGGAAACCCCTCAACAAAAAAGTCTGTCTAGTCTATTGACGGGTATTTTAGCACGCAGTGGTCGTGGCATTATCCGTAAAGCTGTCGACGTGGCTATGCGTATGATGGGCGAACAGTTTGTCACAGGCGAGACCATCAATGAAGCGCTTAAACATGCAGAAGTATTAGAAGACAAAGGCTTCCGTTATTCATATGACATGTTAGGTGAAGCAGCATTAACTGAACCTGATGCTGAACGATATTATCAAGACTATACCGATGCGATCCACGCGATTGGTCAAGCTTCTGAAGGTAAGGATGTTTATAACGGAGCAGGCATTTCGATCAAATTATCTGCCCTACACCCGCGCTATCAACGTTCACAGATCGACCGTGTGCATAACGAACTTTATGGCAAAGTGCTTGAACTTGCAGTATTAGCCAAGCATTACAATATTGGTCTAAACATCGATGCTGAAGAAACTGACCGCCTAGAAATTTCTTTGGAACTACTTGAGCGCCTGTGTTTCGAGCCTAAATTAGCAGACTGGAAAGGTATTGGATTTGTGATTCAAGCCTACCAAAAACGCTGTTTCTATGTGGTCGACCATATTATTGACCTCGCTAAGCGTAGCCAAAAACGTTTAATGATCCGCTTAGTAAAAGGTGCATACTGGGACAGCGAAATTAAGAAAGCGCAAATTGAAGGTATGAGTGACTATCCTGTATTTACGCGCAAAGTTCATACCGACCTGTCTTATATTGCATGTGCTAAAAAGCTCTTGGCAGCGCCTGAGCAAATTTATCCTCAGTTTGCAACACACAATGCGCAAACCGTTGCTACGATCTACCAATTAGCACAGCCAGAGCTTTACTATCCAGGCCAGTATGAATTTCAGTGCCTTCACGGCATGGGTGAACCCCTCTATGAACAAGTGGTGGGTTCGAAGTCTGATAACAAACTGGGTGTGCCTTGTCGTATTTATGCACCAGTGGGTAACCATGAAACCTTATTGGCCTATTTGGTACGACGTTTACTGGAAAATGGTGCGAATACCTCTTTCGTCAACCGTATTGCAGATAAAAATTTAAAAATTGAAGATTTAATTGAAAATCCAAGACAGACGATATTAGCGACGGCTGAAAAAGAAGGTATCACTGGCGCTAAGCATCCTTCTATCCCATTTCCGCAAGATTTGTATGGCACTGAACGTCGCAACTCAAAAGGACTCGATTTAGCCAATGATCGCGACTTATCTCAGCTCAATACCACGGCAGTACAGCATGCACATACCCAGTGGCATGCTAGTGCAATGGGCGCTAATTTAGATGAAATTCACACTGCACCCATCAACATTACAAACCCTGCAAACCGTAGTGATGTGGTCGGCAGTGTCAGTGAAGCCAGTTTAGAACAAGCGGAAATCGCTCTCAATAATGCGGTAAATGCCCAAGCTTCATGGAAAACTTTAGCCAAAGACCAGCGTGCAGCATGCTTAAACCGTGCGGCAGATTTGATGGAAGCACAATTGCAATCTCTCATGGTGTTGTTGTCACGTGAAAGTGGTAAAACTTATGCCAATGCTATTGCTGAAGTCCGTGAAGCTGTAGATTTCCTACGTTATTATGCAGCTCAAATGATTGATCTAGCAGAAAATACGCAAATTGAACCTCTTGGCACTGTGCTGTGCATTAGCCCATGGAACTTCCCGCTTGCTATTTTCACAGGTCAAATTGCTGCAGCCTTGGTTGCAGGTAATACCGTGATTGCCAAGCCTGCTGAACAAACACCGCTGATTGCTGCTCAAGCTGTACATATTTTATGGGAAGCAGGTGTTCCGTTTGATGTATTGCAACTCCTTCCTGGGCGTGGCGAAACCATTGGTGCCAAACTCAGTGCTGACTCACGTGTCCAAGGCATCATGTTTACTGGCTCAACAGAAGTCGCACGTATCTTGCAAAAAACCGTGGCACAGCGCTTAAACCAATTTGGCGAAAGCGTGGTTTTGATTGCTGAAACTGGCGGTCAGAATGCCATGATTGTTGACTCATCTGCATTGACAGAACAAGTGGTATTGGATGTCGTTAACTCAGCTTATGATAGTGCCGGTCAACGCTGTTCTGCCCTACGTATTCTCTGTGTGCAAGAAGATAATGTGGACGTTGTCCGTACCATGTTACAAGGTGCGATGAAGCAACTTCGGGTTGGAAATCCTGCACTTTTAGCAACTGACATTGGCCCAGTGATCGACCTTGAAGCACAGCAAAATATTGAAAAACATATTGAGAAGATGCGTAGCAAAGGCTATCCAGTACATCAAATCATGTTTAATGCTGATGGCAATGCCTTAAGTACGGGAACTTTCGTTGCACCAACTTTGATTGAACTGCCAAATTTAAATGATTTAGAACGCGAAGTTTTTGGGCCAGTATTGCATTTAATCACCTACAAATATGGTGAGATTGAAAACCTATTAACACAAATTAATGCCAAAGGTTATGGTTTAACCATGGGCTTGCATACACGTATTGATGACACGATTCAAAAAGTCATCGGTCATGCAGAAGTCGGCAACCTGTACATTAACCGTAATATTGTAGGTGCTGTGGTTGGTGTACAACCCTTTGGCGGCGAAGGCTTATCAGGTACAGGTCCAAAAGCTGGCGGTCCTTTATATCTTTACCGTTTAATGCATCAAGTTTCTGAGAAAAAATTGGCTACACCTTATGCTGCTCAGGCAGAAACGCAAGCTGCACACTTCCCTGCATATGAGGCTTTTAACACTTGGGCGAAGCAACATTTTTCAGGCATTGCTATTCAAACACCGCAGGCCATAGCTGCAGGACAAAGTTTTGAACTGCAAGGACCAACCGGTGAAAACAACCAATATGCCATTTTGGCACGTAAGGGTGTGCTTTCATTGGCTAATAATGATGCAGATCAACTGAATCAAATTGCTGCGATTTTATCGGTGGGTAGTCAACCCGTGGTACTTGCAGACAATACTTTTGTGTTAAAACACTTAAATAGCATGCCGAAAATCCTCGTGGACCAATTTAAAGTGATCACGGATATTTATCATGGCAATTTTGATGCGGTTTTACACCATGGTGAACAAGCTGAGTTATTAAAGATTCAACAGGTTATCGCTTCTCGTGAAGGTGCAATTATTGGCATTACGCATTTAGCTTCAGGCCAATATGACATCCCTGTAGAACGTTTCGTGATTGAACGGGCAATCAGTGTCAATACAGCGGCAGCCGGTGGTAATGCCAGCTTAATGACAATGAATTAAACACTGAATTGAACTCCAACTAATCAGTTCCTCACTTAGCTCAATCTTTATGAATGTTCCATAAAGATTGAGCGTTTTTTTAACTACCCCTAGATAAATATTCTGTTTAGCGCATTCAGACTCATTTTCTCGACAGATAAATACAGCCAAAAGTGGAATTAATTTAGTCTTATAAGGTGAATTTTGCTAACATGACTTTTTTTAATATGTTTGCGATTTTTTACTGCATATGACTTCAACTTATCAGCAACAACTTGATGCCAAAGTTGCCCGCATTACGGCTCAATTTTCAGAATACAACCCTCCCTCTTTAGAAGTTTTTCCTTCTGCTGAACAAAACTTTCGTATGCGAGCGGAATTCCGAATTTGGCATACTGAAAATGATATGTTCTATGCAATGTTTGAACGCAATGCAGACAATGAAAAACAAGTTGTCGAAATTAAAGATTTCCCGATTGCAGATAAAAGCATTAATGATTTAATGCCCGTATTATTAAATGAACTCAAGGCACAAGAGATCTTATCTAGCCGATTATTTGAGGTTCATTTCTTAGCAACGCTGAAAGGTGAAATGCTGGTTTCATTGGTTTACCGCTGCCCGCTCAATGCTGAATGGGAAGTTGCTGCCAAAGCGCTGTCTGAAAAGCTCAATATCAAGATTTATGGTCGTAGTCGTGGTCAGCGCGTGATTTTAACTGATGACTATGTGGTTGAAGAACTCCAAGTATTTGACCGTAAATATCAGTATAAACAAATTGAAAGTAGCTTCACACAGCCCAATGCCGGCGTATGTCAAAAAATGCTGGAATGGGCGTGTCAGGTTGCGGATCACTCAGACAAAGACTTACTTGAGCTCTACTGTGGTAATGGTAATTTCACGCTGCCTCTTTCAACACGCTTTAATCGCGTTTTGGCAACCGAATTAGCCAAGTCTTCAGTTTGTGCCGCGCAGTGGAATATTGAGCAAAATGGTATTGATAATATCCAAGTGGCTCGTCTTTCAGCTGAAGAGTTTACCCAAGCCTACAATGCTGAACGTACATTCCGCCGCCTTGAAGAAGCTGAGATTGAAATTTCAAGCTATAACTTCGATACGGTATTTGTCGATCCACCGCGTGCAGGTATCGATGATGAAACACTAAAACTGTTGCAACGTTTTGAACGCATTATCTATATTTCATGCAACCCAGATACTTTGCATGACAATCTCAAACTGCTTTCACAAACGCATAAAATCAGCAAATTTGCCTTGTTTGATCAGTTCCCTTACACACACCATGTAGAGTCTGGCGTGTTTCTTGAGAAGATTTAAACAAATTATTTCAAGTCATGTTGCTGTCATAAAAGGAGCTTTCTAAAAGCTCCTTTTTTATATATTAAAAAAGCTTTATTTTCTCGCCACATGCAGTGCAAGTGAAGCCTTTCTATATCAATTAGGTAAAGATTCTAAAAGTCCAATCGAAAAAATGATCATTCAACTGGCTAAAATATCACTTTAGTAGTCTTGCTTTATTTATTGGATTGGTTATATTTCGTCCTATGTTAGGTCGCAAATGAAGGCTCTATGAGTTTTTGGCATAAGTTGTTCGCTAAAGAACAGCAAAACGGGCATAAGAATCAAATTGCCTGTGTTGAAAATGATTGCTCTTGTAAAACCAATGAACAGCTTATTGCTGCTCTTACAAAGGCAACGGATGAAGATGTTATCCTCGGTATCAAAAAAGTACTCGCTTCGCGCGGTTATAGCCGTAAGGAATTAAATGAAATCCAACATCTACCTCTACAGTAGAGTCTGAACATTCAATGTTCAAACAAGGCATTCTGTTTTACAGAGTGCCTTTTTCATTTTTTAGTCTAATCAAAAGTATGCCGCTTATTTACAGATCAGGTTTTGTGGATTGGCCACATCGCTATTTACAGCTTTTATGCTATGCTCCAAGGCAAATCAACAATGTCTAATTTTTAAACACACGACAATAAAACCTAATATTGCACTAAACTAGAGGCAGATAACCACTAAACTGGATTGATATAAACACTAAAGGAATAAACATGAATAAATTAACAATTTGCCTAATCGCCTGCTGCATACTTAGTCTAAGTGCTTGTAGCCAAATTCCCAAAGAATGCGAAGAATCTTGGGACAAACTCGAAGCCTTATCGAAACAAATGGGCTTAAACGAAGAGCAAATCAAAGAACAGAAAAAACAGTTTGAAGAAAGTATTAAAAAACAATCTAAAGAACAAGCCATTCAAATGTGCCAAACCCAAAGTACCTTTTTAGGTTTAGTTGGCAAATAAACAATAGTTGCTATCAATCTAAAGACTGTATACATGAAGCCTGACCATTCGGGCTTTTATTGTTTGCATTGAGATGCTGTTGTATACGCTACAATTGGCCCTAAAGGTTTCAAACTTGAATCATGTCTATTCAATGCTTGGATTTCTGCACTAGACACAGATCCATCTAAATACAAGGCATTGTTAATCGATAATTGCTGCATAAAATATTGTGCAAATGCATAAAATGACACGCCTTCACGACTGATCACAAAATACAACTTGCCGTTTTTGATCCCCACACCATTGCGGATTTTCAATGAATCTGACTGTGGGATAAAGTTTGAATTGATTTTTCCATCTACCACCAGCATTGGACCTGACTGCGTAGCATATCGTGCATTAAAATTTGTGGAAGCATATTTTTGCGTGGTTAAAATCACCGCGCTCTTGGCGTTCCATGCCAGAACACCATTCGGCTGAATTAAAAAATTACCAAAGCCTCGTGTTGCACGATTCAAGGCTTTTTTCTGCAGCCCATTTTCAACGTAAAGACCAACAGGCGCTAAATCTGCATGATACATCCCTGCATTCATTGCGAAGTTCATCGTATTACATTTACGCGCTAATGACTGCTTTAAACGCTGTAAGTATCGATATGGCTGCTGCTCTGCATCATATAAATAGAGCTTTAGTTGACTCAGATCCGAAATTTCAACCACATCCACGGCAATGGGCTGACTGACACGTTTCGCTTGAATATTGGCATAGGAAATACTCGGTGAGAAAATCAGACCGAGCAGCATCATAAAGCGCATTTTTTTAAACATTGAGGTTGATTGAAGACCAAGCATGACCCTATCCATAGTGCACGTTAAAAATCGAACAAATTTTAGCTAAATCATCGCTAAAATAGTCGATTAATTCACAGATTAAAAGTAGACTAATCTTTAAAAATAATTCGGATTTAAAGTAGGACTGGTAAATTCATGCACGTGCAGAAAGATGGTTTTCCTCTTGGAACACATCTGATTGTTAAACACTTCGGTTATAGCCATCATGGCATATATGCCGGCCGCGGTAGAGTCATTCACTACTCTGGTTTTGCACACCTTTTCAAAAAACATCCGATTGAAATGACTTCTATCGAAAAATTCAGCCACGGCAAAAAAATTATCGTTCAGTCATATAGCAATCCAAAATTTAAAGGTCGTAAAGTGGTGCGTCGCATGCGCTCACGTATGCATGAAAACAACTATCATCTGATTATTAATAACTGTGAACACTTATGCACATGGGCCATTACTGGTGTTGAAAGTAGTCCACAAGTATTCCGTATGATGAACCGACTCACCACGATTGGTTATGTCAGTTCTCTGATGAGCTTTATGAGCAGTATGATGCTAACCGTGACCACCACTTGCTTTGCACTGGTGTTCTATATTAAAAAGAAACTGCGCGAAAAAGCCAAAATGCAGATGCCGGTTTATACCTATTTAAAGCGTGAAGAACATAAAAATCGTTAATCCACTACAGCATCGTTGAACTGTGGCTTTATCAAATTTCAATACATCAGCACATTGCTTCGAGATCCTGTGCCAATACACAAGATTTTGCTTACCGCGTATCAGATGTAATACTTAATCTTGGTAACGCTTCACATTACTAAAAGTTCGCATTGCTAAAAGGTGGAAATTTATCTTCAACCAATTTGCTTTGCAGGCCATGTTCTAAATAAATTTTGGCTGCATCCAAAACCGTTGTAAAACCCCCTGTACTATCAATAATAAAATCAATCAATGCCTGACCTTGCAGAGGAATCTTTGAATTTTTGATGCGGACATAGGTTTCCATCGGGCTAATTTGCTCAAAAATAAAATCGACCTGAGTTTTTGGTTCTCCCCACTGTATTTGAATTAATTGGTTTTCCTTAATATTCAGTACGTCTACATTGGCGACTGCATTATATTTTTGCCAAGTCCATTGCACGGTTTTACCTTCTTCTAAATAGCCACTCGATGCACTAAACCAAAAATGCTGTGTAATTAAAGGATCAACAAAAGCATTAAATACGATATTGATGGACTTACGAATTAACATCTGGGTTTCAATCACGACACTCATCAGCATTCCTTCATATTTTAATTTTATTCAGTGATAGCACAGAGAACTGATCATTGCCTACCACTGAATTGTTATTGCCCTATTCTGCTGTATGTTCTGAAATAAAGGCTGATGTCACTAGCGTGGGATTCTTCTCTGTAAATTGCCCATTCCAATAGGGATAATATGGATAAGGTGGATACACTGCACTGACTGCGTCTAATCGGGCTAACTGCTCTACGCTTAATGACCATTCCTTCGCCGCAAGGTTATCCAACAGTTGCTGTTCATTGCGTGCGCCTATCAAAATACTAGACACAGTCGGTCTGGTTTTCAGCCAATTCAATGCAATCTGCGGGATAGAGTGCCCTGTTTCCATGGCAATTTCTTGCATTACATCTAACACTGCAAATAACTTTTCATGTCGAACTGGCGGTGCGAATTGTGCTGTTTCATGCAGCCGACTTTGCTTTGGAATCGCATGCTCACGATCAAATTTTCCTGTTAATCTCCCCCAGCCCAGCGGACTCCAAACCACTGCACCAATCTGTTGATCATGCTGCGCAGGCATCAACTCCCATTCATAGTCACGTCCAATCAAAGAATAATAGACTTGATGCACACTTAGCTTTTCATAGCCATGCTGTTGGGCAATCGACTGTGCTTTCATAAGCTGCCAGCCTGAAAAATTCGATGCACCGATATAGCGAACTTTTCCACTACGTACCAAGTCATCTAAACTGCGCATCAGCTGCTCAAGTGGCGTCGTGCTATCAAACTGATGCAGCTGCAGCACATCAATATAATCTGTGCTTAACCGTTTTAAACTCGCCTCCACGGCTTGTATTAAATAGTTTCTAGAATATCCACCTTGATTGATTCCATCATTCAATCGAATACCCACTTTGCTGGAAATAATCACCTCTTGGCGTTTTGATTGAAGTAATGCACCGAGCATCTGCTCAGAGGCACCATTTGAATAAGCATCTGCGGTATCGAAATAATTCACGCCTTGATCAATACAGAGATCAATCATGCGCTGAGCTTCATTTAAGCTCGCTTGCCCCCATGCAGAGAAAATTGGGCCTTGCCCGCCAAAAGTACCTGCACCAAAGCCGAACTCTGAAACTTGTAAGCCAGATTGCCCTAGATTGTGATAGTTCATAGATATTTCCTGTGTTTGATTTATACACAGAATATGCACAGATATTTATCAGAAAAACCCTGAATATCAAGAAAGACTTTCTTGATTATATTGATAATGCTAACTGAAGATTTCGAGTTATTCACACGAATGGCGACACTGGGTTCAATCAGTCAAGCCGCTAAAGAGGCCAATCTCTCTGTTTCTGTCGCTAGTAGCCGTCTACACAGACTCGAACAAAGTTTAGGGCTGCGCTTATTTCATCGCACTACACGGCAGCTACATTTAACACAGGAAGGTGCTGTTTTATTGCAGCAAGGTTTTCCCTTATTCGAACAATTTAATTCTCTCCTGAGCCAATTTCAGCCTGAACCACAACAACTCAGCGGCGTATTAAAAATCACATGTTCAGAAGTTTTTGGAAATCGTATTTTAGGGCCAGTATTTGCAGCCTTTGCCAAGTTGCATCCAACATTGACTTTGGATATTGAACAGACCGATCAAAATTTAGATTTGGTCTCCGCAGGTATCGACGTTGCGATACGTATTGGACAGTTAGAAGACTCATCACTGATTGCTAAACCGCTCAGCTTAAACCGTCGTATTTTGTGTGCCTCGCCTAGCTATATCGAACAACATGGCGAACCTCACTCCCTAGAAGAGCTCTCTATACACCAATGCATTTTACAGAAATACCCTAAGGGTGTTTCGCAGCTTTGGACATTCGTCCAAGATCAACACAACATAAATATACCTGTTTCAGGACAAGTTCATATCAACTCAGGTGAAGGCGTACGCCAAGCAGCACTTGCAGGTTTAGGCATCTCAAACCACTCCATCTGGCATGTGGATGAAGATTTACAATCTGGCCAGCTCATCCAAGTTCTACCCAAGATCCCTGTTAAAAGTACTGCAATCTATGTGGTAATTCCGCATCGACATTTTGTTCCGCCTAAAGTACAGGCTTTTATGCGACACTTGGACGATTATTTTCAGCATCAATATGCTTGGTACGTATCGCCGAATTTATCTGAAAATTAGGCCAAGAATTTATCTTAAATTACTGTTAAAAGTCTTAATCAACGGCGGAAGTTCAACTTCTAAGCTGCTATACATTTCACGCTCAATGTTTCGTACAATCGAGTCCAGCGGTAAATCATTTTCCTGCAAGCCAAAAGGCTCTTCCAGTTCTGCACTTAACGCATCCAAACCTAAAAATAAATATGCAATCAAAGCCACAATGACAGGTGTCCATATCCCTAAACTGGCCTCTAGGCTAAATGGCAAAATCAGACAAAATGAATACACTGCACGATGTAAAAGCACCGAATAGGAAAATGGTAATGGCGTGGTCATGATACGGTCACAGCCTGCATGGATATCACCCATCGCTACGGTATGACGTGTAAGCGTGCTGTAAATAATGTCTGTAATCTGACCTTGTTTATAGGTTTTGACTAAATCTTTTTGAATAATTTCAAGTAAATACTGTGGTGCATTGATATTGTCTCGGCATTGCTGCCATTGCTGATCCGTCAAAGCTACGCCGTCTTTAAAATGTGCAATATCTTGTGATTCATAGCGTAAGCGATCACGTAACAAATTGCAAAACAGCATGATGCGGTACATCAACACGGTTCTTTGCTCATCTTCAAGTACATGACTATCCCGAATCATGTGGCGTGTATTGGCAATCAATGTGCCCCAAAGCTTGCGACCTTCCCACCAACGGTCATAACAGGCAGTATTTCGAAAGCTCAAAAAAATCGACAGAATTACCCCAAAGATGGTAAATCCGATGGCTGGAACTTCAGGCGTATTCAGGTAGTGTGCAGCGCTTAGATACACCAAAATCGCCGACAAACTCACGACGACAGCCAACGCAGGCATGACTTTTGGGAGTATCGTGCCATGCCATGCAAATAAAAGTTTAAAGCTATTATTTTTATTTCGAATGATCACTTATTTCCCCTCTGTACTGCCTTAATGAACCATCTCAAGCATGAAAAAAGCCCAACCGAAGTTGAGCTTAATCTTAACCTACTTGATCTTAACCTATTGGGGATTCAAAGATGAATCCCTTTAAAAACTAAGATTTTATTTACCCGGTTTAAAACTGTCTTTCAAATCTAAGATGCGGTTAAACACTGGTTTTTCAGCTGTATGATCAAACTGATCTGCAACAAAGTAACCTTCACGTTCAAATTGGAAACGATCTTCAGGTTTTGCTTCTGCCAATGCAGGCTCAATGACCGCTTGAACCACTTTAAGTGATTCTGGATTTAAGTTTGCAAGGAAGTCATCACCCACTTCAGGGTCTGATTCAGTGAATAAACGGTCGTAGATACGAACTTCCGCAGCAATACCCTTGCTTGCAGAAACCCAATGTACAACACCTTTCACTTTACGGCCTTCAGGGTTTTTACCTAAAGTTTCAGGGTCGATTGAACATTTCAATTCAACCACTTCACCGTTCTCGTCTTTAATCACTTCATCACACTTAATCACATACGCATGACGTAAACGCACTTCACCGCCCGGAATAAGACGTTTAAAGCCTTTAGGCGCAACTTCTTCAAAGTCTTTACGATCAATGTAAATGTCTTGAGTCAACGGAATGATACGGTCACCCATGTCTACATTTGGATGACGTGCATGCACCAAATCCATTGCTTCAGGCAAGTTAGTTAAAGTCACTTTGAGTGGATTCAACACTGCCATACCACGCGAAGCAGTATTTTCTAAAGACTGACGGATGCAGTATTCAAGCATTGCAACATCTACGATACTGCCATCGACTTTAGTTACACCTACACGTTTACAGAAGTCACGCAGACCTTCTGGGGTAAAGCCGCGACGGCGCATACCCACAACGGTAGGCATACGCGGGTCATCCCAACCATTCACAAATCCACCTTCAACCAATTTACGTAATTTACGTTTAGAGGTAATGGTGTAATCTACATTTAGGCGGCTTGATTCATACTGATGTGGTACAGATGGTGATTTAACTTTCTCGACAACCCAGTCATAGAATGGACGGTGATCAACAAACTCTAGTGTACACAGTGAATGCGTAACCCCTTCAATGGCATCTGATAATGGATGCGCATAGTCGTACATTGGGTACATTTTCCATTTATCACCAGTTTGGTGATGTTCAGAATGCAAAATACGATACAAAATAGGATCACGCATATGGATGTTAGGTGAAGTCATATCAATTTTGGCACGTAGTACTGCCTGACCTTCTCCCAACTCACCATTACGCATTTGTTCAAAACGCGCTAAGTTTTCTTCTACGCTAGCATCACGTTGCGGCGAATTTTTACCCGGCTCCACAAAATTACCGCGGTTTAGTTTGATTTCTTCAGGGCTCTGCAAATCCACATAAGCATCACCTTGTTCAATCAATTGCACTGCCCAAGTGTAAAGCTGATCAAAATAGCTTGATGCATAACGTGGCTCGCCGTTCCACTCAAAACCTAGCCATTTCACGTCATTGGCAATACCGTCTACATACTCTTGCTCTTCGGCATCCGGGTTTGTATCGTCAAAACGGAGGTTACATAGACCTGCGAATTCTTGAGCAATACCAAAGTTTAGGCAAATAGCTTTTACATGACCAATATGTAGGTAGCCATTTGGCTCTGGTGGAAAACGTGTTACAACTTGTTCGGTACGACCTGCAGATAAATCATCTGTAATGACTTGACGTACAAAATCTAAGCCTGGCTGTTGTTCCTGCTGCGCAGCTTCGACAGGGGCATTGTTCTTGGTTGTCGGATTGTTAGGCAGGGATGAAACAACATCGTTTGGCTTCATGGTAATAAAATCACTTCTATAAAGATAAAATTAGGATAATTAAAACGCTTTTCTTTATTTTTAACAAAGAAAGTAACGTTTTTACTTGCCTTGTAGTTTACAGTTTGCTTATGCTTCTCACAACCAAAAAACCCATGGCTTTCATGTCCATGTACAGGAGATTACACAATGAGTTTTCCTCAAGTCGAATTAAACACCAATAAAGGTCGTATTGTTCTTGAGCTTAACACTGAAAAAGCACCTAAAACTGCTGAAAACTTCTTACAGTATGTTCGCGATGGTTTCTATGACGGCGTGATTTTCCACCGTGTTATTGATGGTTTCATGATCCAAGGCGGCGGCATGGATGAAAACTTCAAAGAAAAAACAACTCGTGATTCTATTGAAAACGAAGCTGACAACGGTTTAAGCAATGATGTTGGTACGATCGCTATGGCACGTACTCAAGCACCTCATTCTGCTTCAGCTCAATTCTTCATTAACGTTAAAAACAACTCCTTCCTTAACCACACTGGTAAAACAGCGCAAGGTTGGGGCTATGCAGTATTTGGTAAAGTAGTTGAAGGTCTTGACGTTGTTGACGCAATCAAAAGCGTTCGTACTGGTAACCGTGGCTACCACGCAGACGTTCCTCTAGAGAACGTTGTAATCGAATCAGCTAAAATCATTTCTGAATAATTTTTAAATTCTCCCTGAGTAGCATTGCTGCGCAAGTCCCTTTAATAAAGGAGGGAGTTTCAATATGAAATAAATGTCGGAACTCCTCCCTTTTCCAAAGGGAGGCTGGGAGGGATTTTTAGAATAAGGAAAAGATTCGTGACCTATCTGTTTATCGCTGATTTACATTTGTCACCTGAACACCCTCGACTCGTTCGGGGGTTTTTAGCTTTGTTAGAACAATACAAAACTCAAAATACCCAGCTGTATATTTTAGGTGATTGGTTTAATGCTTGGATTGGTGATGACTTTACTGCCCCATGGTTAGATGAAATCATTGCAGCGCTAAAAGATTTTACTTCTTTGGGAAATCAAATTTATTTCCAAGTAGGTAATCGTGACTTTGCATTGGGTCAAAAGTTTTTAGATAAATTTCACGGTCAATTATTACAAGACGTGGATTATCTCCACATTAGCAACTATAAAATTCGCCTTGAACATGGAGATTTACTTTGCAC
The DNA here is from genome assembly GCF_013418335.1 of Acinetobacter sp. YH12145. Lineage (NCBI taxonomy): Bacteria > Pseudomonadati > Pseudomonadota > Gammaproteobacteria > Moraxellales > Moraxellaceae > Acinetobacter > Acinetobacter sp. YH12145. The sequence goes on along the minus strand of NZ_VPCE01000003.1, from coordinate 259,776 downwards.
CGATGATGTGTCTTACCAAAAGTTTCGTAAAGTGATTCGTAATCCTTTGCTTTTAGGTTTCTTAAAAAGCTTACCGCTTAGCATTCGACAAAAAATAGCCAATGGATTCCGCAAAAAAAGTACAGAAACTAAGCAAGTTAAATCTTATGAAATCATGGATGTAAATGCTGAAGCTGTAGAAAAAGCTTTAGAGCATGCCGATCTACTGATTCATGGACATACCCACCGGCCCCAAATACATGATGTGCATGGCAAACTACGTATCGTTTTAGGGGACTGGCGCGCAGAACAAGCTCAAATATTAGAGGTTGGTGAAAACCCATCTGTGAGTGATTTAAAATTAAAAAAATGGTCTTACTAACCCTTAGACTTTAGTTAATCCTGTCGTCAAATTTGGTTAAAACAACACATCCATATATCAAGACATAGCCTTTTACCAGACTATCTCAACAGATTATCAATTGAACTGCATCCTACATATAGCAGATTAACGTCATTTAAAATCTTAAAAAAACAAAGTTTAAACTTAAAAATAATTTCACAAGGAATTCACTATGGACTACTTTCATCCACAGTGAACATCTTCAGATATTAATTAAGCAGCAATGACAGGTTGCTTAACTGCTGGACTATTACCAATTTGCCATACATATGGTAGCGGCGTTTGATTAATCTCCCAATCACCAATGACTTTCTGTTTATAAATAAGTGGATTATGCGATGACACTACACGAGCATTACGCCAAAAGCGGTCTAACTGTTTAGTTGTCGAGCTTGCTGAAGCGCCCAAGGCATTAAACAATTCACTACTCAAATTTAGTACCAACTCTGATATGACCACTTGCCCTTTAGAGGATTCAAGCTCCGCACGGTCATTCGCTTGCTGATCCAACTGGGTATCAGACTGAAAATGACTTAAATATGCGACATCCAAAGCTTCTGCTGCACGAAGTGTAATTGCTTGAGCTGCATAAGACTGTGCCGACGCCTTACCAATCACTTGTAAAATTTGTGCATCATCTCGAACTAAATCAGCATTACCATGGCTGTAAATACGTGTGCGTTCACGGACTTCATTACTGAAAACGTCCACAGCATTTTGTGCTATACCTGCCAGCGTTGCCAAATGCACGACCTGATAGAACGCCGTTTGATATTTAAAGCGCTGATCGAACGGCAAAATATGATCACGATCAATGCTGACATCTTGAATATTCAGTGTGCCGCTGCCTGTGGTTTTTTGGCCAAAGCCATCCCAGTCATCGTATACTTGTATGCCAGCGTCATGTGTTGAAATTGCGGCTATAACATGTTGATTCGTTGTTTCATCTAAAGCGAAAAGATCGATCCAATCTGCAAAGATTGTTCCGGTAGAATAGTATTTTTGACCATTGACCCTTAGCTGACCTTGCGCATTTTCAGTAACTCGGGTAACAACATTTCCAATTTCAACTTTTCCGATTTCTGTCCAAGCATTACCGACCAAATCGCCTTGCAGAAAGCGTTTAAACCAAACCGTTTGATCTTGTGTTTTTTGCGCATTTAAACGGTCTTCTACAAAAGCAAAATGACCTCTTAATGCCTGTACAACATTAGAATCGGCCTTAGCCAATTCAATTAACAACTGAAACAACTGTTTTTGTGAAACCCCGTCACCGCCAAAAGCCACGGGTACACGGACCGCACCAAATCCAGCTTGTTTTAACCATGAAATTGCATCATACGGCAGTTTCCTATTTTGTTCCCGCGCCAAAGCGCCTTCTGCAATTCTCTGAAAAATCGGACGGAACTTAGCGGCCACTTGATCATAGTCAGCCCCTAAAGATAAGGGCTGTTTATTATTTTGAATCGTCATAATCTTCTCCTCTTAACTCCAAGCATGGCGCGGCGGTGGTACATCATTTAAATAGTAGTTGCCTACAATATTCAGCTTCCAACGTACGGGATCGTGCAAAGTATGCGTGCGCGCATTACGCCAATGACGGTCTAAATTCAGCTCAGACAACGTTGATCGTGTGCCTGAGAGTTCAAATAGTTTATTCGCCGCAAGTAACGCAATTTCAGTCGTCAGGACCTTAGATTCTGCTGTCAGTAGTGTTGCCTCTGACACCGTTTCTTCTGTTGGGTTCTCTACGGCTCGGTCTATCGCTTCACCCGCCAAAGCCAACACTGCCTCTGCAGCTCGGAGTTTAATTTTCAACTCGCCGATGTTGGCAATCGTATACGGATCTTGCACCGCCGTTTCTAAGCCTGAATCAATCCAAGGACGTGCATGTTGGCGCACATATTGAATCGTTTCATTAATCGCACCGCGCGCAATACCAGCATCGACAGCAGATTGAATGAATTGAGAAATAGCGCCCGCAGCCGTTGGACGTTCAAAAGCTTGATGAATGGATACAATGTGATTTAAATCCACTTTGACATTGTCTAACAGTACAGAACCGCTGACTGTCGTTCTTTGTCCAAAACCACTCCAGTCATTAATAATGGTTAAACCAGGCGTATGCTGGGGTACTAAGGCCGCATAAGGCTTTCCATCATTCACTGCAACCACAGGTATCCAATGTGCAAGCAAAGCGCCTGTTGCAAAGAATTTTTGACCATTAATGAGCGCATAATCATCTTTAAACTCAATGGCTGTTGTTAATTCTGCAACTGTTTTGGAACCTTTTTCTGAAAATGCATTGCCAAAGCGTTTACCTTGTAAGACTTGATCAAAGAAAAACTCTTGCTGTGATGGATATGCATCCAAACGAATATGCTCGACAAAGGCCCAATGGTTTTGAGCAATTTGTCCTAGGGATGAGTCTGCACTAGAAATAATTTTGACCACTTCTGCAAGGGTTTTATAACTCACTTCTGCACCACCAAATTGACGCGGTACAGTAATGCCCCACAAACCTGATGCTGAATATTGCTGTACTTCCTGTAAAGGTAAGCGGCGTTCATGATCGCGTTTAGCTGATTCTTTTGTAAATTCCACTGCTAATTGTTCAGCAACCTCGATAGCTTCTTGATCAGATCGAATAATATGCGCTAAACCGTTAGATTGATAGAAATCGCGCGGAATGTTTTGCGCCTCTTTTAGTTTAATTTCAATTTTTGAAGTCATTATTAAAATTCTCAGTTTAGATATTATTCAAATAAGCTAGCACTTTTTATTTTGATTATTTATAGAATTATCATCAAAACAAATCAGTTTTCATGACATGGAATTTACATTTTTAATTGTCAAACAAAATCTTTATAAGCCGTACCAAACAAAAAAAATATCTGCTTATCCATATGAATATATGAAGTATTCAAAAATTATGATTAGCATTTATTCAGATTTGTTTTTGACTTTTTATTAATAAATGCAGCTGTATTTTTATATACCCTCTTATGCAAGAGATTAAATAACCCAGTAAAAAATCATGTCTAAAAATATTCGCTTCAATGCCTTTGAAATGAACTGTATTGCACATCAGTCACCCGGTCTATGGCGTCATCCATTAGACCGTTCTACAGAATACAAAGACCTAGAATATTGGACCGACTTAGCTAAAATTTTAGAACGCGGAAAATTTGATGGTGTCTTTATAGCAGATGTTTTGGGTATCTATGATGTCTATCATGGTTCTGCTGAACATGCGCTGACTGGCGCAGTGCAAGTGCCAGTGAATGATCCTTTGCAAATTGTTCCCGCAATGGCAGCCGTCACCAAACATTTAGGCTTTGGTGTCACGACTTCAATTTCATTTGAGCACCCCTATCCTTTCGCAAGGCGTATGAGTACTTTAGATCACCTGACGAAAGGCCGTGCCGGATGGAATATTGTGACTTCATATCTAGAAAGCGGCTCTAAAAATTTAGGCCTAAAAACCCAAGTCAGTCATGACAACCGCTATGACATTGCAGATGAATACTTAGAAGTCCTCTATAAACTTTGGGAAGGCTCTTGGGAAGATGATGCCGTGCTGCGCGATAAACAAAATGGTATCTTTGCTGATCACCGCAAAGTGCATCCAATTCAACATGAAGGAAAATACTTTACTGTTCCTGGCATTCATATTTGCGAACCTTCACCCCAGCGTACACCGGTTTTATATCAAGCTGGCGCATCCGCACGCGGACAGCAGTTTGCCAGTCAAAATGCAGAATGTGTTTTCATCTCGGCACCGACTCAAATTGCAGTAAAAAAACTGGCCAATGGTATTCGGCATAATTTAGTAAAAGAAGGCAAAGATCCCCATTCTGTCCTGATCTATACCATGCTGGCCATAGTGGTTGATGAGACCGATGAAAAAGCCCAAGCTAAGTTCCGTGAATATCAGCAATATGGCAGCTATGACGGCGGCTTGACCCTGGCTTCTGGCTGGTCAGGTGTCGACTTTTCTCAGTTTAAACCAACAGATCAAGTGGAATACATTCAAACCGATGCCATTCAATCCATGCTGCAATCTTATGTAGAGGCAGATCCTGATAAAATTTGGACGATTGAGGAAATTGCAAAATGGACCAGTGTCGGCGGTAACGGACCTGTTATTGTCGGCTCTCCAGCAACCGTGGCAGACCGTTTACAGGAGTGGATTGAGTACACTGGTATCGATGGCTTTAACTTAGCCTACATATTGGCGCATAAGAGTTTTGAAGATATTGTGGAATACGTGGTACCAGAATTACAACGTCGTGGTGTATATCAAACAGAATATGCTGACGGAACCTTGCGTGAAAAACTCTTCGGCCAAGGCGCGAAATTGCCCGACAACCACCGTGCGGCGCAATACCGATATAAAAACCACGCTCAAGTTGCGAACATCAATCAACACGGTGAAATAGCTTAAGCCGCTTTTTTTAGGCAAAAAAAAACAGCAGATGATCTGCTGTTTTTTGCTTTCAGGCTAAGCGATATAGCTGGTTTGGGCCAGTATAGAAGCTTTTACCATCTAGATTCAGGTTAAATGTCTCGCCTGTTTCTAATTCAATCATTTGCCCAACATCCACCCAAATTAAACCAGCATTGGTATTTTGTTGACGTTTCAAAGGCACCAATTTCACATTAATTTCATCGCCATTTACAGCTTTGGCAGTTTGCCAAGTATTTAAAATATTCAAAAGATTTACTCAACATGTGAGCTTTTTGTGACAGAACAAAGAGATTAATCAATCGGGTTTGGAATAATAATTCTGTAGTTACAAAGATAAGATTCAAGTCAGAAGCTTGAATACAGATAAATCACAATCAGCTAAATAAAAAAGATAAGCAGGAACATTACCCGCTTCGAGTTAAGCAGAAGTATACAATATTGCGCTTTGATTAGCAAAAGTAGAGTTTACATATACTCTAAGCTACTACTTTTGCTAAAATTATTGAATTAAAATTTTAACCATCGAGTAAATTAATTACCCATACAGTGAATAATATAACGAAGGCTGTATCGCTTAGTAACCACCTTCTGTTTTCGTAACTGGGGTATCATTTTTGTATTTCGATAAAAGTTCACGTAACGAATTCATGAGCACACTGGTATCGACACCCACGGCAACAAATTCTGTGCCTAACTCGATATATTTCTGAGTCACATCATGTTGTGTCGACAAAATACCTGCAGCTTTACCCGCCTTACGTATGCGCTGAATCGCATCAATCACGGTTTTTTGTACTTCAGGATGATTCGGATTCCCTTGATAACCCATCGTCGCCGACAAATCTACTGCACCAATAAACACCCCATCGATGCCATCAATTTTCAGTATTTCATCTAAGTTTTTAATCCCTTCAATTGACTCAATCTGAATCAGTAAACAGATATTTTCATGTGCATTTGCATAATAGTCAGGAATACTGTTCCAACGTGTTGCACGTGCTAATGCTGCACCAACGCCTCTAATACCCTCGGGTGGATAACGTACTGCCTTAACCATAAGTTGAGCTTGTTCAACAGTTTCGATCATAGGGATGAGCAAGGTTTGCGCACCGATATCCAACAATTGTTTAATCAGTTGCACACTACCAATTGGAGGTCGAACCACAGCCTGCGAAGGATATGCTGCAATACTTTGCAGTTGCGACAATGTCGTCCGCAAGTCACTTGGCGCATGCTCGCCATCAATTAGCAACCAGTCATAACCTGCATTTGCAGCTATTTCAGTACCATAAGCATCGGCTAAACCGACCCACAAACCAATCTGCTGTTCGGTTTTTAATTTTTTCTTGAAATGATTGGTGTAATCCATCGCTGCTGTCTCATGCTTAAACTATGATTAACTACAATTGATTAAACGCCTTTTGGCAAAAACTACCAATAGCATTTATCTATCTTATGATTTTATATAACTCTAATTCGCACTTCATACAGCTTAAATCTGTTAATTTTTAGCCAATGAGTACAGCATATACGACTAAGATCTATCTTTGGAAAATTTTCTCCTTAGACCATTTGGCCATTTATCCGCTAAACTACAGCAAACTATATCTGGAGATATTCGATGGATCTGTTAAACGTATCAAAACAACGCTATACCACGAAAGCATATGATCCTGCTAAAAAAATTCCACAGGAACAATTTGAGCGTTTATTACAAATACTCCGTTTAACACCATCTTCCATTAATATTCAGCCTTGGCATTTTTTTATTGCAGATCATGATGCAGCCAAACAACGCATTGCCAAAGCCTTAGTAGGAAAATATGCCTACAATGCCCCAAAAGTTTTAGATTCATCACATACGATTTTATTCTGTACTAAAGCAGACATCACTACAGAGCATTTAGATAATCTTTTAAATCAGGATGATCGTAGTGGTCGCTTTAAAGATGACAAAGCCAAACAAGGTCAAAAAGACAGCCGTACAGGTTATGTCGATTATTATCGTAATGAAAAAGGTGATATTCAACGTTGGGCTGAAAACCAAACATTTATTGCTTTAGGTCAAATGCTTTTGGCAGCAGGCATTGAAGGTGTGGATGCAACACCGATTGGTGGATTTGACGAAGCGATCATCACTGAAGAATTGGGCTTAGTTGAACAAAACTTGATTCCTTCTGTACTGATGACTTTAGGCTATCGTAGCGAAAATGATTTCAATGCGAAATTACCTAAATCACGTCTGAATGCTGAAGAAATTTTTACACACCTCTAAGCTTTCCATAAAACCGACGAAAGGGGCAATTTTGCCTCTTTTTTGTCATTTCAGGACTTATTATTTAAACAATTATCGAGTATATTCTGCTCAAAATATACTCAGGTCTCTCCCTATGCCTACAGCTATAAAATTACCCATGAAATTTCATTGCGAAGCGTGCAATACGGTTTATTTACAAAAATATGCGGGCGATATGCTCCATAGCTATCCAAACTGCCCAAACTGTAAACAACCGGGTCAGTTACAAGGCACGATTGAAACTCAAGATTTCCTAAAACACCCCGTTGCAGTGGGTAAATGTTATTTTGAAAACACCTTACAACGTTTTCAACAACTCACACGTTAACTAAGCATCTAAAACTAAAAGCCTTCAAATCGAGGGCTTTTTTAATAACGACATATTTAGCAACAATGTGAAAATATAATATTTATAAATTGGTCTGGACTTTGCTGAATAATTTGAATCAGAACAACAAATCAAGCAGAGGTGGGACATGTCATATTTACTACAAATGCCGATGAAGTTTGAATGCGGTCATTGCCATCAAATGTATCTACATACTTATCAATATACTGATCAATATACTGATCATCACTGCCCTGAGTGTCCAACCTGTCGAGATCAAGGACTGCTCATGGGCGTGGCTGAATGGGATGATTTACTACAACACCCGATCGTTTTTGCTAAAAATTATCTTAGACATACATGGCATATGCTAAGCAAACCACACTCATGATCCCTGCAATCAAACCAAAGACGGTTGCGACTCTCAATTTTTCTTTAAAGATGATGAGGCCCGCAACCACACCTAAAACCACGACCAAAATATTCATTCCAGCAAACACGATTGCAGGTGTGTCTTTAAGCAACATGTGGGCTTTCACATACAGTGCGATATTGGCAAAGTTTAAGAGACCTAAGCCCAATCCAGCGAGGATATTTTTGGTCTGCCCCAAACTGCCGTGCTGTACGATGTTATAAATGCTCGAAAGTAAGAATGCACAAATAAACACCAAATTTAAAGTCACCGCAAACTGCATGCCCAAACCTGAAGCAAATTTTAATAGCACATCAATCAGTGCATAGCCTGCCCAAACGCTTAATAAAAATAAAATACCCTGCTTTCCATCAATGCTTCCCTTGCGCTGTGAAAATAAAATCAGCAATACCGCAAGTACACCAAGTGCGATACCAATGAGCTTAATGGCATTAAAATATTCACTGAAAATAAAATAGGCTGCGCTAAGAGAAAGCACAACAGATAAACGCTGAGCCAATTCGGTTTTTAAAATACCCGCTGTTTGCAGTGAGCGCGCTAAGCAATAAAAAATCGTAGGCAGTAATACACCCAAAGCCGCAATTAAAACCCACGGTGTTTTATTAATCGAAATATGAGCTAGATCCGGTTTAAACCATAGAAAACATAAAATACTCGCGGATGCATAATTCCATGTGATCATTTGTGCAGGGTTAAAACCCCGATCACGACATAGTTTTAGAATTACTGAAACGAGAACACTGCAAATCGCGGCAGCAAAGATCAATTCCATGACACGCTCTTATTCTTGAGTTGTATTTAAAGCAATTTTTCTAAGTTCAAATCAAAGAAAAGCCCACTTAATTGTGGGCTTTTCTTCAAAAATAATCTATCTCAAGACAAATTATTTATAGTGACTCACCATTTTCTCTAAAGAAATTGGACGAATCTTGTCAGCATTACCCGCTGTACCAAATGCTTCATAACGATCGATACAAATTTGTTTCATTGCATCAACAGTTGCAGAGAAGAATTTACGTGGGTCAAATTCAGCTGGTTTTTCAGCCATCATACGGCGCATAGCACCTGTAGATGCAAGACGTAAGTCAGTATCGATGTTAATTTTACGAACACCGTGTTTGATTGCGTCTACAAGTTGGTCTACTGGAACACCATAAGTTTCGCCGATGTTACCACCGAATTCATTAATTACAGCTAACCATTCTTGTGGCACAGAGCTTGAACCGTGCATTACAAGATGCGTATTTGGTAACGCAGCGTGAATTTCTTTAATACGGTCAATCGCTAAGATGTCACCTGTAGGTGGACGAGTAAATTTGTACGCACCGTGTGAAGTACCCACCGCAATTGCAAGTGCGTCAACATTTGTATCTGATACAAATGAACGCGCTTCTTCAACTGAAGTTAAAAGTTGAGAATGGTCAAGTACGCCTTCAGCGCCTACACCATCTTCTTCACCAGCCATACCAGTTTCAAGGCTACCTAAACAACCGATTTCGCCTTCTACTGAAACGCCACACGCATGTGCCATTTGAACAGTACGACGAGTCACATCTACGTTGTATTCGTATGAAGTTGGTGTTTTACCGTCTTCACCTAAAGAACCGTCCATCATCACTGATGAGAAGCCAAGTTGAATAGAACGTTGACATACATCAGGGCTAGTACCATGGTCTTGGTGCATAACCACAGGAATATGTGGCCATTCTTCGATTGCTGCCAAAATCAAATGACGCAAGAACGGAGCGCCTGCATACTTACGTGCACCCGCAGATGCTTGTACAATTACAGGTGAATTTGTTGCATCTGCTGCAAGCATAATTGCACGCATTTGTTCTAAGTTGTTTACGTTGAATGCTGGTACGCCGTAAGCATGTTCGCCGGCGTGATCCAAGAGCTGGCGCAATGAAATAAGAGCCATAATATCCTCCCAGGTAATGCCGCATATTCTACATGCTCAATCATTTCAATTCAGCAACAAATAACACTATTTAAAAAAAAATCCCTGCATTTGCAGGGACTTTTTAAATAAAGACAACAATCTTAGTGAGCTGCTGCTGCTGAAGCGGCTGTTTCAGCGTCAGCTGTTGCTTCGTCTGCAGGTGCATTTGCAATTTCAGCAGGAACATCTTGGTTCTTTTCATCCAATACTGGCTTATCAAGTTCATCAATGGCTTTTTGTTGTTCTGGCGTTGTTTGAGCATTGTCTACGGCAACAGCAGATGCTTCTGATTCCGTTGGTGCAGACTCTTTTTTAGCACAAGCTGTCAAAGTTAATGGTGCGATTAAAAGTACAGCAAGTGCAAGTTTTAAGTTCATCGTTGTTTCCTACTACTGCGAATTAGGTGTTGCGATGAATTTTATTGCAGAAATATTGCACTTTGATGACGGCAAAATGAATGGGCGATAAAAAAAGGCTGACCGAAGCCAACCTTTTTTAATACTGTACTATCTTATTAATAATACTAAATTAAGCACGGTCAAGAAGCGCTGCTACGGCAGGAAGAGTTTTACCTTCAACGAATTCAAGGAAAGCACCACCACCAGTCGAGATGTAACCAATATTGTCTGCAACTTCATATTTATCAATTGCAGCAAGCGTGTCACCACCACCCGCGATCGAGAAGCCTTCAGATTCTGCAATCGCTAAAGACAATGCTTTGGTGCCTTCGCCGAATTGATCAACTTCAAACACACCTACTGGACCATTCCATAGAATAGTTTTTGAAGTTTTCAAGATTTCTGCAAATGCTTTTGCAGTTTCAGGACCTACATCCAAAATCATATCGTTGTCTGTTACATCTTCAACTTTTTTCACAACAGCTTTTGCAGCAGCTAATGAACCAAGGAAGTCAGCAAAATCAATTTCAGCAGCATCAGCAACAACAACATCTGTTGGAAGTGGTACAGATACTTTTGCAGCAATGGCTTTTGCTGTGTCGATCAGGTCATTTTCACAAAGTGATTTACCAACATTGAAGCCCGCAGCAGCTAAGAATGTATTGGCAATACCACCACCCACGATCAATTGATCACAGATGTCAGATAGTGAAGTTAATACATCTAATTTAGTAGAAACTTTTGAGCCTGCAACAATCGCAACCATTGGTTTTGCAGGAGTTTTAAGTGCACGGCCTAGCGCATCAAGCTCAGCAGCAAGTAAAGGACCTGCGGCAGCCACTTTTGCACAACGTGCTACGCCTTCAGTCGATGCTTCTGCACGGTGAGCCGTACCAAATGCATCCATAACGTAAACATCACAAAGTGCTGCATACTTAGCAGATAATTCAGGATTGTTTTTCTTTTCACCTACGTTGAAACGGCAGTTTTCTAGTAAAACCACTTGACCTGGCGCAACGTCAACACCGTCTAAATAATCAGTGATCAGTTGAACATCTTGACCCAAAGCTTCTGTTAAATAAGCGGCTACAGGTGCTAGAGACTGTTCTGCTTTAGGCTCACCTTCAACAGGACGACCTAAGTGTGAATACACCATTACAGCAGCACCTTTTTCTAAAGCTGCTTTAATTGTTGGCAACGCCGCACGTAAACGTGCATCGCTTGTAATCACGCCATTTTTAACTGGTACGTTAAGATCTTCACGGATCAGAACACGTTTACCCGCCAAATCTAGGTCAGTCATACGCTGAAAGTTCATGCATTACTCTCTTTTATTGATATCAAAACGCGACGATTTTAAATGATTATGCAGAAAAACGTTAGCTTCTTTTGCAGAAAAGCTATGTCGAGCCAAAGTTTTGTTATGATAGCGAAAAGCCTTATAAAGATTCAGCGCTTATGTCGATTCATCCAGACCCAAATATTAATCGTTTAAATGTTTTAGGCGAACCCTTGGCAAGCTGTTGTTTTGATCCGATTACCGGATATTTTAGAAATGGCTTTTGCCATACAGCAACAACAGACCTTGGTCAGCATACGATGTGTGCACAAATGACATCTGAATTTTTAAACTTTTCCCAAAAAGTTGGCAATGACCTAATCACACCCTTACCCGAAGTTGGTTTTCCAGGACTACAACCTGGTGACTTCTGGTGTATCTGTGTGACTCGCTGGGTGGAGGCGTATCAAGAAGGATTTGCCCCACCTATTAAAATACAAGCGTGTCACCAAGCGGCGCTGTCTTATGTGCCGCTTGATGTACTTATGGAATATGCAGTGTAATGAGTACTCCCAAAATCATTTTGGCTTCGAGCAGCCAAACCCGTAAAGACCTGATGGACCGTTTACGGATTGATTACCACTCAATCGTACCAGATATAGACGAAACACCTCGCGGTGAAAACCACGCCGATGAGTTAGCAAAGCGACTGGCATTTGAAAAAGCTTCTGCGATTGCAAACCAGCACCCAGACGCGATTGTGATTGGTTCTGACCAAGTCGCATGGCGCGAAGGTGCACCAGATATTTTTATCGGTAAACCGCTTTGCGATGAAAAAGCCATTAAGCAGCTTCAAGCCAATTCTGACAAAATCGTTTATTTCAGTACGGCACTCAGTGTCCAACAAAAATCGACAGGTTTTGAACAAACCCTTGTCGAGCACTATAAAGTGAAGTTTCGCAAACTTAGCTTGCCTGAAATTGAACGTTATGTTCAGGTTGAACAACCGTTACACTGCGCTGGCAGTTTTAAATGTGAAAGTTTAGGGATTAGCTTATTTGAAGAAATGATCGGGCAAGACCAAACTACACTCATGGGTATGCCGATGATTAAACTCTGCCATATTTTGCGTGAGCTTAAGATCTTAGTCCCATAATTTTAAAATCTTTATTTGTTACAGCATAATAAACACATCATTAGCTCTTTATGGGCTAATGATTAAAAAGTCACTTACTTATTTATTACAACCAAGAACTGAAAACATGAAAACGTTTAATTTAATTTCATCTAGCCTCATTAGCATTAGCCTTCTATTTTGTTCGACAAACGGTCATACCAATACAGTGAATCAAACTGTGACCAACTCTCAGCAATACAACAAAAACTTAGTCAATGAGTGGGTTCAATATAAATTTATCTATGCTGAATTAGAACAACAAGGCGCTGCGATGCAGGAGCAAATCATTCAACAACTGGGCACTAAAACCAAAACCGGTGGTAGTAACACGCCAGAACAACAAATCAATAAACTGGTTGCTCTAGGCAAACAAAAATTTGAAAGCATTCAACCACAAACAGTTGAAGTGAAAAAACTTCTAAAACTACAAACCGAAAATGTTGAAATGATGGCAAAAGTCATGCCGAATCATTTCAAATTAATGTCTGATAAAGAAAATACTAAAATTGACACCAATGCACATTTTGAGCAATTCATGAAATTTTCAGCGACCACGGCTGCTGCCAATAGCTATGATTTGGAAGTTGAAAAATTAGTCATGCAATATCTCAAAGACAATCCTTTAAAATAGTCTCAAGCTAATCGAAATAATTTAATGAAATAGAGCCTTGCTAAAAACAGGAATCTCAAGGGACAATATATCCATTGAAATTGTATGTATTTAGCTATGGCTCATTCTCTTGACATCCTCGGCGGCATCAGCGCTGAACAATTCCTTGCCGAATATTGGCAAAAAAAACCATTATTGGTTCGAAATGCACTCCCTGAAATTGCCCAAATACTTGAACCGAAAGACGTTCTAGAATTGGCTTTAGAAGATAACGTCACTGCACGTCTCATCAAACAAAAAGATCGTGATCCTAACCAATGGACAGTGAAATCTTCCCCACTACTTAAAGCCGATTTTCAAAAAATGCCGAAACTGTGGACTTTATTGGTTCAAGCTGTCGATCATTATTCTTTTGACCTAGCCGAGCTATGGAAGCAGTTTTCATTTATTCCGCAATGGCGTCGTGATGACATCATGGTGTCGTATGCACAAAAAGGTGGCTCTGTCGGGCAACATTTTGATTTTTACGATGTATTCCTCGTACAAGGCTATGGTCACCGCCGTTGGCAATTGGGTCAGATGTGTGATGCAGATACTTCATTTGTCGAAGGTCAACCGCTTCGCTTACTGCCAGAAATGGACGTTCATTTTGATGAAGTACTTGCTCCCGGCGACTTACTTTATGTGCCACCAGGCCTATCACATTATGGCGTAGCTGAAGATGAATGTCTGACGTATTCATTTGGCTTCCGCATGCCAAATGTCACTGAAATGATGGATCGAGTGACAGACAAATTCACAGACAATCCTCTACTTAAAAATCCATTAACTGACATTTTACGTGACCAAATCAGTGCGATTGGCCAAGTGACTGAAAATGAACTTGAGTATTTAAAAGAAAAGTTATTTGAACAATTGCAAAATTCAACCGTACTTGAAGATGCAATCATGAGCTTAATGTCAGAACCTAAATATCCTGACAATATTCCTGAAGCCGAAGAAATCGGCACTGGTGATCTTGAAGAGGCCTTAGATCAAGGCTATCAACTCATGTTAGAACCGGCTTCACGCTTACTATATACAGAGCAAGACGGTGATATTTTGTTTTGGGCAAATGGCGAAGGAATCTGTATCTCAGACGAATTTGCAGTGCATTTAAAAACCATTGCCGATGGCCAAAGTCTAGCGCTAGACGAATCTTTATATGATGCTGATATCTTAGAAGATATTGCCATGCTATTAAATGAATCTGTGCTGATGCTCGTCCCAACGGAAGCTGAATAAACTCAATAAAAAGGGAGCGTCATGCTCCCTTTTTATACTGCTGAATAGCATTATTTTCGCTTTCTACGATTTAAAAAATCTTCGACTTGATCGGCTTTTTTCTCCACGATCACACGATAAACCCATACAATCAATAACACCAATCCAATAAACCAAAGATAGCGCATTACACCGTATTGACTACCTTTGCCTTGCCAAATTTGTAATTCAATACTTTGAAACTCCACATTCCTTGACTCTAACAAACTCAGTTGACTGGTCATACTATTTGGCTCAATGGCAGCATTGACTGAAAACGGCGCACCGTCCATAACAAAAATAAAATCTTGTCCTGCATCCAATGTTTCTAATCGTTCAACCTGATCAACACCTGCATCCATTTGCATAAGATTGCTTGAGATTTGTTGAATAGCAGCATTGTAGTTATCAATTTGAAATTTTACAGATGCCTCACCACTGGTCATTGCCCTACCTCTGACCAACAAGACTGCACGATATAGGTTTTGGCTCGATGTCGCCGTGTAATCCACTGCAAAATTTTTAGTGTTTAATGCATTTGTATCGCTTTGACTTTCACTGAGTAATTGTTGAATTTCTTCGGTACTTAACACTGCTTGTTGGAACAAAATCTGCCCATACTCACCTGGTTTAGACGCATGATCCTGCGAACCACAAGCGGCGATAAAAGTGACACAGCAGAAGAATGCAATGCGCTTTAGATGACTTAATATCGAATTGATCATCATTTTTATTATTTCAACATATTATTTTATGCAGCTGATTTTAAATTAATTTCTGTTTGAATAATGGTACAGCCTTGCTGAGAATGAATTTTGAAATTTCCGCCTATACGCTCCACACGCATTTTCATACTTCTCATACCGATACTCATGCCATGATTTGAAACACTCTCAACATCAAAACCGACGCCATCATCTTCAATAGTTAATAACAATGCGCCATTTTCGAACTGTGACAGCGTGACATTGACATGATTTGCTTGGCTATGTTTCACAATATTGGTCAGGCTTTCTTCAATCACTCGTATTAAAGTCAGACACTGAATTGCCGTTGGTTTGATCGCCCACTGCGAAGGAATACACCATTTGGCATTCATTTCCACTTCATCCATCAACTGACTAAAGCGATGTCGAACAGGTGCGATCCAGAGCAAAGGTGAATCTGGCACTTTACTGTCTAAAGATGATCCACTATCAATAATTTGCCTTAAATCATCGCGCAATAATTTCAACATCGACAAGAACTGTCTGTTTGGAATATTACTTTCACACTGATCAACCAAGATCATCGAGCGCACAATGGATGCGCCCAGACCATCATGCAGATCATGCGATAATTTAATCCGTTCCTGCAGGCGTACATTACTCAGTTCAAGCTGATGTTTATCATTCAAGCTACTACATAGTTCATCACTGACTTTCTGAACTTCAAATGCCAAATCATCATTATATTTTTCAATTTTCTGTATATTTCGATTGAGTCTCGCCCCCAAGATCACCACTATAAATAAGGTTATAATCGGTGAAGTAAAGGGTGATAAAGGTGTAAAATTTTCTTTTGGAAAGAGTACCAAGACCATGATGTCAGCTATGACTATCACAATTATCGCAGTCAAACAGATTGCTAATAAAATATAGTCCTTTCTTCGTTCTTTGAAACAAATTTTACACAGATAGAGGTAAGTGATAAAAAAGAATGCACAATACAAAAAGAAAATAAGGCTCGAAATATCTGCATTTTGTTCGAATGGCCAAATACACACCGCACCAATCAGTGCAGCAGTCAACATTGTAAATGACAGTTCTATTCGTGGAAACTTACGCCCAAGAAAGCGTAAGATATAAATGCTAAAGCACTGAAAGTACAGCATTACAAATATCAGATTAGCTTTGGCAGAAAAAACCGAATCTGGGTATGGAAAGGTTTCAGTAGTCAGGGCATTACTGAGAAATAAAATCCACAGCACTGTTGAAAGCGCAAACCAGCCAAAACTGGTATCACGAGGACGCATCAACCAAATGATAAAGCAAATTAGACCCAAGACCCCAGAAAGAAAAATATTTAACTGTAATATGGTCCGACGTGTAAATGTTGTTTTTTCGGCTTGCTCTACCGTTGCCATTACATTGTTAAATACTACTGGGCCCAAGCCAGCATTTAAACTCGAGTAACCATACACATAGATCAAAGTTTCATTATGATCATGTTTGATTCCACTTATCGGTAAAATCCAATAGCGCGCAACATTCCAACTTTTAGAAATCGGTTCTTGAAGATTTTTATTGGTCCACAGCAAGTCGCCATTCAGAAAGACTGAACCCGTATTAATGATATAATCAATATATAGTACGATGGGTTCTGCCAAACGGGCATTATTTTTACAGTACCAAGACCAGTCTAGTCTATACCAAGCACCACCTTGATAACCTTCCCAGTCTTTATCTTCTTTCCAACGATCAGGTAATTGTGTGGTTTTCCATCCCGTTCTGGGTAATTCTTGATTGGATGGTGTCTTCACCCTTGAAATGCTATTCACAGTTACATTACATTGATCATTTACAGGGAATACTTGCTCTGCATGACTCAAGCTCCCCCATACTAAACAGAGGATAAATAAGAAAAAATATCCTCCTTTACGCATTATAGAATACCCATAGATCTTGCTGTACTCACGGCTTTGGTTCGTTTCGTTACGGCTAATTTTCGGTAAATATGTTTAATATGGCTTTCTACGGTATAGCGTGATACAAAAAGCTGTTCAGCAATCTCACGGTTACTCAAACCTTGAGCAACCAAACATAAAATTTCTTTTTCACGACTGGTCAGCAGGTTTAAGTCTGCTTCATCGGCGACTGTTTGTTCTGGACTTGGTGCTTCAGCTTCGGATATTTGTTTTAGGATTTCTCGTGCAATAAATGGGTCAATCGGCGCCCCACCACGTAAAATACTCCGAATAGATAAAAGTACTTCAGCATCATCACGTTCTTTTAATACATAGCCTGTTGCACCTGCTTTAATCGCAGCAAATAAGCTTTCTTGTGTACTCCATGCAGAGACAACCAAGATCATAGTATTACTTTCGAGGGAACGTATTTTTTCAATAATTTCGATACCACTGCCATCAGGCAAACCTAAGTCAACTAAGGCTAATGATATCGGTTGTGTCTCTACGGCTTGAATAGATTCTTTAACATTTTTGGTGAAGATAAGCTCTTCACGCTTATAACCCAGCTCCGTCAAAATTTGACGTAAACGTAATTGAATAATTTCCTCATCTTCAACGACAAGCACCGGTACGGGTAGTATGACTTCTTGTGGTGACATGATTTACTTCCCCCGAAAAAATGAAATGTCTTTTACATTAATGAGTTTAATCCTTTTAGGATATCCCTATAATTAAGTAAATTTCTTATTTTTAATAATTTATTCTAATTCAATTGATGCAGCTATGATGCATTTTTCTTCTAATTTTAGACCCATTTATCATTACAATATGTGTATAGCCATCTGTCTGACTATACACTGCACTTAGCTTAAACTTGAGTAAGATTAGCTCAAATATTGCTTTTTCAGATATTGCACAATTTTTTCAGATTCAAAAAGTTCTACACCAGTATTAGGATCTTTCAAGTATGGCACTTGAATATTGTTCCCCATGATTTTTAACACTTGTTCACGCTTACCACCTTTTAGAGGTACATATTTACCAGGTTTTAAGCGCATTATCGCTAATCCTTGATCTTGCCAACGCTCCTTAGCCACATTATGAAAGGTATATGCCAATTCCATTTCAGACAATGCGCTACGTACGATGCGTGTATATGGACTCGCTTCAAAACCCCATAGTTCTAAGAGTTGACTTGGTGCATCACGATGGATAACTTTACGCTGCACCCACACCCCTTGAGCCCCATTAATTAAAGTTCCAACATAGGCAACATACGGAATTTTAGGATAATTGGCATATTTTTTAGGCGTTTGGCCTGTTTTGCCATAATGTTTAAATAGATGATGAATAATTTGCTGAGATTCGTACAAACGATCCCCAGTATTGTCATCCACCAAGAAAGGAAATTGTTGTTTTCCACCTAATTTCTGTACCTCTAAACGGTACTTTTTAGCCCCTTTGGGACATGGGTAGACCTCATAATCCAAATTGAGTGTGGTTAGTACTTCTCGTACACGACGACAATAGGGAGACCCTTCAAATTCATACAGTTTAAGGGCTTTTTCAGGTTGTTTCGGATAAGGCGTCCCATTTGTACCTCGTCCGCCTTCTGCTACGCCTGAGAGCAACGCTTGCGCCACTTTTAATTGATGCAACAACATACTTTTTCCTTTCTTTTTTTATTTGGTATTTTTATACAACAGCCGAGAGTCCTCAGCTGATGTTTGTATTTTCTTTTTCACATTTATATCGTCGTGTATGAGCAAGAATTACGCTTTCATTCCACGACTAAAAATTCAAATACGCTTATAAAGCAACCAATTGCTCTTTTGAAACAACGATGCCGTTATTATCAGCATAGATAAAATCACCAGACTGAATGTTTACACCACCAAAACTTAATGGAATATCTGTTTCACCCACGCCTTTGCGGTTACTTTTTTGTGGAATCGCAGCCAAAGCATGCACACCTAAATCAAGTTCTGCAATCGCATCAACATCACGCACGCAGCCGTAAATAATGACACCATTCCAATGATTGTTGACTGCAGATTCAGCAATCATATCACCCATCAAGGCACAGCGCATCGACGCACCACCATCCACAACCAATACTTTACCCGTACCATCGGTTGCCAATAATTCTTTAACACGAGAGTTATCTTCAAAACATTTGACCGTAATCACCTGACCGCCAAAACTTTTCCGTGCACCATAACTTTGAAAGAACTTACCATCCAATGACGGGATCACCACTTGTAATTCTTTATCTGGATGATCATCAAGTAAATCACAGGTGACGAATGGAACTGTAGACACGGTATTTCCCTCATTTAATTGTTAGTATGCGTAAATTATCATAAATCTCGAACTTTTCAGTCTGAGTTTGTGCAGCCTCGACCATAGTATGAGCCACTTGCTGTGCTGTCACTGGCTTAAATTTGAAACGGTCAGGCACAAAATGCGAAAAGCGCATATAGAGCTTCTGTGTCGCATCTTCTAAACGTCGAGATTCATGACGCTCACCAAGTAACAGCGAAGGCTTTAATATCGAAAGTTGATTTAACTTTAAGGTTTTTAAATAATATTCCAATTCCCCTTTGACTCGATTATAAAAAAATGCGGAATTGGCGTCAGCGCCCATAGCACTGACAATGATCAAATGGGTTTCTGTATATTCTAATAATTCAGCAAAATGCGCATTGATGCTAAAATCAATTTGATAAAAATTATCTTTAGACCCTGCTTTTTTAATGGTCGAGCCTAAACAACTAAAGGCATGACTATAATCTCTCACATCATCCTGAGTCAGAGAAAGAAAGTCACTAATAACCAATTGTTGAACTTTTGCCAGTCCATTCAGTTCATGGTCACGCTGACGTACCACAGCAGTAATATTCTTACATCCTGTATTTTGACTGAGCTGACGAACCAGCTCCCGCCCGACCAATCCTGTTGCCCCAATGACAATTGCATTCTCTATACTTTTAGTCATTTTTCATACAATCTCAATCACTTTAGACTAATCTAACGTTTTCTTTAAAATTTTTCTGCATCTAAAATGTTGTCAAAGCATGTCAAGACTTGACTTAAGCGCTTAGTTTAATCACAATATGGCACTTGTTTACGGGCTGGTGATAGTTCTTCTGATGTTGGTTTTCAGATGTAATTTCAGCCCGCCCAGACCAATCTATTTCAAGGAGTGCACGAGTGGCAAACTCTGCTCAAGCAAAAAAACGTGCTCGTCAAAACGTTAAAGCACGTCAACACAACGCAAGCTTACGTTCTATGGTTCGTACTTATCTTAAACGCACAGTAGCTGCTATTGCTGCTGGTGATTACGCTGTCGCTACAGAAGCTTACAAAAAAGCTGTTCCTGTAATCGACCGTATGGCTGATAAAGGCATCATCCATAAAAACAAAGCTGCTCGTCATAAGAGCCGTTTAAATGCACAAGTTAAAGCTTTAGCTAACTAATTTGTTGCGATGAAAAAAGCCCTTTTTAGGGCTTTTTTTGTGCCTATCGATTTTTAAAGGCAAAAAAATAAGGTCCAATAAGGACCTTATTTTCTATTTACAGATTATTTATTGATCAACCTCATATTCGTCGCTGATAAATATGTCCATAATAAGTTTTGGCTTGCTGTCAAATTTGTCCAACGTTGATTGCCACCATTGGTACAGCTATATCGAATTAAATCCGCACGGTTATTCTGCAAACGTCCCGTATTTAAATCCATACATTGACCACTTTGACGAATCGTTGTAGTCGTAGGGTCCATGGTCCAAATTTGGTTGGTTTGGTTTAACACGCAACGTTCTAGCGTCACTTTAGCTGAACCACCGTTGCCTGTTATGCATTGATCTGGATTTGACTTGCTGTGTATACGACCAATCGCATCATATACCCACTGTTCAGTATCATCCGCCGTACAACCGCTTGGGCCACTGATGTATAAATTTAATGTTCCATCAGTTAAGGTTTCAGATTTCAAACAGTTGTTACCATTTTTGATCAATGTCGCCTGCTCGAACAAACCTTCTTGAGTGACTGAAAGCTTTTTCATAAATGCTTCGAGCGCGCTTTGCGCCTCAGGTACTTGATTGGTTAGGTCTTGAGCATACACATTCATCCAACGATTTAGTCGGTATGCGGTGTTTTGTTGCGACTCATAACGGGTTAATTGCTGACGCGCCACACTATTCATCAATGACTTGTCATTTTTATATGACTCATACAGCATTTTTTCAGTTGGATTAAGAGCAACAACAGCATTTGCAGCTTGCGCTTCCAAAGCACTTTCCAATTGAGGAAGTTCAATAGCACGCAAAGCACTATAACCATGTTGACGTCCAATTTTGACGGCCGGCTTGATCGCTGTGCTGTAAACTGGAATATCAATATTTGCTAATAATTTGGCTTCTTCACCTGCTTTTTTACAGTATAAATCGACCTTCTGTGGTTGATCTGCCAAAGCTAAATTGACATGCAGTTTATTGGCATTACTACCTAATCGTGCAGGTGCTAAAGCAATATTGTTGACTTTATGAGTGTATTGCACATTCAACCAACATGCCGCTTGATCTAAGGCCGTATTGGCAGCTGTTAGATCATAAACATTGCCCCAGTTTGAACGTGCCGCAGGGTATAACAAACCGACTTGATTGACTGGATCATAACCACCTAAAATTGTAATGACAGGCTGCCCAAAGACCCGTGGTCGTGGATAATTTTGATCTGCGTTATACCAAACCGGAGCCGTCGAATTTGGCATTTTCGGTTGTGCGACTTCCATCTCACGAGTGGTTTTGTTCCACTTTTTATAGCCTGTAGGTGATGTTTCATCCCAGACATAACGGTCAAAGTGTGGTTGAATTTTCAGGAATGTGCTGTAACCCGTGTAGTGCGTATATCGTGATACATTACTATCGGTATACCCTCCAGACATGGCATCTTTACCGTACGGGAACAGATTTTTAAAATTAGGGATCCCATTGCTACCATCCCACTTCCATGTCGCTGTCCACGATAAATTACCACGCATCATATGACGGTTGGCAATATAGCCCCATCCACTATCCGCATGATGTGCAGCCCAAAATAGATTGTCGCCTACCTGACCAGGGTAATGTCCTAAACCATAGTGATGACCGATTTCATGGCTAAATTCATTCCCTACAGAATCATAGAGCGTCAGCATACCATTACCGCCACTCAGTCCATGAGTATGCACACCATTGGCATAGCTCCCCTTCGTATGATGGACAACCACTGTTTGGGTTAATTGTGGCTGGCTTTGGTTGGCCATAGATGCACTGGTAATGCCCCAGTTGGCAAGGTTTATACCGACACTAAAGGTTGATTTACCGACATCTTCACGCATGTCTCCTGCATAAACACCACCATCTCCAGCACTTTTACTGTCATAAATAACACCTGAGGAAACCATTGCACGTGTTAACTGCATATCATCATATTGTGCAACGGTCATTTCTGCTGCAGGAATGGTTTGGAAATAATCTGTACCTGCTTTTTCAGGCTCAAGCAGCATATAGTGACCGGTAGAATTTGGCTTATCTGCCAACATACCAACACGGATATTATTTAAAACCAATTCACCTGGTGCAGCAAAATCGATTTTATCTTCAGCCAATTCACCGCTGACTTTATTTGCATCGATAAATTTTAATCTTAGACCGGGTTTAACTTCATCCCAATTGAGTTTCGTGGTCCACGCGCGTTTACTGTACCAAACATCTGGACGACCTCTTTGCCCACTCTGGTCTGAAACAGGCATTTGCGTCGGATCATCCAATGTCGCGGTACGAATTAAGCGGTTGTTTTGATAGATTTCTACTTTGAGTTGCTTGATGTTTTGCATATCAAGTGTTGGCGTCACGATAAGCAGCGCTTCTTTTTCACTGGTTAACTGTGGCATTTTCTTGGCTTCGTTCGCATTCGGATCGACGACATGACTTTGACCAAATTGAACTTGCGCTGAAAAGTTGCCGACTAAATCATTTCGTATTTCACGAACAGCATCATTTGCATCGTAGTCATAAAAGCCAATACTGGTATCATCGACTATGTCTTGGGTCGGTTCTGGATAATTTGCAGTTGATGCAGAACCACTTGAACTATCACCACCGCCTCCACCACCACAAGCAACTAACATGAATGACACAATACAAATTGATAATTTGTTATATGAAAAATCTATCACACTTTTCACTACTATTCCCCAATTAGCCACAAAAAAATCCAATAAAGAGACTTACATAAAATATATAAATCAATAAGTTACAACAAATATAATGCTATTTTCTTTTTATTAATCATTCAATTGCCGCGTTTTGTCACTTATTAACAATTCAAATTAAATCTAAATATTTAGTATTGGCTGAATCACGATTGCTGTGACAGGTACTTCACTTATCAACTAAAATTAAGGTGTAGTCCTTTAAATACAATCGTATATTCCCGACAAAAATTGTCAGGATATTTTTAGAAACTTTGTAAATAAAAATTTTTAGAAATGGTTTAATCCCATATATTTTTTATGGTATTTTAATTTTCATCCTAGGCAGCCATTGCTGTACAAATGAAAAGAGGGATAAAAATGTCGATTAACCAATTTTTGCCATCATTAGAAAAATTTGCAGAAGCAGAAAATCAATATATTGAATATTTTACATCGAAAGGTGAAAAAGACATTTTAGGTAAAGTCATTTCAAATATGAAATCAACCGCTGAGATTCAAGCCTCTCAAGGCGTAGACTCATGGTTAGCATATGGCGTGTATTTACCGGCTGTAGAACGCATCTTTGCGCTGCATCAAGGGGAAACGGAAGCTGCATTTTTTGAACGCACACAATATCCAGTTGAACTCGTGCAAGCGTATAGCATTAAAGATCATGACATTGCCACATTGATTGCCGCAGACAAATACAGTCGAATCCACCAACAACATCTCCCTGTCAATACTAGCCGCTGGCCTTATAGTGACGACGGTTCAAGTATTGATTTAAATCAGTATCCTGCACGAATTAAAGCCAATATTTAATCTTTTATTTAATGAAATATTGAAGCAGATAAAAAAGGCATCCATTTATAGGATGCCTTTTTTAAATTTTTTTATTATTAGCAAAATTTCTTAAAGTTGCTGTTCAGCTTGCTGAAATTCACGAATATTTAATTCATTTAGTTCACCACGCCAAATCCATTTCAGTTTAGATTCAAGGAATACATCTCCTTCAAACCAAACAAATAAACCTTCCATCATTTTCGGCCAGTCTTCGCGTGTCACGATATTTTTACCTGAAATAATGGCAAGAATTGCAGCCAAAATCGTGTCATGACTCACCGCTAGACTCAGCCCATAATCATTGGTTGGATGAGTGTTGTAAATCAACTCCAATACATCTACCACCCCATGAATGGGCTGTTTCATACCCGGCAAAGCATTATTCACAAAACTATTGATAAAGCCCAAAGCGCCTTGCTTTTGAAAATATGGTCCTGCTTTTTTAATATCGAGCACAAAACTCCCCGGCTCGACCAATAATCCTTGTTCAATGATCTCGATATGGTGGGTATTCGGTTCAATCGTGACGTTATCCGCACCTTGAATCATCAATGCCGCCGTATCCACACAGCGTTGAATTGGACTCGAAATACAGTGCTGAATGACACGATCGGTATTTTCAACCAAATAGCTGCCCCACGCTTCGGCTAAATCACGTCCTTGATGGGTCAGTTGCAAGTCATAACCGGCCAAGCCTTGTCCTTGTACAACTTCACGAATGGAATGACGTGTAAACAATGTTACAGGCGTCTTTTCATCCGGCAATAAGTCTATTGCTTTCAGCATACTAGGAGGGAGCAAATCTAGGGCCATAATTGACAGTTCTTAAATGCAGGAGATTTAACGGAGTGTGCTGACACTATAGCATGAACCCGATTTAGCTCAAGTTTTGTCAGGCATGTTTGCCAAAGCATTTAAGGCCAATTCTTTCATTTCGGCATTTTTAAATGCAATAAATCCACCATTTAATAAAGTCTTGCGCTGGTTATATAAAAATGCGCGACCTTTAAAATCAACCAATCCACCACCAATACGCTCGATTAAACATTGTCCAGCACTGGTATCCCATTCACAGGTAGGATGAAAACGCGGGTAAATATCCACTCGATCTTCTAACATCATACAAAACTTATATGCACTACCAGCATGGTAGGCCTGATAAGGAGTGAGTTTTTCTAAAGCGTCTAGATAGTCCGTATAAATCGGTTTATTTTTAGCACTCTGACTCAAGCCAACATGTACGACATTCTCTTCAGAGGTTTCAACATATTCATACCATGCAGTTGACTGGCTATCATATTTCAACGGCAGTCCCGCAAAGGGGCAAATATATACGCTATATTCCCCCGGGATCGCCAATATGGCAAAGGTGGTATTGGCGCCATCAACCAAACTCAAATTAATGGTAAATTCAGGTCTTTTATGTAAAAACTCTTTGGTACCATCCAAAGGATCAAGCAGCCAAAATCTTTGCCATTGCATACGCTCTGACTTATCACCTTCTTCTGACAATACAGGCAAGTTAGAAACTACGGATAAAGCTTGGGTAATATAGCTATTTGCACGATAGTCAGCTTGCGTTACAGGTGAATCATCACTTTTACGTTCCACATCAAAATCTGCACCTGAGCAATAACGCTGATATTCTTCTCGCAAAATTTCGCAAGCTTGTGTCACAATGGGAACCAACTGCAAAATCAGTGGGTCTTGCGGTGCTGTTGTTGTTTTAAACATAGAATACCTTTATATGCCAAATTACTCAGAAAAGCCGACGATCATCTTTGATATGGACGGTACTTTACTCGATCTTGCTTATGATGATTTTATCTGGAATGAGCTGCTGCCAATTCGCTATGCTGAACAGCATCAGTGCTCACTCGAACAAAGCAAGCAAACGCTATTTAGTTTTTATCAACAACATAATCATACCCTAAAATGGTACTCCTCTCGCTTTTGGACATCACAAGTTGGTGTTGATGTTTTGGCAATGCAAATAGAACAAAAAGCCAAAGTGGCTAAACGCGAAGGCTGCATTGAGCTACTCACCTATCTGAAAGAAAATGGCTATCCTATTTGGCTTGCGACCAATGCCGACTATGCAGGCTTACAATTCAAACTTGAAGAAACCGGTCTTCGTGATTTTTTCGATGTTATCGTCAGTTCAGAGACTCTCGGTCATGCCAAAGAGTTTATTGAGTTTTGGCAAATATTAGCAAGCAAACATCTCTTCGATGCAAAAAACTGTTATTTCATTGATGACACAGAAAAAGTGCTCAATGGTGCAAAACTTTTTGGGATTGAACAGCTCTATTCGATTCAGCAACCTTCATCTGCCAAAGCGCCTCGCGAGACTTGCAATTACCCAATGCTGTCCGCATTAACAGATTTAATCCCTATTTTAGAAGCTCAAACGACTGAGCAAGCCGAGGAACAGAAAAAATATGCGTAAATCAAATCTATCCGAAGATGCGGTTGGTATGCGTATAGACAAATGGTTGTGGGCTGCACGTTTTTTTAAAACACGCTCTATTGCCAAAAATGCTATTGAAGGCGGTAAAGTTCATCATAATGGCGAACGCGTTAAAGTCTCTCGTGAAGTTCGTGTAGGCATGGAATTAACCATTGCACAAGGCCTTGAGAAAAAAACCGTGGTGGTGAAAGCACTGTCGGATGTTCGTGGGCCTGCCCCAACCGCTCAGCTGCTTTATGATGAAACTGAGGTCAGTATTGCAAAACGGGAATTGCTCGCATCACAAAGAAAATTGCATAATCTAGCTCGGCCAGATCATCGACCAAGTAAAAAAGATCGTCGAGATATTGGTAAATTTAAAAGAGAAAATGATCAACAGTTTGACCAGCAATGGTCTTATAATGATGATTAAGTTAAAAGCGTCACAACATGTCGCACCTGTTGTGATTTTCATAGAACAAAAGGATGATTTCTGTCACTATACCCTCGTGGAACAGATTTAAACTGAATACATCCACTTGAGTATATTGTTTCGTGACATCGTATTGAGGTTGTAAGATGGATGATAATAAAAGCAAGGCGTTAAATGCGGCCTTAAGCCAAATTGAAAAGCAGTTTGGTAAAAACACCGTTATGCGTCTTGGTGATAACACCGTACAGGCAGTTGAAGCTGTCTCTACAGGTTCTTTAACATTAGATATCGCACTAGGTATTGGTGGTTTGCCTAAAGGTCGTATCGTAGAAATCTACGGTCCTGAATCTTCTGGTAAAACGACTATGACATTACAAGCTATTGCACAATGTCAGAAAGCTGGCGGTACTTGTGCATTCATCGATGCTGAACATGCATTAGACCCTCAATACGCACGTAAACTTGGCGTAGATATTGATAACTTACTTGTTTCACAGCCAGACAATGGTGAACAAGCACTTGAAATTGCAGACATGCTGGTACGTTCAGGTGCCATTGACCTGATCGTTGTCGACTCGGTCGCTGCACTGACCCCTCGCGCCGAAATTGAAGGCGAAATGGGTGACTCACACATGGGCTTACAAGCTCGTCTGATGAGCCAAGCACTGCGTAAAATTACCGGTAATGCGAAACGTTCTAACTGTATGGTGATCTTCATTAACCAAATTCGTATGAAGATTGGTGTAATGTTTGGTAGCCCAGAAACCACAACTGGTGGTAATGCACTTAAATTCTATGCATCTGTACGTTTAGATATCCGCCGTATTGGTCAAGTGAAAGAAGGCGACGAAATCATTGGTTCAGAAACCAAAGTGAAAGTTGTGAAAAACAAAATGGCTCCTCCATTCCGTGAAGCGATTTTCCAAATTCTTTATGGTAAAGGCGTGAACCATTTAGGTGAGCTTGTTGACCTCGCAGTACAACAAGAAATTGTTCAAAAAGCAGGTGCTTGGTATTCATACCAAGGTGACAAGATTGGGCAAGGTAAAAACAATACCATTCGCCACTTAGAAGAACACCCTGAACTTGTGCAAACTATCGAAAAACTGATTCGTGAACAACTTCTGACTACGGGTACAGCACCTGTAGAAGACAAAGACGAAGAAGAACCAGACTTTTTAGATGCTTAATTACAGCATACTTTAATAGCACACGAAACGCCCTACGGGGCGTTTTGTTTTGCACTCAAAATTTGTATTAAAATGACCCCATGACTAAAGACCATTTTCCACTCTTGCTTGATTATGAAGCACTGAAACAACAGTTTGCAGAAGCTGAAGAAACTACCTGCGTAAATCATGCTGCACAAACTG
Organism: Acinetobacter sp. YH12145; assembly: GCF_013418335.1. NCBI lineage: Bacteria > Pseudomonadati > Pseudomonadota > Gammaproteobacteria > Moraxellales > Moraxellaceae > Acinetobacter > Acinetobacter sp. YH12145. The sequence continues at coordinate 231,147 of NZ_VPCE01000003.1, read as the reverse complement.
ACATTTCACATGACAATACTTCGGTGATCGATCACACTGCGTTGCATTTTGACACCAATGGTAAAGATGTTCATGCTGAAAAAAAACCAGGACTGCGCGGCTCTCGTCTACGCTCGTACGCTTTTGCAGTACTCACACGTAAAGAATACTCAAAAGCGGATTTAATCGAGAAATTAGCACTGTATGCGGATAGCCGTGAAGAAGTCATAGACTTGGTGGAAGAACTCGCGCGTGAGAACTATCAAAGCGATCAGCGTGTAGCAGAGATGGTGCTATCGAGTCAAAAACGTAAAGGTAAAGGCCCTAATCGTATAAAGCTCGCGTTAAAAAATAAAAAAGTAGACAGTGAATTAATTCAGGATGAATTAAAAGAAACAGATTGGGTCACTGAAGCCTACCAGCTCAAGATAAAAAAATTTGGCAAAGCTGTTGAACGTGATCCAAAACAAAAAGCCAAACAAATACGTTTTTTGCAATATCGAGGCTTTGATCTCGATACGATTTTTAAAGTGATTGCACGTAAAGAATTTGATGACGAATAAAAAAAATATAGATCTAAATGAAGAATTAATAAAACTAAAATAAAGAATAATATAGGATTGAAAAAATGAGAGGACGTTTAATTTATTATTATTGAAACTGGTGGCAACCCTACCAGCAAGACTTCGGCACATCATATTTCTACTACCGTTGCTACCTTCCGGTCCTGGCGGGGTTTGTAGAGTACAATTGCGAAGTAACCGGCAGGGCTACCATTGCAAGAACAGAGTATAGAGATTTTTAATAAACATGCAAGCCTAAAACCAAGAATTCCTGAGTAGAAAACACTGTTTGATTATTTATAAATCAATATGATGGTCGATGATGTAGAAAACGTGAAACTTCATCACTATATTTTTACTTTAATACACAACAAGATTGTAAAAGCTTATTGCAATTCAGATCTTTGGCGTTTTTAATGTGGTTATCGTTTTATCTAAAGCTGTCTGTAATAAAACTATTCTATACGGACATGCTTGTAACTACATGGAATTTTTATGATGTTTAAACAGCATGTATTGTGTGCCCTTACATTGACTTGCTCAGGTGCATTATTTGCAAATATTCCAATTGAATCTCGTGGTTTGAGTGGCGCTAATAATGGTACTGTGTATACAGCAAATAATACGGCCATTCAAACAGGTGCTGGCTCTACCTCTATTCCAACCAATTTGAATTGGCAGCTTATGCAGAAGAACCAACAGCTTGAAAATGAATTGCGTAGCTTACGCGGTAAAATGGAAGAGCAAGACAATATTATCGAACAATTAAAAAGTGAACTTACAAACCGCTATGCAGATTTAGATCAACGTTTAGAACTACTCCAACAAAAAGTAGATCCAAGTGGAGACACAGAGGCCGCGGAGGATAACCAACAAGGTACTGCACCCAGTAACAGCTAATACAGCGCCTACACCTATTAAACAACCTACGACCCAAGCAACATTAAGCTCATCTGCAAACCAACCTGTAAATGCAGGTGGTGACTCACTTGAGCTCGAGAAAGCGGCATATACCGTTGCTTTAGATGCATACAAACAAGGTGGTGCGAAAAAAGCCATTGCACCGATGAAAAACTTTATTAAGAATAATCCTAACAGTGTCTATATTAGCAATGCATATTTTTGGCTAGCTGAGTTCAACCTTGCTGTTGAACCGACCAACTACGCGGAAGCGAAAAAGAACTATAGTATCGTGGTAGATCAATACCCTGAATCGACCCGCGCGCCTAGAGCGTTATATCAACTGTATAGCATTGCAAAAGATGTCGATCGAAATAGCAATTTAGCAACGCAGCTCAAAACCAAGCTCACCCAAAAGTATCCAAAATCTGAAGAAGCAGGCTTTGTTAAAAAATAGAACTATTTTTTAATGCAAAAAAAGACACCTTATAAGGTGTCTTTTTTTATTCGCAGCATTTAGCGCACAATACCGCGCTTAGACTGCTCAAGTGAGTCAATCAACAATTGCGCTTCTGCCACTTCAGGCAAAATTTCAATGCGAATACGCTCAATCGCTTCATTCGTCGTTAAACCATCTTTATAGATCAATTTAAAAGATTCACGTAAACCTTGAATCACATTTTTAGACCAACCTTTACGACGCATTCCTTCAATGTTCATTGCAAAAGCATGGGCTGGATTACCAGATACCATGACATAAGCAGGTACATCTTTCAAAATAAGCGATGCACCACCAATCATACTGTATGAATCAATTTTACAGAATTGATGAATACCAGAGTTACCACCTACGATGACGTAATCACCAATGTGGACATGACCTGCAACGCCGACGTTATTAGCAAAAATATTATGATCACCTACTACACAGTCATGTGCAATATGTGTATTCACCATCAATAAATTGTGACTACCAACTTTAGTTAGACCCTGATCTTGAACAGTACCACGATGTAAACTACAGTGTTCACGAATCGAGTTATAATCACCGATTTCTAACCACGTTTCTTCACCAGCATATTTCAAGTCTTGGCAAACTTCACCAACACTGGCAAATTGAAAAATTTCGTTATGTTGACCAATACGGGTATAACCACCCACCACAACATGTGAATGCAGTTTAGTGCCCGCTCCAATTGTGACTTTAGGACCAATAATACAATATGGTCCAATTTGCACATCCGGAGCAATTACTGCTGATGAGTCAATAATGGCGGTAGGATGAATTAATTCGTTATTGCTCATGCTGTCTCTGTTTTCTGATGCGAAACCATAATTTCCGCGGTTGCTGCGACTACGCCATCTACAGTGGCAACACAATTATATTTGTAAATGCCACGCTTTTGCATCACTAATTCCGATTTTAATACAAGTTGATCGCCTGCAACGACTTGTTTTTTAAATCGAACCTTCTCTGCACCAGCAAATAAGAACAGCGAACCCGCTGAAGGTTTCTCATTATTCATAATGAAACCTAAAATACCCGATACTTGCGCCAATGCTTCAACAATCAGCACACCCGGCATAATTGGGTATTCAGGGAAATGGCCTTGTAAAAATTCTTCATTAATCGTTACATTTTTATAGCCTACAATCCCGTTGTCAGTCACTTCAACAACACGATCAACCAATAAAAACGGATAACGATGTGGCAAATATTCACGAATAGTCTGAATAGTCATTGGTAATTCAGGTTTTGTGAAAGCTGGGGTATTCGACTCTGTCATCATAATTATTTACGCAATTTAAATGTTGATTCAAGGGACTCAATTTGAGACTGCATATGATCAAGTCGTTTGACCAATTGGGTCAATGGCACATCTGCTAATTGTTTAAAGCGGATTGCTGCCTTTTTCCAAGAACCACTTTCAAGCATTGGCGTACCTGAAGAATAACTACCAGCAACGGAAATACTTTTTGTGACCATTGACATACCAGTAATTGTCACATTATCTGCAATATTAATGTGACCTACGATACCAACAGCCCCTGCTAGCACACAATTTTTGCCAATAGTTGTACTACCTGCAATGCCACATTTCGCAGCCATTGCTGTATTTGCACCAACTTTGACGTTATGCGCGATTTGCACAAGGTTATCAATAATGACACCATCTTCCAAAATTGTGTCATCTAAAGCACCACGGTCGATACTACAATTTGAACCAATACGCACATCATTCCCTATACGTACAGAACCTAATTGAGCAATACGATGCCATTTCCCTTGATAAGGTGCAAAACCAAATCCTTCACCACCGACCACCGTATTTGCATGGATACGTACACGATCACCTAACTTGGCTTCACCAGTAATCGTCACATGCGAATCGATAAAACAATCTTTACCAATTTCAACACCATGATCAATCTTCACTTGTGATTCAATGCGCGTTCCTTCACCCACCACACTATTCGCACCAATCACCACATAATGCCCAATATAAGCAGTATCAGAAATGATTGCTGAAGGATGAATTTGAGCAGTACTTTCAATTCCTATTTCTACAGATTTTTTTTCAAAAACATGCGTTAGAATAGCGAAAGCCAGATACGGATTGGGTACAACAATGAAGTTTTGCTGTGAAGGGATTTGTGACTGCATGTCTGCAGTCACAATCAGCGCACCAGCCTGAGACTGTTGAGCTTCATTCAGATATTTATCTGCGTTTAAAAATGCAAGCTGATGCGGTTGAGCACTCTCCAAACTTGCCATTCCACTGAATTGCAAGTCTAGCTGACCAATACATTGACCTTGAACAAGTTGAGCAAGCTTTTCTAAACTGAATTTTTGAGAATTCATTGATTATTTAATTGCATTAACCTTTTGAATCATTTTATCAGTTAAATCAAACTTAGGGTCATACGCAAGTGCTGAATTTTTATTCAAAACAACATCTAACTTATTTTCTGTGCGCAATTGTTCTGCAACTTGCTTGATTCGAGTATCCATCGTGCGATTTAAGGACTGGATATTACCTTGAACCGAAGCTTGAAGTTTTTGCTGTAAATCAGTCAGCTCTTTGAGTTTAGTTTGATACTGTTGACCCATTTGCTGCTTTTGCGCAGCAGTCAACTTATCACCACCTTGCTGAGCTTTCTGTTGCATTGCTTCCAGCTCTTTAGCCAGTGATTCAATTTTAGTGGTTTGTGGTTTCAACTGCTGTTGAATTTGAGCATTTTGTTGTTTTAGATAAGTGCTTTGATCAACCACCTTTTCTAAATCAACCACACCGTAACCTGCTGCATGTACCACTGCAGAACATGACATACCCAATACTGCCAAACCAGCAAATAATTTATTCATCTTATCAACCTGTAATTTTGTTATTCCTCGAAGGGTCGTACTTAGAACGTACGACCAATCTCGAATTGAATTTCTTTTGTTTCATCGCCAGCTTTGTCATTCAGCGGGAATGCATAACTCAGTGAAATTGGGCCAATCATCGTGATCCAAGTAAAGCCTGCACCAACGCTATAACGCATGTTATTCATATCAAAGCCGTAGTTATCTTTACAGTATTGACGGTCTTCACTAGATTTAGGAACGTCACATTGGGTGTCAAATACTTGTGCGCCTTCAGCAAACAATACTGGACGAACTTGACGCGCCCAATCGCCTTTAAATGGCACAGGTAAAGCCAATTCAGTACCAAATTGAATTAAAGCATTACCACCAACTTCTTCTGGATCGTAGTCAACCTGATTTTGCGCATCATAATACACACCAGGATATTTCGGCCCTAGAGTACTGTTGTCATAGCCACGTACCGAACCAAAACCACCTGCATAGAAGTTTTTATAGAATGGTAAATCATTACCATAGCCTAACTTACCGTAACCACGTAACACAAAGTCTTTACCTAGTGGGAAATAAGCTTGTGCGTCGTAAGTAATTTTTTGATATTCAACATCACTGCCCGGTAATGCAATTTCGGCATTGACGCGGTGTGACATACCCGATGTAGGGAATACCGGGCGATTCAAGGTGTTGTACGACCAACCTAAGTTAAGGTTATAAGTTAAGAAATCACCTTTAAATTCATTATCATAAGTAATTTCTTCAACAGCACATTTATAACCAATTATTTCGTTTTTATCATTATAAACAGGTACAGTATTTTGAGACTCACCATTAGCATCTTTTGGGCAGTAAGAACCTTTCCCTGTAGCTTTACCACCGTTAGCAAGTAAGTAGTCACGGACATACGTAGATACATATGGGCCTGTAGTTACATCAGTTTGATCAATATTCAAACCCATACTGATACTTTGGTTTTCATCGATCGGATAACCAAAGTTGATACCACCACCAAAACTATCAGTGACGTAGTTGTTAACGTTATAGTCGTTATCTAACTTGGTTTTACGGTAGTACAAGTTATAACCACGGCGTACACCATCAATAGTGAAGTATGGGTCAGTTACACTGAGGTTGTAATAATCTTGAGTCTCTGAACGAGACAAATCGATAGAAACTGCATTACCTGTACCCAAGAAGTTGGTTTGACTCAAACCTGCTTGGAAAGTTACACCGCCACTTTGTGAGAAACCAACAGCTAAAGTACTTGTCCCCGAATGCTGCTCTTCAACATTTACATTTAAATCAATTTGATCTGGGGTACCCGGAATACGTGCAGGCTTAACATCAACGGTTTTAAAGAAACCAGTACGTTCTAAACGCACTTTAGACAAATCAATTTTTTCGTTACTTGCTAATGCGCCTTCCATTTGACGCATTTCACGACGTAGAACTTCATCAGCTGTTTTCGAGTTACCTGTGAAATTAATACGGCGAACAGTGACTTGCTGACCCGGATTCACATAGTAATTTAAATCAACCAATTTTGTGTCTTTATTGATTTCAGGAACAATGTTCACTTCTGCAAAGTAGTAACCTGCATTACCATATTTACGAAGTAAAAGCTGTTTCACACCATTCACTTTTTCTTGTGAATATAAATCGCCATCTTTATAGAGTTTTAAAGCGTTTAAATCAGTTTGCGTATAAAGCGTATCACCTAAGAAATGGGTTTCACCAAACTTAAATTGTTCACCTTCATCCACCGAAACTTCGATAAAGACGTGTTTTTTATCTTCACTCAAATTTAGACTTGAATTGGTAATGTTGAAGTTGATGTAACCTTTGTTGAGATACATCGCACGTAACGCTTCTAAACTCGCAGCCATTTTTTCACGTGCATAGCGGTCATTACGAGAAATGATCGAGTTCCAACCACTTTCTTTTAATGCAAAAATTTGTTTAATTTCGCTTTCTTTAAAGACTGTATTACCAATGATATTGATATCAAATACTTTGGCAGATTGGCCTTCTTCAAACTCAATTAAGACATTGACACGGTTATTCGGTTGAGCGGTTGTAATCACTTTGACATCAGCATCGTAGCGACCTTGCTGCATGTACTGTTGTTCTAATTCAGTTTCAACCGTTTGCAAAGATGATTTCTTTAAAACTTCACCTTCGGACAGACCCATTTTCTTTAAGCCTTCTTCCAAGGCTTCTTTAGGAATAAGTTTATTGCCTTTTAGCTCAACTTTAGAAATTACTGGGCGTTCGACCACTGTATATACAAGGGTATTACCGACTTGTGAAGACTTCACATCATCAAACAAACCCGACGCAAACATGCTACGAATTGAGTTTGAAATGATTTGATCATTGACACGATCACCAGCGGAGAATGGGATCATTCCGGCTACATTGTCAGGAGTTAAACGCACTAAGCCATCAACACGAATATCTTGTACTACAAAATCATCTGCTGCATATACTTGTTGTGCTACGGCCATAGCACTAACCAGTGCCAATGGCATAAATAAATGTTTGTGCTGCATGCCAGTCTTTTCCGCTGTTAATTTATTTCGTATAACGTTCTTATAAACGCATAATGTCATTGAATAGAGCCAGTAGCATCATGCTACCCAGCAATACCATACCAATTTTTAATCCAACCAATTGTATTTGTTCAGAAACAGGTTTACCACGAATTAATTCAATAAAATAGTAAATTAAATGACCGCCATCGAGCATAGGAATCGGTAGTAAATTTAAAATACCCAAACTTACACTCATCAGTGCCATAAATGAAATGAAGGTTTGCCACCCCATCTCAGCACTTTGTCCAGCCACTTTCGCAATAGTAATCGGACCAGATAAATTATCTAAACCAACCAAACCACGCACCATTTTTACAATAGAATTCAGGATCATACTAGAGATCTGACCTGTTTTTTCTACGGCTTTGCCCATCGCCTCTACAGGCGTGTATTGAATGGTTTGTTTGTATTCGGCTGGAATATTGACTTTACCCGGATCACTTTGTACACCTAAAAGCCCTGTGACTTTACCCATTTGGTCACGCTTACCTTGCGGCATCACGTTTAAATGCACAATTTTATTTTGTCGTAAAACATCAATTTTAAGTAACTTTTCTGGAGAAGCTTGTACAACTTGTACAACATCAAACCAGTCTTTCATTTTTACGCCATCGATCGAAACAATTCGATCACCCACTTGCATCCCTTGGCGAATCGCTGCACCATCTTCACTGAGTTTTGAAACCACTGCAGGAATTTCAGGACGATATGGCGTAAAACCAAGAACATCGAGTGGTGACTGAGTTTGATCGCGTAAGAAACTCTGTATCGGTAAACTGAAGTTTTGAATTTGCCCTGCACGTTCAGCTTGAATTTGAATATTGCCGGTCTCACCCACACGATCAACCAAGGCATAATTCAAGCGCTCCCAAGTAGATACTTGAGTACCATCTACGGCAGTAATTTTATCACCAGTCTGCATTTGCGCAGCTGCTGCAGGCGTATTTGGTAAAATTTTACCTACGCGCGTATTCAGCTGTTCCTGAGCTGGTAAAAATAAAATCCAAAACAACACTACTGCAAAAGCCAAGTTAATGAGTGGCCCTGCCGCAACAATTGCAATACGCTTCCAAGGGTGTTGTCGGTTAAATGCTTTTGGTAAGTCTTCTGCTGCGACATCACCTTCTCGTTCATCCAACATTTTGACATAACCACCCAGTGGTAATGCAGACAGTTGATATTGAATACCCGACTTCTTTGACGTCCACTTGAGCAGTGTTGGGCCAAAACCAATCGAATAAACCAAAACCTTTACGCCCAGTTTACGTGCAACAAAATAGTGCCCAAATTCATGAATCGCTATCAACGGTCCAAGTAGCAATATTGCTGCAATAATCATAAACAAGGCATTCATGTCTTAACTTCCTGAATTCAATACTGCTTTTTCAGCAACCATACGTGCCGATTTATCTGCATGCAAAATAACATCAATATTATTTGCAGCTGAGTTTTCAACTTGCCCCAACACATGTTCCACAATTTGAGGGATTTGAGTAAAGCCAATTTTCTCATGCAAAAATGCTGCCACGGCGATTTCATTGGCTGCATTTAAAATCGTTGGAGCTAAGCCACCTGCCTTCATGGCTTGGCGTGCTAATTTTAGCGCTGGGAATCGCTGTATATCAGGCTGTTCAAAGTTTAACTGTGAATGAACAAATAAATCTAATGGAGGAACATGTGTTTGAATACGCTTCGGCCATGCTAATGCATGAGCAATAGGCGTACACATATCAGGATTACCCATTTGTGCCAAAGTCGAACCATCTACATATTGAACCATTGAATGAATGATACTCTGTGGATGAACAACAACTGTTACAAATTGTTCTTCAACTGCAAAAAGATGACAGGCTTCGATCAATTCCAAGCCTTTATTCATCAGCGTTGCAGAATCAACAGAAATTTTTTGTCCCATCGACCAGTTTGGATGCTTACAGGCTTGGGCCGGCGTTACACTTTGCAATTGTTCTAAACTATGATGTAAAAATGGACCGCCAGAAGCGGTAAGTAAAATTTGTTTTACACCCAATTTTGGCTGACCATGACGCTCACCTTGTAGATAAGTTTCAGGCAAGCATTGGAAGATTGCATTATGTTCAGAATCGACCGGCAGTAACAAAGCATTATTTTCACGTGCGCTCTGAATCATGATGTCACCCGACATCACCAGCGCTTCTTTATTTGCCAGTAAGACACGCTTACCTGCTTTCGCAGCAGCCAATGTCGGTAGCAATCCTGCCGCACCCACAATAGCTGCCATGACCACATCAACTTGTGGATGTTCTGCTACTGCGATTAATCCTGCTTCATCATGCAGGATTTCAATATCAGTTAATTTTTCAGCTACAAGTAATTGGCGCAGTTCATCCACTTTATTGAATGGAACAACTGCGATTTTCGGTCGATATTGTTTGCATATTTCGACAAGTTCTACAATTCGGCTATGTGCAGTGACTGCAAAAACTGAATACTCTTCGGGGTGCTGTTGCAGAATCTTTAAAGTACTTTGACCAATGGATCCTGTTACACCCAATATACAAACAGATTGTGACATCTATAAATCTACGCCAATTAATTTTAAAACATACATACCTGCCGCAAAGATAGGTGCTGCAGCAAGCAACGAGTCAATACGATCCAGCACACCACCATGTCCGGGAAGAATACGACCAGAATCTTTGATCCCTGCACGACGCTTGATCATCGATTCAAATAAATCACCAAGTACTGAACTAAATACTGTTATTACTGAAAGTATTAAAAATAAAATATGTTCAGCGATGCTTAAATCAAGATAAATAATTTCAACAACAATAACAATTAGCATTGCAGTGAATAGACCGCCATATAAACCTTCGATCGATTTATTTGGGCTCACATCTGGTGCAAGTTTTTTCTTACCAAATTTACGTCCCACGAAGTATGCACCACTGTCTGCACCCCATACCAACAGGAACAGATACATGAGCCACCAAGGTGAGTTCATCCACACAGAAAAAATAGCAGTTACCGCAGCAGGAACTAAGACTAAACCAATACCACTCAGACTCGGGTTATACCAGTTATCGTAATCAGGATAAGACTTCACCCAATAGACACTTAAGATCCAAGTAAAGATCGAAGCCGCCCAAAGCAGTAATGCAACATCTGTAAAATGCAATGCTAGTGCTGAAAGAATAGCAGTGACTAGACCATAGCCCCAAGCGAAAGGTTTAATCACATTTTGTGTATTCCGCGGCATGAGTTTGAACCACTCATAACCCGCGACAGCTGATGCAATAATCATCAGCACAAGCATTGGGTATTTAGACTCGGTTGCAAACATGCAACTCAGTACAACTGAAACCAGTACCAATGCGGTTATTATCCGCTCTAACATTTATTTATTCTCAAACTGCTCTTGTTGAATCTGCTCTGAAGTCTTACCAAAACGACGTTCACGACCACCAAATACCGCTAGTGCGTCGTCAAATTCTTCAATGGTAAATTCAGGCCATAATGTCTGGGTAAAATAAAGTTCTGCATACGCAGCTTGCCAAAGCAAGAAGTTCGAGAGACGGAAATCACCACCTGTACGAATTAACAAATCTACCGGAGGTAGATCACTTAAACTGACATATTGACCAAAGACTTCAGCATCCACTGCTTCAAGATTTATTTTGTTAGTTAAAACATCTGCTGCGATTTTTTTTGCAGCCTGTGTCATATCCCACATACCACCGTAACTAATTGCAATAGTTAAAGTCATGCTGTCGAAATTAGCAGTCCTTTGTTCAGCTTGCAACATTAAGTCACGTAAGTTAGGAGATAAACGAGAACGATCACCAATAAAACGTAGGGAAATGTTAAATTTTTCCATGCGTGGCAACTGTTCATGAATGGTTTCTTCAAGAAGAGCCATCAACAAATCAACCTCAAACTGAGGACGATTCCAATTTTCACTCGAAAAAGCAAAAACCGTCAGTGCTTGGATATTTCTTTTACGACAATGTTCAACGATGGGATCTAGGATGTCCTTTCCAGAACGATGCCCTTCACCTTTTTGCATTTGATTCTTTTTGGCAAAACGATTGTTGCCATCCATAATGATGGCAACATGTTTTGGAAGACGGGAAGTTTCTTCAGATGAGGTCATTAAAACTTAGACCTTCATCAATTCAGCTTCTTTTGCAGCCAGACGTTTTTCAACTTCAGCAACGAATTTGTCTGTGATTTTTTGAATGTCATCACCCGCACGACGCTCATCATCTTCAGAAATTTCTTTTTCTTTCAACAATGCTTTGATATCACCCAAAACATCACGACGGATGTTACGGATCGCAACTTTTGCATTTTCAGCTTCGTTACGTGCAACTTTCTGCATGTCTTTACGTGTTTCTTCTGTCAATGCGGCCATAGGAACACGGATGGCATCAGCAGTAATCGGGTTTAAGCCCAAGTCAGATTCACGGATTGCTTTATCAATTGCAGCAACCATTGAACGTTCAAAAGGCTGAACAAGTAAAGTACGAGAATCTTCTACACCCACGTTCGCTACTTGGTTTAATGGCACATCAGAGCCATAGTAAGGAACCATAACACCATTTAAAATTGATGGGTGCGCGCGCCCTGTACGAACTTTAGCAAAACCATGCTCTAGAGAATCTAGAGATTTGTTCATACGGTCTTCTGCGTCTTTTTTAAGATCGTTAATCATGTGATCTTCCTTACTTAATTCGAAAAGATGTAAATTCTAAAATAGCTTGTAGTATAAAGAGCTTTAGGGCCCACGTACATTAGTTCGTAACGTGAGTACCCTCTTTTTCACCCATTACCACTGAAAGCAATGAACCTGATTTGTTCATATCAAATACTTGAAGTGGAACGTTGTGGTCACGGCATAAGCAGATCGCAGTTAAATCCATCACACCCAGTTTTTCATCTAAAACTTGGTCAAATGTTAATGCATCGTATTTCACTGCATCTTCATATTTACTTGGATCTTTGTTGTATACACCATCAACCTTCGTCGCTTTAAGGATAAGATTGGCTTCAATCTCGATACCGCGTAAGCATGCTGCTGTATCTGTCGTAAAGAATGGGTTACCCGTACCTGCAACAAATACACAAACTTCGCCACGAGTTAAATGACGAATTGCATCGCGGCTAGAATATGATTCAACCACAGCACCAATAGGTAAAGCTGACATTAGACGAGTTTTGATATTACGACGTACCAAAGCATCACGAAGTGCCAAACCGTTCATCACAGTAGCCAACATACCCATTTGGTCACCTGTTACACGGCCAACCAAACCATCTTTTTGTAATTGGCTACCACGGTAAAGGTTACCACCACCGACAACGATACCCACTTGAACACCCAAACCAACAAGGTGCGCAATTGCGAGTGACATTTGATCGAGCACTTGTGCATCGATACCCATCTCTTTATTGCCCGCTAAAGCTTCACCTGAAAGCTTAAGCAGGATGCGACCAAAACGTGGTTTTTTAGAATCAAGCATCATCAACTCCGAATTATTTAATTTCAATTATTTTTAATGAATCGTTTAAGCAGACTTAACCGAGATTAGTTTTGCAAATAAGTCATATTCATCTGCATCTGTGATTTCCACTTCAAGTAAATCACCTGCTTTAATCACTGACTTATCGATATCCTCAACAAAAACATTACCGTCAATTTCAGGTGCATCTGCATAAGAACGCGCAACAGCAACTGGGAACTCTTCTTCAAGATCATCCACAAGTACTGTCATTTTTTGACCAATACGGCTTTGCAATTTCGCAGCAGAGATTTCTTGCTGAACTTGCATGAAACGTTCATAACGCTCTTGTTTGATTTCTTCAGGCACATGATCTGGCAAATCATTTGCAGTCGCGCCTTCAACTGGTGAGTAAGTAAAACAACCCACACGATCAAGCTGCGCTTCTTTTAACCAATCAAGCAACATTTGGAAGTCTTCTTCAGTTTCACCCGGGAAGCCCACAACAAATGTAGAACGAATCACAAGATCAGGACATTTCTCACGCCAAACTTTTAAACGCTCTAGTGTATTTTCACTGTGCGCAGGACGTTTCATGAGTTTTAAAATCTTAGGACTTGCATGTTGGAATGGAATATCCAAATACGGCAGGATTTTGCCTTGTGCCATTAAGTCAATCACAGCATCCACATGTGGATATGGATATACATAGTGCAGACGCACCCAGATACCCAATTGACCCAATGCTTCACACATGTCATAGAATTTGGTTTTAACGGGCTGACCGTTCCAGAAGTCTAATTTGTATTTAGTATCAACACCGTAAGCCGATGTATCTTGAGAAATCACAAGGACTTCTTTTACGCCTGCTTTTTTCAGCGCTTGAGCTTCAGTCAATACCGAACCTACTGGACGAGAAACCAAATCACCACGCATGCTCGGAATAATGCAGAATGTGCAACGATGGTTACAACCTTCTGAAATCTTCAAATAAGCATAATGTTTTGGTGTTAATCGAATACCTTGTTCAGGTACTAGATCAATAAACGGATTGTGTTTCGGTGGCTCAGGCACGTATTCGTGCACAGCTTCCATCACTTCTTGATATGCCGCAGCACCTGTCACTTTTAAGACATTTGGGTGCATTTGGCGAATTTTGTCTTCGTCTTTACCTAAACAACCAGTCACAATTACGCGACCGTTTGAACTCATCGCTTCGCCAATGGCATCTAGCGACTCTTGTACTGCAGATTCAATAAAACCACAGGTATTAACAACTACTAAATCGGCACCATCATAATCTGATGCTACATCATAACCTTCAGTCTTTAACTGAGTTAAAATTCGTTCGGAATCTACCAATGCCTTAGGACAACCTAAAGAAACAAAACCGACTTTGGGGGATTTCATGAATCTGCGCTCCACTATAATCCGCGTATTGTATGTCTTTTCAAAACATAAAAACAGGTGAAAAGGCCACTCTTTATATCACGCACCAAAATAATGCTATAAATTCATCCATATAATTTCATTTGCACCATTTTAATGCATTTTAGATTTACAGCCTGTTTTTAATCGGCTATACACTTTATTTAAAGTCTTAAATAAGCGCATTTATTCAAATAAGCATCAAAACTTAGCGTATTTCTGAAATAGTTGGCTTATATCTTGCATAACTTGCATCAATTCGAACCTTATTAGATTGAACGATTTGCTTTATGAAGATGCCATTGCGCCATTTTAAGACAGGAACCTCTCGCTAATGGATCAGACTATGACGATTGATTACCGGCTTTTAGTGGATAATTTAACCACTGCCATTTTATTGGTCGATAGCAACCTGAATATTTTTTATTTAAATTCATCTTGTGAAGCGCTTTTTGACATCAGCTTACTTCGTGCATCAGGTCAGCCTGTATTAAATTTACTCCATATGCCCGATGATGAATTCAATACGCATGATGCATTAATGAATACATTAACTTCTGGCCAGCACTATACGCGCCGAGAAGCAACGATTAATGTCAACTTTAAAGACATTCATGTTGATTACACCGTGTCACAGCTCAACTCTGGCAAACCCTACCACCCGTTGCTATTGATTGAACTCAATCAAATCGACCGGATGTTGAAAATCTCTAAAGAAGAAAACCTAATTCAACAGCATCAAGTCGCACGACAACTGATTCGTGGTGTTGCCCATGAAATTAAAAATCCACTCGGTGGTATCCGTGGGGCGACACAACTTTTAGCGCGTAGCTTAAATGATCCGAAGTACAGTGAATTCACCGACATTATTATTAGTGAAGTGGATCGATTAAGAAATCTTGCTGACACCATGCTGGGTTCAAGACAATTGCCAAGTTACGAGCCAGTCAATGTGCATGAACCCCTTGAACGTGTTCGTTCACTGATCGTCAACCAAACCAAGAAGAAAATTAAGATCACCCGTGATTACGACCTTTCTTTACCGGATGTTTTCGCAGATCGTGATCAATTGATTCAGGTCATGCTGAATATCAGTGTTAATGCCGTTCAGGCAATGACGGAAAACAAAGAGTTCTTTGTTGAGCACCAACCAGAACTCACTTTGCGCACACGTATTCAACGTTTAGTCACCATCAACGGTGTATTAAAACGCTCTGCGGTACGCATTGATATCGAGGACAATGGACCAGGTGTCCCACAAGAAATATTAGAATCCGTATTTTACCCATTAGTGACAGGACGAGCGAAAGGCACAGGTCTCGGTCTAAGCATTGCACAAAATATTATGCATCAACATAACGGAATGATTGAATGCCAATCAGTTCCTGGAAAAACAGTATTTAGCCTATATTTACCTTGGGAGTCAGATCATGTCGCGTAATAAGATTTGGGTCATCGATGATGATCGCGCCATGCGTTGGGTGCTGGAAAAAACATTCAAAGAAGAAGGTTTTGATGTTACCAGTTTTGAAGAAGCACAATCCGCTTTAGATCAGTTAAGTGTCGATGCGCCAGATGTTATTTTGACGGACATCCGTATGCCGGGTATTGATGGACTGACCTTTTTAGGCAAAGTCAAAGGCAACTACCCTGACTTACCTGTAATTATCATGACCGCACATTCAGATTTAGAATCTGCTGTGTCGAGCTATCAAACGGGTGCTTTTGAATATCTACCAAAACCTTTTGATATTGATGAAGCTTTAGCACTTGTAAACCGTGCAATTTTGCATATTGCCAAATTACAACAACAAGAATCTGCTAAAACCGTTCAACCGATTCAATCTACAGAGATTATTGGTGAATCACCTGCTATGCAGGAAGTGTTCCGTGCCATTGGTCGTCTTTCTCAATCACACATTACTGTATTAATTAATGGTGAATCAGGCACAGGGAAAGAATTGGTTGCGCATGCGCTGCATAAGCATTCACCACGTGGCAACAAGCCTTTTATTGCGCTCAACATGGCGGCAATTCCAAAGGATTTGATCGAAACTGAATTATTTGGTCATGAAAAAGGAGCGTTCACCGGTGCCAACACACAGCGTCAAGGGCGTTTCGAACAAGCCAATGGCGGGACTCTTTTCCTTGATGAAATTGGCGACATGCCATTTGAAACCCAAACACGTTTACTGCGTGTTTTAGCGGATGGCGAATTCTACCGCGTTGGTGGTCACATCCCAGTCAAGGTGGATGTCCGTATCGTTGCGGCAACGCACCAAGACTTAGAAAAGTTAGTACATGAAGGTCGCTTCCGTGAAGACTTGTACCACCGTCTAAACGTCATTCGTATTCATATTCCAAAACTTGCACATCGTAGTGAAGATATTCCGATGCTTGCACAGCATTTCCTTGCAAGTGCAGGTAAAGAACTTGGGGTGAGTCCGAAGATTCTGCGTCCTGAAACGCAAGAATACATGCAAAAACTGCCGTGGCAAGGTAATGTGCGTCAGCTTGAAAATACCTGTCGTTGGTTAACGGTTATGATCACAGGCCGTGAAGTTTATCCAGAAGATTTACCGTCTGAATTAAAACAGATTCCAATTCAAGGCATAGATGGCAATCCTGCTGCTCAAGGGATTGATCGTATTGGTGTGCATCACTGGGATGAGTTACTTGGTCAATGGGCCGTACAAAAACTTAAAAATGGTGAGATGAAAATTCTCGACATTGCCACACCTATGTTTGAACGCACCCTCATCAATGCTGCACTACAGCAAACACGTGGGCGTAAGCGCCATGCAGCAGAACTTTTAGGTTGGGGTCGCAACACTTTAACCCGTAAACTCAAAGAACTTGGTATGGACAGTACCGAAGATGATGTCGAAGAAGAATTAGAAAGTTAATTTTCTGATTTTCATTAAAAAAGCCAGTCACTTGACTGGCTTTTTTATTTTGAGATTTTTTAGCAATATTTTATGCCGTAAAGCCGACATAACGTGAATAACCTTCCACCCCTAAATCAGACTTATAAATCAGAAACTCAGGGAAACTTGAGGCGGTAATTTCAGTAAACATATGATACTGATCATCATTAGCATGCAAGTCATCGACTGTATGCTGCATGGTTTGCTCAAATTCATCGGTAATAAACTCAAAACCAATATCCATTGCAATAAACAGCACATGCTCACATGGCTGCACATACTGCTCTTCTGACCAATCAATCACTTGCTGCTGGCAATGTGGACACTGAATGTTATCTGAAGGAGAAATATCAAGTTCGATCAATTGATAAGACATAGAAGTAAATTTATTCATAAATATTAGATTTATTCTAACAAAACTTAGTTTCAGCTAAAGATATTTATTCAATAAAAAAGGAGCCGTAGCTCCTTTAAATTTGACTGATTTCGATTATTTCTTAAGGGATGACTTATAGGCAGATAATGCAGCCACTGCGATAGCCGACAAAGCAATACCCGGCGCACTTGCAATTAAAATACCTGTCGTTCCTAGACCTAGCGCCAAAATCTTGCCTGTAAGTAATGGACCTGTCATTGCACCCAAACGTCCCCATGAAATTGCACTTCCCACACCTGTCACTTTCCCAGCTGGTGTATAGAAAATTGGAGAGATCCCATACAAAATCGATTGACCACCTGTAGAGAAAATTCCGCCCATGATGCCTGCAGCAATGAGTACAGGAATGGAATTTGTTGTAAACAGCACAAACAATGCCACAAACAAACCTGAATAGATAATCACTGCCATTTGCCATAATTTTAGGCGATCCAGCAAGTAGCCTAAACCCAGCGTACCAATCACTGCGCCCACTTGGAACATCAACATGATCATAAAAGCTTGTTGCTTTTCCAACCCTTGTTCCATAAGCAAGTTAGGCAACCAACTGATCAGAATATAGTTCACCATTAAGGTAAAGAAGAAACTCAGCCAAAGCGGCAATGTATACTTATAACGCTGTTCAGCAAAAAGGATTTGCCCCATCGGTGGAACCGTTTCCTTGGTTTCTGCCTGAACTTTTTCTGTACGCTTATCTTTTAAGATAATCGCCATGAATGGAATCAAGATTAAAGGCGTTAAACCACCAATTAAAAATAGTGTATGCCATGAGATATCTTTAAAGACAATACCCAAGCCAGCAACAAAGATTGCACCTACGGGTAAGCCACAGTACATCAAACTATTTAAGCGCCCACGGTTAGCATCCGTCGCTTCATCACCCACCACCGAGATCATCGTTGGCATCGCAGCACCCAAACCTAAACCTGTAAAGAATCGTGCGATATATAAAATTTCAATACTTGGTGCAACTGCCGTGATCGACATAAATACACCGAAGATAAAAATCGACAGCATCAGGACTTTCTTCTGTCCCAAATAGTCAGCGACACGCCCCCCAAAGAACGCGCCAAATAACATACCAAATACACCCAAGCTAAACACATAGCCCATTTGCACTTGATCTAAGGAAAATGTCGCTGCGATTCCTTTTGCTGCGATACCGGGCGCTTGCAGGTCAAAACCTTCAAAAAATGCTACCCAGAAACACAAAAATACCGTTAGAAATTTTTGCATTTTTCCCGATTGTTGATTTGCCATAATCGAACTCCACTCATGTAGCGTAAACCCACTTGTACGCCATGCCCTGAAGTTTCGGCTTTATTGGGTAGAATAAATACCACTACAAAGGTCGGAATTCACACGACCAAAAGCCCACCATTAAGACCTAAAACTTTGTATATCAATAGTTTTTAGATCTTATTTTTTGTATTTATAATTAATTATCAATCACTTAGGTTTATGAAAGATTTTAATAATCAAACCATAGCTAAAACTAATGATGATCAAAATATTCATTTAATCCGATCAAATACCAACAGCCAATAATTTTTAAGCAATAAAAAAACCCGCAACTGAGCGGGTTTTTTATTTAACTCAAAATCTTATGCAGATTTTTTCGCTTGGTTATTCTTACGAATCGTAATCATCACCAATTGAACAGCCGCAGGTGTTACACCTGGAATACGACTTGCTTGTGCCAATGTTTCAGGCAATACATTTTTCAGCTTCATGGTGATTTCACGTGAAAGACCAGAAACTACATCGTAATCAAAATCAGCAGGAATACGTGTATCTTCCAAACGTTTCATTTGCGCAACGTCTTCTTGCTGACGGTTAATATAACCCGCATATTTCACAGCAATTTCAATTTGCTCTCCAACAAATGCTGAAACTTCTGAACCAGTCAATTCAGCAATTTGCGCAAAGTTGATATTTGGACGTTTGAGCAAATCGATCGCATTGGTTTCTTTAGACAGGTCATCACCAGTCATTTCAACGAATTTTTTGCCTAGTGGATTGTTTGGCGCTGCCCAAAGGTGTTGTAAACGACCTTTTTCAGTTTCAACTGCTTCCATTTTTTGGCAGAACGAATCCCAACGCGCATCATCCACAAGACCCATTTCACGGCCAATTGCTGTTAAACGCTGATCTGCATTATCTTCACGCAACATCAATCGGTATTCCGCACGTGACGTGAACATACGGTATGGTTCTTTAGTACCGAGAGTAATCAAGTCATCAACCAACACGCCCATGTACGCTTCATCACGTTTTGGTGTCCATTGCTCTTGATCCCATGCACGACGTGCTGCGTTTAAGCCTGCAAGCAAACCTTGCGCACCCGCTTCTTCATAACCCGTTGTACCGTTAATTTGACCTGCAAAATACAGGTTATTAATCGATTTGGTTTCTAAAGAGAATTTCAATGATTGTGGATTGAAATAATCGTACTCAATCGCATAACCTGGACGCAAAATGTGCGCATTTTCCATACCACGAATCGAGCGAACCAATTCAAATTGAACGTCGAATGGTAAAGAAGTCGAAATACCGTTTGGATAAAGCTCATGTGTGTCCAAACCTTCGGGTTCCAAGAACACTTGATGCGAATCTTTATCGGCAAATTTATGAATTTTATCTTCAATCGATGGGCAGTAACGTGGACCCACACCTTCAATCACACCGGTATACATTGGTGAACGGTCTAAGCCGCCACGAATGATATCGTGAGTTTTTTCATTGGTATGTGTGATATAGCAATTGATTTGCTCAGGATGCATCGATGCATCACCCATGAACGACATAGTCGGAGATGGGAAATCACCCGGCTGTGGCGTCATCACAGAGAAATCAACTGATCGTGCATCGATACGTGGCGGTGTACCTGTTTTTAAACGACCTACAGGTAAGTTCAATTCACGAAGGCGCGCAGCCAATGAAATTGAAGGAGGATCGCCCGCACGACCGCCTGACGCATTATTTAGACCTACGTGGATTACACCACCCAAGAATGTACCTGTAGTCAATACAACAGTTTTCGCATCAAAGCGAATACCCATCTGAGTAACCACACCTTTTACAGTATCGCCCTCAACGATTAAGTCGTCAGCTGCTTGTTGGAAAATATCCAAGTTCGCTTGATTTTCTAAGGTTTCACGAATCGCAGCTTTATAACGAATACGGTCAGCCTGTGCGCGAGTCGCACGAACAGCCGCACCTTTACGTGAGTTTAAAATACGGAATTGAATACCACCTTTGTCGGCAGCCAATGCCATTGCACCGCCAAGCGCATCAATTTCACGTACTAAATGTGATTTACCAATACCACCAATGGCTGGATTACAGCTCATCTGCCCTAAAGTCTCAATATTATGAGTTAAGAGTAAAGTCTGTCGACCCATACGTGCCGCAGCAAGAGCTGCCTCAGTACCCGCGTGACCGCCGCCGATAACAATGACATCGTAAACTTTAGGATAATGCATAGTGGTAAAGGAGATTAAAAAAGGATGACGGAAGATTATAGCAAAAATTCACCGATAAGTTGACTGATTAACTCGATTTTATTGTTATTGGCTACTGTTTTATGCCTATATATTTCTTTATGAACATACATACTTTGCATATTCCACATAAAAATATACATTTCTCAAGCAAATGTTACTCGAAGATTGTTGTTTTATTCTGATGATTTTTTATTCTGTTATAGATCCCATGAGAATCATAAGGACCATAAGCATGAATAAGAATATTTTGCTATCCACGGTTTTATGCGGTTTATGTTTATCACCATTTGCTGCCTCAGCCAATGATAAAGTTGAGAAAGTGTATGATGCACAGCGATATCAACAAGTCTGTAAAGGTAAAAGCCAAGGCGCTCAAGTATCATTTGCCTATCGCGGTATTATCTGGAATGGTACCTGCGAACCACAATTTTTTAGCTCTTCCAAAAATGCAAATCTTCATGGCGAAGAAGCCGAATTATTAAGCACATGTAGTGCAGATGCAAAAGCAACTACTGCAACGATTAATGGACAAGAAATTAAAGGAAAATGTGCTTTAGGGTTCACTCCCCCTCGTCCTAAATAAACAGTTGTCAATGAAAATATCGACCAATTAACAGATCAAAAATAAAGCGGGTAAAACATCAGTTTTTACTCGCTTTTATTTATTGCTTATTTATTAAACTGAGATAAACTCAAAAAATACTATAAGGATAAAAATATCAGGAAATTCCATGGATTCGGGATTATTTGCATTTTTTCTGCCCATTGCTTTAGCCATCATGATGATGGGTTTGGGGCTTGAACTATCAGTCAAAGACTTTTTACGCGTTGGACGCTATCCAAAAGTTATTTTCATCGCTTTATTTACTCAGCTTATTCTACTGACCAGTATTGCTTTTTTCCTGTGTAAGTTGCTTGAGTTACCCCCTTTACTCGCGGTCGGGCTCATGTTGCTTGCGGCTTCACCCGGCGGCCCCACTGCTAACCTTTTTAGCTACCTATATAAAGGTGACGTTGCATTAAACATTAGCTTAACAGCCATCAACTCAGTTGTTTCGTGCTTTACACTGCCTTTTATCGTCAACCTATCCATTTTGCATTTTGTTGGTGAAAGCACTAGCATTGGTATGCCTATCGACAAGATCACCCATGTATTTCTGATTATTTTGATACCGGTATGTTTCGGTATGTTTATTCGCAACTCCTTTCCGACCATTGCGTATCACATCAACAAACCGATGCGAATGTTGTCTATTTTCTTATTAATTCTTATCTTTACACTCGCAGTTTTGCGTGAACAATCCAACATCATTACGTATTTTGCCAGCGTCGGCATTGCGACCTGTTTACTCTGTTTCAGTGGCTTATTTTTGGGTTACTTAATTCCATTCCTCGCAGGTGTACCGGAAAAGCAGGCACGTGCGTGTACCTTTGAGATCGGCATTCATAACACCAGTATCGCGTTAACTATCGCACTGAGTGTGCTTGAAAACACCACAGTGGCGATACCTGCCGGTGTTTATTCTATTTTTATGTATTTATTGGCGACCTTATTTGGTTTTATTTTGACGCGCCGTGGCAGCCACCTGATTCAACAAGTGAAAACATAAACTATTTTTTCTAACGCAATCACCATAAGGACTTTGGTGAAAAACCATTAAATATGCTCAAGGAGAATAAATACGATGGATTCTGGAATTATTACGGTTCTTTTGCCATTAGCACTGGCCTTTATTATGATCGGGCTTGGGCTAGAACTTACCCCCAAAGATTTCGCACGTGTCACCAAACATCCTAAAGCCGTGTTAATCGCTTTATTCTGCCAACTCGTGTTACTTGTCGGCGTTGCCTTTTTATTATGTAAACTGCTGGCCTTGCCACCACTCCTTGCAGTCGGCTTGATGCTACTCGCAGCCTCACCCGGTGGTAGTACAGCTAACTTATTTAGTTATTTATTTAAAGGTGATTTGGCATTAAATATTACCCTGACTGCCATCAACTCTGTCATTGCAGCATTAACCCTTCCATTGATCGTGAATTTTTCGATCATGCACTTCATGCAAGAAGGGCAACAAATCAGTCTGCAGTTTGGAAAAATCCTCCAAGTTTTCGGCATCATTATCATCCCTGTCGGTATAGGCATGCTGCTTCGTCACTATGCACCTAAACTGACTGAGAAACTGCATAAACCACTCCGTATCTTTGCTGTGGTCTTTCTCATCTTAATTATTATCGGTGCTATTTACTCTGAACGACAAAATATTGCGGCTTATCTAACTCAAGTTGGCTTAGCAACGGTTCTATTCTGCATCTTCAGCTTATGTATCGGTTATTTTGTTCCGCGACTTTTCGGTATCAATAGTGCTCAGGCACGTGCATGTGCATTTGAAATCGGGATTCATAACAGCACGTTGGCCATGACCATTGCCTTAACAGTGATGGCCAGCTCTGCAGTTGCAATGCCTGCGGCAGTATATTCAATCTTTATGTACATCTTTGCCGCTGTATTTGGCTTCCTAATTACACGTTTTGCACCAATCTCGACAACGACAACCGAAACAATTAAAAGTTAAGGCACTGAAAAGTTAAAAGGATGCCACGTGCATCCTTTTATTTTTTGTCAATTTTGATAATCGCTAGCTGCAAGTTGCCGAGTTCCGTTACAATAGCTTTTTATAAAACTCATTTAGGTTATGTCCGTGAAGTGGTTACAAATTCATATTACTGTTGAAAAAGCTCAAGTTGATTACACTGAAACGCTGCTCAGTTCTTTAGGTGCAGTCAGTGTCACGCTAGATGATGCAGAAAATCAGGATTTACTTGAACCACTTCCAGGTGAAACACCACTTTGGAATAAAGTGATCGTAACTGGTATATATGCACAAGAAGATGATGAAGAAATTGATGTTGCAGCATTAGAAACATTTATTAAAGCTCAACTTCCTGATGCGCCAATGCGTAGCGAATTCATTGAAGACCAAGAATGGGAACGCACATGGATGGATGCTTACGAGCCTATCCAAATTGGTGAAAAATACTGGATCGTACCAGAATGGATGGAAGCGCCAGAAGCAGACGCCGTAAACATCAAACTAGACCCAGGTCTGGCATTTGGTACTGGCAACCATGCATCAACATTCTTATGCCTACAATGGTTAGGTAAAGTTGATCTAAAGGATAAAATCGTAATCGACTACGGTTGTGGTTCTGGTATTTTAGGTGTTGCCGCTTTACTTTTGGGTGCAAAAAAAGTTTATGCCACTGATATTGACCCACAAGCGGTTTTAGCAACACAACAAAATGCCGAATTGAATGGTGTGCTCGAGAATTTGTATGTAGGCCTACCTGAAGAGTTCAACCAAGAGCTTGCTGGACAAAAAGCCGATGTGTTTGTTGCTAATATTCTTGCAGGCCCTCTAATGGCCTTGGCTGCAGAATTCTCAACTTTAATTAAATCTGAGGGCGAGTTCGCACTTGCAGGTGTAATTGAAGAGCAAGTTTCTGATGTTTCTAGTGTTTATTCTGAATTTTTTGATATATTAGACGTAGAAAAACGTGACGAAACATGGTGCCGAATTTCGGGTAAACGCCAACAGTATTAAAATTTAAAATGTGTACTTATGAGCGACAAATTAACTAACTGCCCAACTTGTTTTACAACATATAAAGTAACTGTTCCGCAGCTTACTGTCGCTCAGGGCATGGTTTGTTGCCCAAAGTGCTCTACATCTTTTAATGCACTGTCTCATTTGGTGGTAGATAAAGCGTTGTCTTTTTCTCCCCCTGAGCAAGAAAATGCACCGCAGAAAAACTCCAATACTATTATTAATGTCAGCGAATTTAATAATACGCTTACACCAGTGACTATTGAAGAAACACCAACCCACCATTTATTAAAACTATTTGATCAAAAAGTCGAAAACTCTAATATCGATCTAAAAACTTATTTAAATAACTTAAATTATTTCAGCACCGAACCGATCGGCAACCTGCCTGCTGTAAATTGGGCAGAACAGGCTGAAAAAGATAAAAAACGTACACCACTGAATTATTTTATGTGGTTCTGTATTAATGCTTTCTTATTTGGTGCACTTATATTCCAGTTTTTCTGGTTCAATCCTCAATATTTAAAAAATAGTCCAGTGATGGGTGCTGCATTTACTGCGGTCTGTGATGTATTCAATTGTTCACGTCTAGAGGAACATTACAGTTTAATTAGTACCAAAAAAGTCAAAATTCGTAGCATTGGAAATAATGAAACACGTTTTACAGGTGAAATGATCAATTTTCATGACCGTAGCCTTGCCTTACCCAATATGAAAATTTCACTAAAAGAAAATGGTACTGAAATAGCAAACTATACGCTTTTACCTGAAGAGTATTTGGACAAAAGTCTGCATGGCATCCAACGGATCCCAAAAAGTAGTCCTTTTAAATTCCAATTTAGTCTACCAATTGCACGCAAAAGCTTCGATAATTATTCAATTGAGTTGATTCGCCCCTAATATTGGAAAAAACTATTAAAAAAGTAAAAAAAACATAAAAAAAATGCAGTTTTCTTGCTCACTTTTTCCTAGACAATGGTATGATACGCGCCACGAAAGCTTTGTGCTGCAAACTCCTCGCTAATTTTTCACAACAAATACAATCCCAACCGTGCGCTTTAATATTTATTGCGTATTGAGTAGATTTTTTGTTTGTTTTTTAGGCTGTAACAATTATTAATCTATTGTTACGCTTATTTTTCGAACAATTTTGCGAGTTGTGTCAAGCTACAAGTAATGTACAAGTTTTAGAACTCCGCATTAGGAACTAAAACGGAGTTCATTCAAGTTTATAGACCACTTTTAACAAATCACTTTACCCAAGTGATATTTGATTTTTCGGATTAATTCGCATGAATAGCAAATCTCCTATTTTTACTGCACAATCTGATGTCGCTCTTCGTATTCACGTAGATCGCGCAGTTCGCCATTACTTTGCACAATTGCAAGGCGAGCAACCATCTCAGGTATACGATATGGTGCTGGCGGAAATGGAGAAGCCTCTTCTATCTGTAGTTCTTGAATATACACGTGGTAATCAAACCCGTGCTGCTGAGATTCTCGGCTTAAACCGTGGTACTTTACGTAAAAAGTTGAAAGCTCACGGTTTAATGAGTGAATAAATGATAAAATGCTTGCGGCTTCCGCAGGCATTTTTTTTAACCTGCATTTTGCTAATTTTGTTTTAATCTGTTCCTTGAAAACTGTGACGAAGATCATGACTATTAAACGCGCTTTAATCTCTGTGTCTGACAAGACTGGAATTGTTGAATTTGCACAAGAACTTGCTGCTCTAGGGGTAGAAATTTTATCTACTGGCGGAACATACAAATTGTTGAAAGACAATAATGTTGCCGTAGTTGAAGTTTCAGAGCACACAGGTTTCCCAGAGATGATGGACGGCCGTGTAAAAACGCTACATCCGAAAATTCATGGTGGTATCTTAGCTCGTCGCGGTCTAGACGAAGCTGTGATGGCTGAACACAACATCGATGCAATCGATTTAGTTGTTGTTAACCTTTATCCGTTTGCTGCAACTGTTGCAAAACCAAACTGTTCACTTGCTGATGCGATTGAAAACATCGATATCGGTGGTCCGACTATGGTTCGTGCTGCTGCGAAAAACCATGCATCTGTAGGTATCGTAGTAAATGCATCTGACTATGGAACTGTTGTTGAAGAGTTAAAAGCTGAAGGCGCATTATCACATGCAACTCGTTTTGACCTTGCGGTTAAAGCATTTGAACATACTGCACAGTATGACGGCATGATTGCATCTTACTTAGGCGCTCGCGTAGGTAAGGAAGAAGGTCAAGCAGATAAATTTGCGCGTACTTTCAATACTCAATTGAACAAAGTTCAAGACTTACGTTACGGTGAAAACCCGCATCAATCTGCTGCTTTCTATGTAGAAGACACAGCGACTGAAGCATCTGTTTCAACTGCAAAACAGTTACAAGGTAAAGAATTATCTTATAACAACATCGCAGATACTGACGCAGCACTAGAATGTGTAAAATCATTCGCTAAACCTGCTTGTGTAATCGTTAAGCACGCAAACCCATGTGGCGTTGCAGTATCTTTAGATGGCATCCAAGCTGCTTATGACCTTGCGTACGCAACTGACCCTGAATCTGCATTCGGCGGTATCATTGCATTCAACCGTGAATTAGACGTTGCAACTGCTCAAGCCATTGTTGACCGTCAATTCGTTGAAGTAATCATTGCTCCTAGCGTTGCTGAAGGCGTGCTTGAAGTGACTGGCGCGAAGAAAAACGTACGTGTACTTGTATGCGGCGAGCTTCCTGCGATCACTGAGCGTAAAGCACAGCTTGACTACAAACGTGTAAATGGCGGTCTATTGGTTCAAGACCAAGACTTAGGTATGATCACTAAAGATGACCTTAAAGTTGTGACTAAGCGTGCACCAACTGAAGCAGAAATTGATGACTTGATCTTCGCTTGGAAAGTTGCGAAATACGTTAAATCTAACGCGATTGTTTATGCGAAAGGCCGTCAAACGATTGGTGTCGGCGCAGGTCAAATGAGCCGCGTGAACTCTGCTCGTATTGCTGCAATCAAAGCTGAACATGCTGGTTTAGTGGTTGAAGGCGCTGTTATGGCATCTGATGCATTCTTCCCATTCCGTGATGGTATTGATAACGCTGCGAAAGCGGGTATCAAATGCATTATCCAACCGGGTGGTTCTATGCGTGATGAAGAAACGATTGCTGCTGCTGATGAAGCGGGTATTGCAATGGTCTTCACTGGCATGCGTCACTTCCGTCACTAAGTTGGCGACTTGATCATGACAATTAAGCACAGTCTTTTGCTTAATACATTAGATTTCTAATCTTGCATAAAGTCCTCTCCTGCTTTCAGGTTGAGGACTTTATGTCATTTTCGATTCATGGAGTATGAACCGATGAATATTTTAGTTTTGGGTAATGGCGGTCGTGAACATGCATTGGCATGGAAAATCGCACAAGATGACAAAGTCGCAAAAGTATTTGTAGCACCGGGCAATGCAGGTTCTGCAACTGAAAATAAATGCGAAAATGTTGCGCTTAACATTTTGGACAATGCAGCGATTATCGACTTTGCAAAAAACAATGCCGTTGATTTAATCGTGGTTGGTCCTGAAGCACCGCTTGTAAATGGCGTTGTAGATGCTTGCCGTGAAGCGGGTGTAAAAATTTGGGGTCCTACTCAATTTGCTGCGCAGCTTGAAGGTTCTAAAGCATTTGCCAAGCACTTCTTAAAACGCCACAATATTCCAACTGCTTTCTATGACGTGTTCACAGAAGTAGATGCAGCGAAAGCATTTGTAGAAAAAAATGGTGCGCCAATTGTAATTAAGGCTGATGGTCTTGCTTCAGGTAAAGGCGTAATCGTTGCCATGACCAATCAAGAAGCATTTGATGCAATTGATGACATGCTTGCAGGCAACAAATTTGGTGATGCTGGCTCACGTGTGGTGATTGAAGAATTCCTTGCGGGTGAAGAAGCATCTTTCATTTGTATGATTGATGGCGACAACATCTTGCCGATGGCGACTTCACAAGATCACAAACGTATCTTTGAAGGCGACCAAGGTCCAAACACGGGTGGTATGGGTGCTTACTCTCCTGCTCCTGTTGTGACAGCTGATGTATTTGAAAAAACCATGAATGAAGTGATGCGTCCTACCGTTGAAGGTATGAAAAAAGACGGTCACGTTTATACAGGTTTCTTATACGCAGGCTTAATGATTGATGAACAAGGTCAACCAAAAGTGATCGAGTTCAACTGTCGTTTTGGCGACCCTGAAACTCAGCCAATTATGATGCGTTTAAAGTCATCTTTAGTTGACCTCGTTGAAGCAGGTATTGCAGGCAATTTACCTGCGGAAGCTGAATGGGATGAGCGTAAGACTGTAGGGATCGTACTTGCGTCTAAGGGCTACCCAGAAACGTCTAGCAATGGCGATGTAATTTCTGGCTTAGACACAGAAATGGCAGATGCGAAAGTATTCCATGCAGGTACTAAAGCACTTGAGAATGGTGACATTGTGACTGCAGGTGGTCGTGTTCTTTGTGTGACTGCGTTAGGCAACACGATTGGCGAAGCGCAAGCGAAAGCATTAGAGCTGTGCCAAAAAGTAACGTTTGACGGCGTTCAATACCGTAAAGATATTGGTTACCGCGCAATTGCACGTGAAAATGCTTAATTAGATTTAAGAATAAAAACCCCGCTAAGTGCGGGGTTTTTTTAACTAAATATAGGTAATTGATATGCAAATTCAGGAAATTCATCATTAAAAATTTTAATAATATGGTTAGCAATTGCCATTTCATCATCTTGGTGATGCCATAATCCTAGATAATATTTCTGACCTTTATATTCGTGATAAATTATCCATTCACCTGTTAATTCACTATTATTTAATTTCCTATCATATTCATCAATTGTGAATTTTTTCAAAACTGAAATGACCATTTTAACATTTCTAGCATTACTTCCAATCTGCTTTTCACGAACTCTCAACTCCTGTTTGACTCTATTCCATTTTTTTGTTTTTAAAAGAGGTTTTATTATTAGGTGATTAATATTGTCAAAATTACCTATGTGATAATGTTTATGCCAAAGACCTAGTAGCGGCTCATATTTAAATTGAGTTTGGATTTTTGTCGATGTTTTTTTATTAACAGAATCTTCTAAATATTCTATTTCATTTATTATTTCAGATATAAACTCCTTCTTCTTTCTAAGTTTTACTAAACTTTCAATGAAATACCAACTATACCTATCCCCAACTAATGCACTCCACTCTCTGATCCTTAAGAGCTCTTGTACATTGTAAAAAGCTTTCTCGGTATCTTTACACTGTAAATCTGTAGGATTAGCTAATGAACAATAATTTTCGAAACTTAAATTATAAATATTCTTTTTTTGATTACACATCATGACTTTTGCGTTCATAATTTTATATCTCTATAATTCATAATAAAAAAGGAGGCAATAATGTAATAAAAACACTTATACTCTAATTTCCATATTTAATATTATCTTCGAATTAGCAACTTTCAATTCAATTTATTTAGAATGATCATAATAACAACCCCTCGCCTTATCCTCCGCCAATGGCAAGACTCCGACACTGCTCCATTCATCCACTTGTGTGCAGATGATGGCGTCATGCGCTATTTCCCTAACAAACTTGATGCTTCCGAAGCCACTGCATTTATGCAACGCCTACGTGATGCAATCGAAACACGCGGTTGGGGTTTATATGCCGTTGAGTTGAAAGCCACAGGCGAATTTATTGGTTTTATCGGCTTACATGTACATCCCCCTGAGTTTGAAATGGCCGATGCACCAGAAATTGGTTGGCGCTTACTGCCGCAATACTGGCATCAAGGCTATGCCACCGAAGGAGCAAAAGCTGTACTCAAACATGCTTTTAGAAACTTAAGATTAGATAAAGTTATTTCCTTCACTGCAAGTTTGAACACACCATCAGAACGTGTGATGCAGCGCATTGGCATGCAAAAAGTCCACGAGTTCAATCATCCGCTTGTACCAGCGGATCATCCATTAAACCGTCATGTACTCTATGAAATTCAGCGCAGTGATTATTTGCACATTCCATTTTGCTAATTCAATAATTATTCACGGCAAAACCAAAGCACATTAACTCTGCCAAACAGTGGTTATAGGTGATGTTAAATACTTTAAATATAGTTACCGTAGGATTTCGTATAAGAAAGCTAAATCATTCATTGAATCATATAAAATACCCTGCTAAGTGCGGGGTTTAAACTCTAAACATATCAATTACTATGGCTTTGGAAGTAAAAATCATAAGTCACAATGCTAAAGCAACTGTAAACCTGTCTGAGCATGCTTAATCAAAATGGCATACATAATCAACGACATCAGTACATTGCACTTTAAAAATAGAATCTTGTGGAACAATAAAGCTTTCGCCAGACGTATATTGAACAAACTCGCCCTGCTCCCCAATTTGCACAACACACTACCCCGATGTGATTTCAACACGTTCTTTCACATGCGCCTCAAACGTCATGGGTTGCTCTGAAGGTAAAAATACACCGATGGTTTTTTGACTACCATCTTCCACTTTTAAAACATGGCTCACCGATCTACCGCCATAATGTACTGTAGGCTTTTTACAATTGAGACGAAATCAAACTGATTTAACATAGCGTGCCGCACATAGCAATTTATTATGATCAATTATAAAGCAGCTTATATTAAACAATGTAGCGGATTCAATCTTCCTCAGATTTAGATCTAAGATTTTGAAAAACCATGAATCAGAGTTGAACTGTAAATGTATCAATAAAGATTTCAATGCAGATTAGATTGGAGCACTTCGTTATTTTCACATATGAATGTTACAAATTTTGTGTATGACAGGACTTATTTCATTTTTATCATTTTTTCAGCAATACATTTTAAAATTTGTTATATAGACCTAAACTTATATATATGATGTACTGAAATAGTTTAATTATAAATAATATATTGTTTTTACTTATTAAATTATTTAATTAAACATATTCCATATACAATTTTGGTGCTAAGCATAACTTTTTAAATCACTATATTGAATAATAAAAAATTGATATGATGCCTAGCGAAATATAGAGATTTGCTTTATTAAATCTTTTGTTTACAGCAGCTTGCAATGGCTATCTTTTCCCATTTGGAAATAGACTCAGATCTAATTGTATAAGTCTGTGTAGCATTTTAAATTATTAAGCATCTATCAGCCTGTCTGATAAAAGACTTAAGTAAATCTCTCCATAATATGATTTGTGAATTTATTAATTTTATAAATTTACTCGGGTGAATATATGAAAAAGCTCCTAGGATTAGTTCTCGGTTTATCTGTTGGCCTTTCAGGCTGTGGTAAACAAGAAGCTCCTGCAACTGACGCCGCACAACAAAAAGACACTACAGAAGTGCAAACTGTTACCATGGCTTCGACTGGTTCAGATGCTGATATTTGGCGCTATATTGCTACGCTTCCTGAAACCAAAGAAGCTGGCATTAAACTTGAAGTGAAAAACTTTACTGACTATGTGTCTATGAACACTGCTGTAGCGAACAAAGAAATTGATGTTAATGCATTCCAGTCATATGCCTATATGGTTGCGTTTAATGACAACAATAAAGATAAAATCGCACCGCTTTCGACTACTTATTTAGAGCCAATGGGTATCTATTCAAGCAAAGTCAAAAAACTTGAAGAGTTCAAAACAGGTGCAACAATCGCGATTCCAAATGATGGCGCAAACGAATCACGTGCATTGTTACTACTTCAATCTGCTGGCTTAATCAAACTTAAAGCTGATTTTGACGATGTAAAAGGTACACCTGCTGACGTAACTGAAAATGCGAAGAAAATCGTAATCAAACCAATTCAAATGGCGACTGCGGTTCGTGTTAAAGACGAAGTTGATGCGATTGTTTTGGGTAATACCCTTGCGATGGAAGGTGGTTTAAACGTACTGAAAGATGCGGTTTACTATGAGCCAATCGACCAAAGTACAAAAATGAACGTGAACATTCTTGCTGTTGCTGCTGACCGTCAAAATGACCCAGTTCTACAAAAAGTAGGCGCGCTTTATCACACTCCAGCAGTTAAAGCTTACATCGATGAACATTTTGGTGGTACTAAAATTGATGTAAACAAACCAACTAGCTACCTCACTGAAGCAAAATAGTAATATAATTTCTTCAAATAAACAGGCAAAGTTTACTTTGCCTGTTTTTTCATTTTTGAACCCTTTTTTGACGCTATGATCCAATTTAAAAATATCTCCAAGCATTTTGAGCTAAAAGGCCAAACCGTTACAGCACTGGATCAGATTAATCTGGACATTCCAGATGGCTGTATTTTCGGTCTAATTGGCTACAGTGGTGCAGGCAAAAGTACCTTAATCCGTTTAATTAATTTGCTAGAACGTCCTAGTGAAGGGCAAATTATTATTCATGATAAAGACTTTACTGCTTTAAATTCGGCAGAGCTACGTCAAGAAAGAACCAATATTGGCATGATCTTCCAGCACTTCAATTTACTGCAAACCAAAACTGTTGCAGAAAATATTGAAATGCCGCTTAAACTTTTAGGTGTTTCTAAAGCTGAACGCCATAAACGTTTAGAAGAGTTGCTCGAATTTATTGACTTAAAACATAAGAAAAATGCCTATCCAGATGAGCTCTCTGGTGGTCAAAAACAACGTGTCGGGATTGCCCGTGCGCTTGCCAATCATCCTAAAATTTTACTGTGTGATGAAGCAACATCAGCTCTCGATCCGCAAACTACCAAATCGGTATTGGCGTTATTAAAGAAAATCAATCAAGAACAAGGCATTACTATTGTGATGGT
Organism: Acinetobacter sp. YH12145; assembly: GCF_013418335.1. Taxonomy (NCBI): domain Bacteria; kingdom Pseudomonadati; phylum Pseudomonadota; class Gammaproteobacteria; order Moraxellales; family Moraxellaceae; genus Acinetobacter; species Acinetobacter sp. YH12145. The sequence continues at coordinate 197,523 of NZ_VPCE01000003.1, read as the reverse complement.
CACCCATGAAATGGATGTGATTGAATCTGTTTGTGATTATGTTGCGGTGATGGAACAAGGGAAAATCATCGAACACGGCTCAACCTTAGAGATTTTTAGTCAGCCAAAACACAATACAACCAAAAACTTTATTCAAACTGTATTGCAGCAACAGCTTCCTGTTAATATTTTAAATAATCTAGAAAATCAAAACCATAACAGTATTTATTGTTTAAAATTTCTGGGCAGTTCGGCACAGGAAACCGTCATTCAAGCGGTAATTAAACAGTTTGATATTAGCCTGAATATTTTGTTTGCCAATATGACTGAAATTAATGGTGCGGTGATTGGACAAATGTTCGTTCAGCTATTAGGTGATGCAGCATTGATTCAACAAGCGGTGGCGTTCTTAGAACAACATGGCGTTGAAGTCACTCAAGCAGGAGTTCAGCAATGAGAGATTTAATTGTTCAATGGCTGACTCAAATTACAGCACCCTTTTGGAAAAGTTCTTTGTCTATGGATCAGTTCGTCACTGCCCTACAAGAAACTTTTCACATGGTGTTCTTTGCCATGCTCTTTGGCTGTATTTGGGGTTTTATCCAGGCCGTGATTTTATATGTCTCACGTCCACAAGGCATTTTGCCTAACCGTGTCATCTACCATGGTTTGAACCCGATTGTGAATGCGCTGCGTTCATTGCCATTTATTATCCTCCTGATTGCGGTCATCCCTTTGACCAAAGTCATTGTGGGTACTTCAATTGGTACTTGGGCTGCAATTGTTCCTCTCACAATCTATGTTGGTCCTTACATTGGTCGTTTGATTGAAACTTCGTTGCTTGAAGTGAATGACGGCATCATTGAGTCTGCTCAAGCGATGGGTGCATCTCCGCTGCAAATCATTACTAAATTTGTCCTACCAGAGTCTCGTAGCTCTTTAATTTTAAACTTAACGACTGCAACCATTAGCTTAATTGGTGCAACAGCCATGGCGGGTGCAGTAGGTGCAGGCGGTATCGGTGATCTTGCCATTTCTTATGGTTATCAACGTTTTGATAGTAGCGTGGTCATCATGACCGTCATTGTATTGTTGATTTTAGTACAAATTGTTCAAAGTCTGGGGGACTGGTTATCAAAACTGCGCTAAGCCTGCATAATTCATATATTTAAGCTCTCCTCGGAGGGCTTTTTAGTGTTTAAAATTTAGTTTTTAATGCAGAACTAAAACCAAGATTTCTTTGACCCTAAATTACTTTGACGGCAAATTAGCAACACCATAAAATTTAAAATATAACCTTCAATATTACGTTTCCAAAAACTTGAATTACGACAAAACATCAAAAGAACAGGATTTTATATTCCCTATGGAAACTACACTGCCAGCACAAATTTTCCGCTTAACTTTTTTCACAACTGAGATATTGATCACTTCAGCAGCATCTGCATCCATTGCTGATTATGACTATGTCACTAGTATTAAGGTAAATGATGTTGACTTAGCCTGACCCTTGCCTGCATCAAAAGCAAATGCATTAATCAGCAAAAATCCAGTAAAGCTTAAATATGAATATTCAGAATGTACCGGCAATACTGAATTTCATGTCACATCAAAAGGTAAATTTCTAAAATTTGAAATTTATGCAGAGGACAATCCTCAAGTTAAGAATGATTCATTCTATAAAAATAAAAGCAGCTTCGCCCAACTTGGACAGACCAAAGGGGATGTTTGGATGGAATGGCATAAATCCACTCAAATACGCGATAAAATTCAAATTGGGTCAAAACATCTGACAAGCCAATATAACTATCAACAATTTGTAAAAGACTTTCCCAAAAGTGCAAAATTAGCCAATCCAAATGAAGTTGCATATGTGATTTTACTCTCACCGACTCATGCAAAATCCGTACTGAAAGAGCCGCATAACTATGATTTACCCTATATTGGCAATCTAGCCTTCAACTTTAAAAATGGCAAATTACCTGCCTTTTCAGTGAATCAAGGTATTGCTTGCTAAATGGTGCTTGTCATACAGCGTTTATTGCTTAAACAGTGAATTTATAAATCTGCATAAAGCCATGCAATAAACGCAAGTTTGATCTCAGAGCATGCTAAAATCATCAGCTGTTTTCGCAGGGACTCATCTATGCACTTTGTACATCTTGGTATTTTTACAGAATTTTCCATTACTGAATCTATTGTACGTATACCTGATCTTGTAAAAGCTGCAGCTGCAGATGAAATGCCCGCTCTGGCCATTACTGACCTTTCAAATCTACATGCTGCTGTAAAATTCTATAAAAAGTGCTTAGATAAAGGCATTAAACCCATATTTGGTTCAACCATTCGTTTGAATGATGCTGAACACAAAGCTACTCTTCTAGCGATGACCAATAAAGGTTGGCGCAGTCTAACAGAGTTGGTTTCTGAAGGTTATATTTCTGGTCAACAGCTTGATATTCCTTGCGTAAAAAAAGATTGGATTTTAAATCAACACCAAGACTTGATTGTTTTACTGGGTATGCAAAGTGATGTCGGCAAAATGCTTTGCTCTTCCAACCCGCAAAAAGCTGAACCACTGTTAGCTGAATGGGTCGAAAAATTTGGCAATCGTGTTTATCTAGCGATTACACGAACTGAGCGCTCGGGTGAAGAAGACTTTATTCACGAAGCAGTAAAACTTGCGAAGAAATTTAACATTGGTGTGGTTGCTCATAACGATGTGCATTTTATACGTAAAGAAGATTTCGAGGCACATGAAGCACGCGTTTGTATTGCCGATGGCTATGTCCTCGGTGACAATCGTCGCCCTAAAAATTACAGTCCTGAACAGTATTTTAAAACTGCCGAGGAAATGACGGAGCTGTTTGCAGACATTCCAACGGCTATAGAAAATACCTATCACATTGCACGACGCTGTAATGTGTCATTACGTTTAGGCTTCCATGACCTTCCCGATTATCCAATTCCTGAAGGTCATACAATTGACACCTATTTTGAACATTTATCAAAAGAAGGTTTAGAAGAACGTTTAGCGCATTTGTACCCTGTCGAACAACGTGGTGACGACTGGCCAGAAATTCGTAAGCCTTATGATGAACGTTTGGCTTATGAAGTTGGGATCATCCTGACCATGCAATTCCCAGGTTATTTCCTAATTGTCATGGACTTTATTCAATGGTCTAAAGGTAATGGCGTCCCTGTTGGTCCAGGCCGTGGTTCGGGTGCAGGTTCCTTGGTTGCCTATAGTTTAAAAATTACTGACCTAGACCCACTGCGTTATGACCTACTGTTCGAACGTTTCTTAAACCCTGAACGTGTATCAATGCCCGACTTTGACGTCGATTTCTGTATTGCAGGTCGTGACCGTGTTATTGACTATGTTGCACGCACTTATGGTCGAGATGCGGTCTCTCAGATTGCAACTTTCGGTACCATGGCGGCAAAAGGTGCAATTCGTGACGTAGCCCGTGTCTTGGGTAAATCTTATGGTTTGGCTGACCGTATTTCTAAAATGATTCCGACCAAGCCTTTAGGTTTAAGTTTGGAAGAATCCATTGAGGCCGAACCACAACTCAAAGACATTGTCACTAATCCATCTAACCCAGATAACGACGATGCAGCCGAAATTTGGGAAATGGCACTCAAACTTGAAGGCATTACCCGTAACACAGGTAAACATGCCGGTGGTGTGGTTATTGCACCAACTAAGTTAACTGACTATTCGGCTGTCCTATGTGATGCAGATGGAACTAACCGTGTAGCCCAATTCGATAAAGACGATGTGGAAGCTGCAGGTCTAGTTAAATTCGACTTCTTGGGCTTACGTAACTTAACGGTAATTGAAGATGCCATTAAGCACATTAATGCCCGTCCAGATATCACTACACCTGTCGACATTTCCTTGATTCCTTTGGATGACAAACCTGCCTATGCTGTGTTCGCAGATGCAAATACCACAGCGGTCTTCCAGTTTGAATCCGTCGGCATGAAAAAAATGCTGAAAGAGGCACGTCCAAGTAAGTTCGAAGAAATTATTGCTTTCGTGTCTTTATATCGTCCAGGCCCGATGGATCTGATTCCTGACTTTATTTACCGTATGCATGGTGGCGAGTTTGAATACTTACATCCATTACTAGAAAGTGTCCTTGAACCGACATACGGCATTATGGTGTATCAGGAACAGGTAATGCAGGCAGCGCAGTTCTGTGCTGGCTATAGCTTGGGTGGCGCGGATTTACTTCGTCGTGCCATGGGTAAAAAGAAAGTCGAAGAAATGATTAAGCACCGTCAGATCTTTACTGAAGGTGCTGCAACCAAAGGTATTGATGCAGATACGGCCAACCATATCTTCGATTATATGGAAAAATTCGCAGGCTATGGTTTTAACAAATCCCATGCCGCAGCCTACGCCCTTGTTGCATATCAAACCGCTTGGTTAAAAGCACATTTCCCTGCTGAATTTATGTCAGCAGTGATGACCTCGGAAATGCAGAATACCGATAACGTGGTGTTCTTGATCGATGACTGTCGTATTAATGGTCTTGAAGTCTTGCCACCTTCGGTCAATATGTCTTTATATAATTTCCATGCCAGCGATCCAAAAACCATCGTATATGGTTTAGGTGCGATCAAGGGTGTCGGTGAAGCTGCCATGCAGTCTGTGATTGACTCACGTATCCAAGATGGCCCATATAAAGATTTGTTTGACTTCTGTCATCGTATTGACCTAAAAAAAATCAATAAGCGCACGCTTGAAGCATTGATTCGTGGTGGCGCATTGGATTGTTTAGGATTAGAACGCGCTGACTTGATGGCGCAATTGCCAGAAGCTGTACAAGCGGCTGACCAAGCCCGTACAAACCGCGAAACAGGGATGATGGATTTATTTGGTGAAGTTGAAGAAGTTCAACGTAAACCTTCTAAACCTGTTAAACCGTGGTCAGATGAAGTTCGTCTTAAAGGTGAAAAAGATACTCTTGGGCTTTATCTAACAGGTCATCCGATCGATGTGTATCGATCAGAGCTAAAAGCCTTTATTTCACAGCGCATTAATGAGCTTACGCCTACACGACGTGGTGTCACTACAGTATTTGCAGGCCTAGTCGTCGATATTGCCAACTTCCCGAACCGCATGATGGTGACGCTCGATGATGGTACTGCACGTATAGAAGTGTCTGCGAATCACGAACGTTTTAACCGCTTCAAAGATGTGATTCAAAACGAAAAAGTGGTGGTCATTGAAGGTGAAATTTACGAACGTGAAGGTTTTGATCGGCCAATGGGTCGCTTAACTAAAGCCTTCAGTTTGAATGAAATCCGTCAAAAACGTGCCAATGCCATTCAAATTAAATTAACACCTGAACATTTTAGTAAAACGCTATCACGCGATATCCAAAATATTTTACTGCCTTTTTGCAATGTCGATATGTGTACGCATATCCCTGTGCAGTTATATATTGACTATCCATATGCGACGGCCGACATTCATTTGGGCTTAAACTGGAAAGTTGCCCCACTAGATGAATTACTGTCTAAGCTGCGTGACTACTTCGGCAAAGAATCTTTGCATGTCGAATATCATGTCAAATCCAAAGCTGCCAAAGCGGTAAGTTATGAACAAGCCTCTATTCCTGCGCAGGTTCCGCCACCGCCAGATGGGATGAGCATGGATGATGCCATGGATTTATACCAAGCAGAAGCCAATCAATTTTCTTAAAGTTTAAACGCTGTTTGAACTGCTTTTTTAAATAAACATATTGGAAATATCATGAATCAAACTGACAATGCTGCGGTTTCAGCACATCTCTCTCATGTGCGTATTGTCATGGTGAATACAACATTACCCGCAAATATTGGTAGTGCATTACGTGCCATGAAAACCATGGGACTTTCAAAGTTGGTCTTAGTTGCACCGAAGACTCACCCGCATCCTGACATTAATGCTTTGGCTGCCGGTGCTGTCGATTTAATTGATCAAATTGAAATCGTTGAATCATTAGAAGATGCCATTAAAGATTGTCATATTGTCTTTGGTACTAGTGCGCGTAGTCGTACCATCCCATGGCCATTACTCGACGCTCGCCCTGCTGCCGAAATGTCTCTCAAAGCGGTCTGTGAACAACAGCAAGAAATTGCCGTGGTGTTTGGCCGTGAAGACCGTGGTTTGACCAATGAAGAATTGGCAATGGCCAATTATCACGTCACTATTCCAGTAAATACTGAATATGGCGTCTTAAACGTTGCCCAAGCGATTCAAGTCATTTGCTATGAAATGCGCATGGCCGCCCTTGCACATACTGAGTTAACTGCAAATCCTGATGCCAATATGCATGTTACCGATGACATCGATATGGAATGGGACGAACCTTTGGTGACCCATGAAATGATGGAACAGTTCTACCCGCATATTGAAAAAATGCTGGCAGAGATTGAATTTATGGATCCAAAAAATCCAAGATTATTACCTTTACGCTTGCGCCGCCTATTTGGACGTATACAATTAGATCGTATGGAATACCACTTATTACGTGGCATCTTTAGCCGAGTACAGGCTTTAAATAACGGAACATGGAAAAAATCTACAGACAATGAGGATCAATCTAATGCTTAAGCAGCTCAAAGAAGATATACAGGCTGTATTCGCGCGCGATCCTGCTGCACGAAATACACTCGAAGTCTTAACGACTTATCCAGGAATTCATGCCTTGATCATGCATCGTATGGCACATGAACTTTGGAAAAAAGAGTGTAAAGGCTCAGCCCGCTTATTGTCTTCTTTTAGCCGCTTTGCCACAGGCATTGAGATTCATCCGGGTGCGAAAATCGGTCGTCGTTTCTTCATTGACCACGGTATGGGTGTGGTGATTGGTGAAACAGCTGAAATTGGTGATGATGTCACCCTCTACCATGGTGTGACCTTAGGTGGCACGACTTGGAACAAAGGCAAACGTCACCCAACTTTGGAAGATGGTGTAGTGGTTGGCGCTGGTGCAAAGATCTTGGGCCCATTTACGGTGGGTAAAAATGCCAAAGTCGGTTCAAATGCCGTCGTGACTAAGGAAGTTCCTGCAAATACTACTGCTGTGGGCAATCCAGCACGCTTTATCACCAAAGATAAACCAAAAGATGAAGCGGAAACACGTCGTCGCGACTATGCAGAAAGTATTGGTTTCCAGCCTTATGCTGCAACCCAAGACCAAACTGACCCGATGTTAGAAGGTATGCGTGTATTGTTAGATCGTATTCAGCACAATGAAAAACGTATGAATAATTTGTGTCAGCGTTTGTCTCTCCTTGACCCAACGTTCAAAAAGCAACAGCTTAATGAACAACCTTTTAGTCAGGAAGAACTTAAAATCATTGAAGATGTGCGCCGCGAATGCGAAGCTCAAAGTAGTCAATCTAAAGCTTAACCAAAAGCAATCAGAATAAATTGCCTTTAACTTGCATGTTGTTCAGAGTTTTTTTAGACTGACCAACATGCTTTTTTTATAAAATAAATTTAATGGATGAATCATATGACGCTTAAGCCCTTGGCAGTTGCTTGTATTGCTTTAACCCTTGCCGCTTGTGGAAGCGCCCCAACTAAAAATAATGCTCCTAAAGATGCCATGATTTTTGTAGAGCCTGAACTGACTCCACCTTTCTACGCACTCAACCCATTTAACTACGATGCACCACCTCCTTTTGAATTAAATTTACAAAAAGCTGCAGCACAGCCTGTGACTAAGATGGTGGTAACTAGCCCAACCGACCCATCTAAGCAATTAACCCTTGAAGAAAACCGCCTGATTATCCCCACTGTTGACAGCAAAGAACGTTCGATGAAATTTGCTGCTTTAGCAGGTGACAATGAAATCGACATTACTGAAATTGATGATTTCTTACAGCTTGTTGAAGGTAAAGCACGTCACTATCCACCACGTTTTGTTCAACGCCAAGAACGCAAAGGGTTTGAGCTTAAACTCAAGGAAGTTACGCAAAAATTAGATACGCTTGCGTCTAAAGACAACGCTTCTTTTGATATTTTAGTTCGTGCATTTAAAGCCAGTGTGATGGCACGTAACCTTGATTTGGGTTCTGTGTACACAACTAAATCATTAACTTACGCACAACGTATTTTAAAAATCAACCAAGATGATGCAGAAGCAAACTTCTGGTTCGGTTTTGGTTTATCTGAAGGTGGTGGTCAACGTGAAGCGATTCCATACTTAGACAAAGCAATGAAAGCCGGTGTTCAAGAAGCGTATCTTTCTGCAGCAAATAACTATATTGCCATGGAACAAAAAAAGAACGCCATTCAGGTTTTAAAGAACTATAAAGTTAAATATCCACAAGAAGCAGAAGTTGCTGATCGTTTAATTCAAGAAATTGAAAAGCAAGGTCGCTGGAATGTTTGGCAAGTTTTAAATCCACCTAAAGCTGCGTCTTAAATCTGACGATTTAGAAAATTCTTTTGAAAAAAGACCGTTTTAACGGTCTTTTTTCATTTAAGGTGAATTGAAAATCCTGACAATTATCGTATGATTTGAAGATACCTAACCTTATGCGCGGCCTCTTTATGCAGCAAAATATTAAAAAAATACTGCTCCTTGGAATCATAAGTACAAGCGTACTGAGTGGATGTCAGGTCGTCAGTGTCAAAAATCAAAAACTCAATGTTTCGATTGCCAATGAACGTGAAAGTATTATTTCTCGAAACAAACTTAGCGAAGCCAGTTTAAATGTCTTGTCGATGACAGGTCGGGAAGCCAAAGCCTGCACAGAAGACCCGAAAGCCTGTGTTGATGAGTTACAACAAATTCCTCAGATTCAAGATGAACAATTACTTTCTACAGCAAGTGAATTATATTTAGCTAAAGCTATAGAATATGAATCTTCTTCAGCCTGCAAGTTAGGTGTGCTCAGTAGTCACAAATCTGAAGAAAAACAAAAAATTGAACAAGACACTTATAATAAGTGCTTAGATCAACAATTGATACTTCTCGATAAAAGTATTCGCTATAGCTATGCGTACATGTTTAAAACCAAACGTGCGCCTGCTGATCGTATTTTTGATAACCGTCAAGTTCAAATCCGTGATTTCTATAATCAAGGGATTGCCAAATTGGTTAGCAGCTATGCACTACGTTATAAGCCGCAAGAAGTCACCCAACAGATTAAAGTCGGACAAACCACCTATCACATAGACTTCAGCCACTACCCAGAACTCAAAAATCGTAAAATTGAACAATTGATGTCAACCTATAATCTTAACTTCTCAGGTTTACGTTCAATTACCCGCCGAGATGGTTTTGGCTCCGAATTTCTTGTAGTTTTACCGGAAGAACATACGATTGAAACAGGCAAAGCAAAATATATTATCAACCCGATTGATTTTAAATATCCGTCTGGTTCAAATCCTAATATCCATCAAGCGCGCTATTTAGCTGCAACCTTAACGGCTGAACCACTAAGCGCTACAACTACAGTTGATCAAATTTTGAATCAACATGAGTTTCAAATTAAAGCTTACGACCCGTATAAGTATGAACAGGTCAATATTGCCAATAAAAACTATGCGCTTGCTGCCAATTTTTCCGCTCCATATGGTCTTTGGTTAGCACAAAATAACTTGGGTAAGGCAGCTTATTTATCACTGATTGACCGAGATGAAAAACTGACGATGCCGCATCTCTACATGCTTGAACCATATAATCCTGACAAGAAAGTTATCGTCTTGGTACATGGCCTTGCTAGCAGCCCTGAAGCATGGATTCGTCTGACTAACGATATTATGGGCGATTCAGTGCTACGTGAACATTATCAAGTGTGGCAAGTCTTCTATTCAACTAATATGCCGATTATTGAAAGCCGCTTCCAAATTTATTCCATTTTGACTCAGACCTTTAGCAAAGTAGACGCCAATGCCGCAGCTAAAAAAGATGCTGTTCTAGTCGGTCATAGTATGGGCGGCATTATTGCACGACTACTGGTCAGCCAAGCCGATACCACACAAGCAGCTTTGAAAATGATGAATTCACGTCAATTAAATCAGTACCGAAATATTCCAGTAGTGAAGCAACGTATGGTGATTGAAGATATTCCAAATTTCAGCCGCGCAATTTTTTTAGCTGCACCTCATCGCGGTACAGAATATGCAGATCGCTGGTTTACCAAAGCCGCTCGAAAAATTATTAAACTCCCAGGAGCTTTTTTATCGGCCATGGGTGATGTGTTAACTCAAGAAGAAGACCTGAAAGATTTATTTCGTGAAATTGACCATGGCTTGATCCAAAATGGACCAAGTGACTTAAGTCATCAATCAAAATTTATCGCGCTCACTGAAGATATTCAGCCGCGTAAGGGTTTGAAGTTTCATTCAATTATGGGAAATAACACCAACAGTCAAGATAAAAATATTATGACGGATGATATCGTACCATACACTAGTGCTCATCTAGAGGGTGCTGTTTCAGAAAAAATCATTAAAGGGGGTCATTCGATTCAAGAAACCCCTGAAGCTGTACTCGAACTACGCCGTATATTACGTTTGCATTTGATTGAACTTGGCCTCTATAAACCATAAGGCAATACAGCATTTAAATCGATCTACATATTTTAAAACCGATCTCAGGATCGGTTTTTTTTTATTTCTGCATTTACTTGAATATGCCATTATTCAGGTAATTACTATATAAGCTTTTTTTTAATTATTTTAAAACTCAAAGGCACTCGTTAAACTTTACATAAACCTTATATTGGAGATAAATTATTGTAAAATAAATTCAAAATATTGTGCCCATTTCCTAATTTTTTATGAGCATATCGAATTATGAAATTTTAAGGCTTTAAGTCACTTCTTCTGTGAAATTAAGGGTCTAATCATAACTATATAAAATTAAGTATATTTTACGTCAAGTTTATAATCCATTTATCAACCGCTCTACCGCGATGAAGCGGCGAAAAAATTTTGTTTTCGCGGAATCATTATTTTTCTCCTGTATGCCCTGTCATGTACGGGGATTTATCAAGTGATTCCATAACGCAGTTTTGTAGATTCCTCTGTATATTTGGGTAGTGTTTATCACTCTGATCGCATGGGATTTTTCTTTTTTTCCGCATTAACCCCTTATTTTAATGTTTATACTTGTCTAGGCTCGATGTGCGCTGTTGCGATCATATTTATCATCTTTACTATGATTTGTAATGATCACAATGATGCGCTATTACATGCAGCCATGAAGTATGCCGTGGTCATCATCTATGCCTTTGTTGGTATGCGTTTTTATATTGCCATGGTTACGGGTTGGTAGAACATGACCACTGACTGTCGTCCATTATAAGGAGCTTTAGAATAGCTATGGCATTATGCCCTACGCCATCAACAGCCTTTAAGCATCATGGTGATCGATATCGAATTTTTGAAAATTAAACTGATCATTTAGATCATCAGGCGGTTGACATCTGCCTGACCCAAATTGCAGAGGTTTTGGCTCAAATCACCAATCGAAATAGTGAGTTAGCTGCACACAATGGCAGCGAATAGTTTTTACTCCTCTTTAGGGTGTTAACTGAAGCTGAAAATTGAACCTTTGGCAGCCGATTTATTATGCAGAACTTAATCACTCGAACTTCCACATCCAGCCAGCCATATGTCTGAATTTGTGAAGATTAGCATCGGTACGGAAACGATCATTCCATCTAAATCTTATAAAATTCAGAAATTTATATAGGCTGCCGATCGTGCACTTTACCTTGCATAAGGTAGCGATCGCAACCAATATCGATTAGCTCAGGCTGAAGCATAGCCTAGTATTTGAGTCAGTCTAAGCTTTTTGAATTTATACTGAGATATTTTAGTGTTTTAAAGAATACTCAAGTCTGCTTTTTTTACATGCAGACAAACCTTTTCTGGCATTTTCCTACCACTTTTTTTGCTAGAATCAGCAACACGATTTGTTAACGTACACCTGTGGTTTTGAATGAAGAGACAATATAAATATAAGGACTTTTTCTAAATCCAATTTTCATCAAAACAGTGTTATTCGTTTAGCAGCGCACAAATTTTTATTTTAAGGTATTTCGTTTCATGCAAGCTGATAATTCCAAAGTTGACCTTTCAACCCTGACCCCGATGATGCAACAGTACATGTCAGTCAAAATGCAAAATCCGCATTCACTGATGTTTTATCGGATGGGTGATTTTTACGAGCTCTTTTTTGAAGATGCGCATAAGGCAGCAAAACTTTTAGGAATTACACTAACACATCGTGGTAAAGCCAATGGTGAGCCTATTCCTATGGCGGGTGTCCCGTACCATGCAGCTGAAGGCTATTTAGCCCGCCTTGTAAAAAAAGGGGAAACGGTGGTGATCTGCGAGCAAATTGGTGAAGTGACAGGCAAAGGGCCGGTTGAGCGCGGAATTGTCCGTATCATTACCCCGGGGACATTAACGGACGATGCACTGATTGCCTCCCATCAAAGTTCAAATTTAGTCGCGATCTGCTTACAACAAAATCAAATCGGGATTGCTTTACTAGACCTCAGTGCAGGTATTTTCAAAGTTCAGCAAATGGACTATCAACTGGAACAATTGGCAATCGAACTTTCTCGTTTAATGCCGAGCGAAATTTTGATTGATGAAGATCTTATTGATCCGAATATTGTCGAGCAAATTAAACGTCAATTAGACTGCCCTGTCACTAAACGTCCAAACGTCGACTTCAATTTAAATAACGCACAAAAAACGCTGTGTGACCAATTTGCAGTTGCCACACTTTCAGGTTTTGGTATTGACCATTTACCTTTGGCGAAAGCTGCCGCAGCGGCTTTGATTCACTATGCAAAAGTGACTCAAAAAACTGCTTTACCACATATCCGCAGCATTCAACTCGAACAAAGTAGTGATTTTGTGGCGCTCGACCCCGTCACTCGTCGTAACTTAGAACTGATTGACCCCCTATTTGAACATGGTACTTCCCTGTTCCAACTAATCAATGATTGCCAAACTGCGATGGGCGGCCGCCTATTGAGTCGTACCTTGATGCAGCCTTTACGAGATACCGCTTTATTGGATGCACGTTTAGATGCATCACAAGCGATGCTGCAAGGCTATCATGAGTCTCCGATCCGCTTAGTTCTCAAAGAAATTGGTGATATTGAACGTGTGCTATCTCGTGTAGCTCTCGGCAGTGCTCGTCCACGAGACCTTGTTCAGTTACGTCAAACTTGTGCACAAATTCCCTATCTTCGACATGCACTTGAACCGATCATTCAGTCACACCAATCTAAGCTGATCGCTCAGTTAAATGATGAAATGGGTGATTTTCATGGCTTACATGAGCGTCTCATGTCTGCCATCGTAGAAAACCCGCCAGTGCTTTTACGTGATGGAAATGTGATTGCCGAGGGTTTCGACACTGAACTTGATGAACTACGTAAAATTCGTGACCATGCGGGACAATTCCTCATTGATCTTGAAATTAAAGAGCGTGAACAAACCGGCATTGCAACCTTAAAAATTGGTTATAACCGAGTTAGTGGTTACTATATTGAACTGACTCGCGCACAAGCTGAACAAGCACCTGATCATTATATTCGCCGCCAAACCCTTAAAAATGCGGAACGCTACATTACCCCTGAGCTTAAATCCTTTGAAGATAAGGTGCTTTCAAGTGAGTCACGTGCATTAGCGCGCGAAAAAATGCTTTTTGAACTATTACTCGATGAATTACGTGCAGATATTGGCAACTTACAAATGATGAGCGCCGCTATAGCGCAAATTGATTTATTGGCCAATTTTGCCCATCAAGCGCGATTACGCAATTGGTCACGTCCTGAATATAGCCCTGAAGTTGGTATCAAAATCAAAGCCGGACGTCACCCTGTTGTGGAATCTCTGAGCAAATCAGCATTTACTCCAAATGATACTAGTTTGGACTTTAATCACCGTATGGCGATTATCACAGGGCCAAATATGGGCGGTAAATCGACCTTTATGCGCCAAACTGCCTTAATCAGCTTATTAGCCTACTGTGGTAGCTTTGTCCCTGCCCAATCTGCCGTATTAGGGCCGATCGATCGGATATTTACCCGTATAGGATCTGCCGACGACTTGTCTACAGGCAAATCAACCTTCATGGTGGAAATGACTGAAACCTCACAGATTCTACATCATGCGACCAATCAATCACTGGTACTGATGGATGAAGTTGGGCGTGGTACGAGTACCTATGACGGCTTATCTTTGGCGTGGGCATGTGTGCTCGATCTCACGCGTCGTATTAAATGTTTATGCCTATTTGCAACGCATTATTTTGAGCTCACTGAATTAGGTAAAGACGCTAATATCGATAACTATCATGTAACTGCTCGTGAGCTTAATGGCAACCTGATCTTACTGCATAAAGTTCAACAAGGCCCTGCGAGTCAAAGTCATGGTCTACAAGTAGCAAAGCTTGCGGGGATTCCTGCAGCTGTGATCAAAGAAGCGCAAAATCGCCTTCGTATATTAGAAACTCAGCAAAAACAGCAACTCAATACGGCTGTACAAACCGATCTATTCTCGGCACTCGCAGAGCCTGAAGTCATCGAACGCGTAGTTGAAGTTGAAAAAACATCGCCCGTACTTGATGCCTTAGCAGATTTAGATGTCGATAACTTAAGTCCACGTGAAGCACTACAACAACTTTACGCCTTGAAAGATTTACTTAAGATCTAATTAAGCAGAAACGATAGATAAGAAACGCAAAGAGCACCTATAAAGGTGTTCTTTGCATTGACACCATTCAAACGCGTAAATTAGTGAATGTTTGCTATCTACCACTGCGGCTATTCAGCAATAAATTGATAAAAAATTAATGTTCTAAAATGTTTCATGCTTAAAATGCACATAAAAATATTGTTCGATAAACAGATGTAATTTAATTAGTTTTTGAGTATGATTCTCATTCATTGTGAAATTTACATAAATTGTTCAGTTTTTAGTGATTTTAACAGCACTGCATATAATAATTATCAATAAAAGGAATTGTTAGTTACCCTATTTTTTGCCTAAAATACACCATTAGTTTATTAGAACCATATTTTTTAGGTAGCTGTCGCCATGACCTTTGTTGTCACTGAAAACTGTATTAAATGTAAATATCAAGACTGCGTAGAAGTTTGCCCTGTTGACTGTTTCTATGAAGGTCCAAACTTCCTTGTTATTAATCCAGATGAATGTATCGACTGTGCGCTATGTGAACCTGAGTGTCCAGCTAACGCGATTTTCTCTGAAGATGAGTTACCTGAAGGTCAAGAAGTATTTATCGAACTTAATACTGAACTTTCTCAAAAATGGCCGAACATCACTCAAATTGGTGATCAACCTGCCGACCGTGAAGAATGGAACGGTAAAGCTGATAAATTACAATATCTTGAAAAGTAATTTTACGCTTTCATGAAAAGATCAGCACATGCTGATCTTTTTTTATACTTAAAGCACACATTTCATTGCAAATTATTCAAATTTTCTCAATCAAATTGGATTAAAATAGAACGAGTTTATAAATAATTGATTTCTATAATGAAGCATTTAATCAAGGGATTATTGTCCGTTGCAATATTCCCTCTTGTTTTCATTGGTTGTACAACTACACCACAAAAACAAGGTCACACTATTACAACTCCCGACGGTAAACGTATTTACATACCTCAAGAAAAAGTGACGACCATCAGACAAGCCCCGCCTAAAGTGGTGCCTTATGCATACAACTCATGGGTCGCGTCTGTCAATAATTTACGTCGTGTCCGAGACTATGAAGTCTTTTTAGAGAAAAATGGTGTAGGCAATATCATTCCATCATTTGAGCTGATGCGTACTGCACGTGATTGGCAAAAATGTGGTCGCTCAGAATATATGGTGCCTAACCGTGAATTATGGCAAAACCAAATTGCGACCTTACGTGTCTTTAAATATTTAGTTGCGGCCAATATCTTAACGGACTTTGAAGTGACTTCGGTTTATCGTGATTTGCCTTTGAACCAATGTGCCGGTGGTGCAAGTTCATCTCGTCACCTATATAACTCGGCGATTGATTTCCGTATTGGACCTGCGTACCCGCAGCCCGAAGACTACAGTTATATTGAAAATACCAAGTTCCGTTTATGCCAATTTTGGTCACAACACGGGCAGAGTCTCAATATGGGATTAGGTTTATATGCCAGCGGACAAATTCATATTGATACTCAAGGCTACCGTACTTGGGGGCCTGATCACTCAAGTCGCTCATCAATGTGTAATTACTAAAACATTACATCATCATATCAAGACCTCTTCGGAGGTCTTTTTTGTACATAAAATATTCAAATATAGAACAATAAATTGCGATGTTGGTGGAAAGGTTTAAAATGCTTGCATCAATCACGAGGTGCGACAACATGCAACAAATGTGGACAGACATTGATGCTTACATCGATTCACATTTAATTCCTGAAGATCCAATACTGACTCAAACACTTCAACATACAGATGAACGTGGCTTTCCTGATCATCTTGCTGTAGCGGCCAATCAAGGCATGTTGCTACAAATGTTAATCCAAATGAACAAGTGTAAACGCGTTTTAGAACTTGGAACTTTTGCAGCCTATAGCACCATGTGGCTAGCACGCGCATTACCTGATGATGGTTATATTCTGACCATTGAAGGTCGTGATACACATGCTGCCCTCGGTCAAGAAAATATTGATAATGCAAAGCTTGCACAAACGATAGAACTGAAATGTGGTCGTGCAGCAAATATTTTACGTGCCCTTCCTGAAGATACCGAACCTTTTGACTTTATTTTTGTCGATGCAGACAAACAGAGCTACCCTGAATATTTAGAATTAAGTTTAAATTTATCTCATTCAGGTACAGTGATTGTTTTAGACAATGTGATTCGTGCAGGCGAGATTCTGAACGCTGAAAACCATAAACCAAGCATTGAAGGTATCCGTGATATGTTCAAAGCTATGCAAAATCATCCAAAAATTTTATCTTGCACAGCACTTCAAACTGTTGGTTGTAAAGGTCATGATGGTTTTGCGATTGCAATCGTTAAATAATCTCAATCGAGGTGTTTTTTAAACACCTCGAATAAAGGTATAAAAAACAATCAATATAATATTTTATTTTAAAAACAATTACCTACGAATACTACACACAGAGTTATCCACAATTTTTGAGGATAACTCTGATTATTTTTAAATCAACAACTTATTATTTATTTACTCGTAATTGTCCGTCTATTAAATCAACTCTGTTCGTTTGCTCAACTTATTTTACAACCAACAATGGAACACTCGAATTTCTGAAAATACTGGTGGTGATACTGCCCAAGAAGAACTGATGGATTTTACTGTGGCTAAAAGCGCCAAGTACGATTAACTGAATGCCATGCTCTTGTTGATAGTCCAGAATATTTTCCGAAACATCGCCATAACGGTATTCCGTCACCACATCTAGACCGGCATTGGTTAAATAATTTTTTGGATCATCCAAGATTTGTGGGTGATCTCCAACATAAACCAAATGACATTGTAAGAGTTTGAGTAGATCACTTTGTGCCACACGCTTCATTAACTCAACGCATTTAGGCGAATATTCATAGGCAAAAATAAAGCGAGTCGGTGGTTTAAACGTTGGTCCTACGGTCATAACTGTACAACTTGCACCACGAATAAAGTTTTCAACATTACTACCCAGCGGCTTATTACGCTCTGCTGAACGTTCACCAACGCGACCAATTAAAACAATATCGTCATCTTGCAAAATATTAAAACTTTGCTCTAAGAAGTCACCCTTTTCCTGAATATGGGTGGTTTGAATACCATGCTTATCTTGGATCATTTCAGAAATGTGTTTGAGCAAGTTATTACTATAATCTAGCGCTAAATCACTTTGTTTTTGTTCTAACTCCGCGAGTTCTTTTAAGAGCATGGCATTACTTTCAAACCCAATCACGCCGCTAATTTCACCTAAGTGATAACTTGCCGGATAGTAATCAAGTATTTGCAGTAAAACCAACTCACGGTGAGTTTGTTTAGCAACCCAAGCAGCAGCATCAGCTAGTGCATTAATGCATGGAGAAGAGTCGATACAGGCGATAACTCGTTTCATGATTAGCCCTCGTTTTATTATTGCTTGGCTATAAAATGTTGTTTGTTATTTTTAACTTATCACAACTCTGTTTCACTGTGCATGCATTTGTGTAAGCATAAAAAATATTTATGACCTATTTGGCGATTATTTATTCACGATATCGAATGAATTTTGCAGGATTTCCCGCAATGATTGCACGCGCTTCAACATTTTTCGTCACCATACTGTTCATGCCGACTACAGCCTGCTCAGCAATGTGAATACCATCCTTGATTCCAACATGCGCACCTAACCAAACATCATGCTCTATCTCAATCCCTTGTGATCGTACAGCTTGCTGATAGATCGGTTGATTGACATCCATTCCATGATCAAAAGCATATAAATGGCAATACGCCGCCATACGGACTTGATTGTGAATTTTGATGCCCACGCGCCCACCATCTAAAATACAGTGATGATTGATCGCCACTTCATTGCCAATTTCTATTGGGCCATGCAGGGTGCAATCCGCCGCAATAAAGCTGTTATCTCCAATGACAATCTTACGTCCCGGTTCGGCAAAAATATGAGCCAATGGCGATATAAAACAGTTTTCACCAATTTCAACAGTTTCCATCGATTTGAGATAGTCTTGATATTCCTGTTGCCAAGCTTCGGCCCAACCACGATTTTTCGGTTTGAGTGACCAATACAACCAAGGCATATAATTCAGACGATGCTTATGTTGCTCTCGATATTTCAATAATGGATCTTGTTCATTCATCTTCAGCAACCTCA
Organism: Acinetobacter sp. YH12145; assembly: GCF_013418335.1. Lineage (NCBI taxonomy): Bacteria > Pseudomonadati > Pseudomonadota > Gammaproteobacteria > Moraxellales > Moraxellaceae > Acinetobacter > Acinetobacter sp. YH12145. The sequence goes on along the minus strand of NZ_VPCE01000003.1, from coordinate 178,658 downwards.
ACGATATGCAATTGTTCACGTCCGCGAGTTACATCTTGAATCTTTAACTGTAGCGGTTGGATTTGATGAATTTGCAATGATGCAAGTACATTTACGCCCTGCGCTGTATATTCTTCCTGAAATTCAATTTGCTGCTGATTGAGTTCGTATTGGAAAATTGCCCATTCATTAAACTGACAACTAAATTGCACTTTTTTCTTCTCAATGAGTTCAATTTTTTCAGCTTGTAAAAGGCATTGACCTGCACAGCCACCATAGGCACGTACCAATCCCCCTGTCCCGAGCTTAATTCCGCCATACCAACGATTAACCAAGACCAACACGTTGGTTAGGTCATTCCCTTCTATGGTTGCTAGAATGGGCCGACCTGCTGTGCCTGAAGGCTCACCATCATCATTAAAACGTACGGTATGTCCAATTTTCCATGCCCAACACTGATGTGTTGTTGAGATATCTTTATGGGCTTCGAGAAATTCTTTAACGGCTTGTTCATTTTCCACAGGAACTGCGATGGCTTGAAAACGACTTTTTTTAATGTCTTCTTCATATTCAAACTGTGCGGCGAGTGTAAATGGCATAACGTCTTTAGATCCTGTATCAGCGGATATTATAGCGTTTTTTGAAAGACTTACATCCACAAAAAAGCCCCCAATGCTGGAGGCTTGATTGGCACTGCGCTATTAACGTTCGCGAAGTGCTTCTTTTGCTTTATTGAATGGCTTGATTAAGTACTCAAGTACAGTTTTCGAGCCGGTACGGATATCAACTGTCGCCACCATACCCGGAGTGATACTAAAACTTTTACCTTCTTTATTGCTTAATTTATCGCTATCTGTACGGATATAAACACGATAATAGAACTGATCTTGTTTCACTTCATCACGTAAAGTATCTGGTGAAATGACGGTCACTTTACCTTTTAGACCACCATAGATCGAATAGTCATATGCCGTAATTTTCACTAAGGCTTCTTGACCCGGACGAATAAAAGCAATATCTCGCGGTGAAATACGTGCTTCTACCAAAAGCTGTTCATCCAAAGGTACAATGGTCATCAATTTACCATTTTGCGGAATCACACCGCCCAATGTCATCACATCAATCTCTTTGACCACACCACGAACTGGAGATTTAAAAACGGTACGGCTGAGTGTATCTGATTTGCCTTTCACCACTTGTTGCTGTGATTCAATATCAGTATTGGCTTTCGACAATTCTTCCCGTGATTTTACCAAATATTGGTTACGGACATCATTTAACTGATTTTGTAAGTCATTCGCTGAACGCTTTAAACGAAGTACTTCAACTTCACTTGCTGCCCCTTTAGCAACGAGCGGCTCAGTCATGGCCAATTCTTGTTGAACTAACACCAATGCCTGTTTTAAGCCGGCAACAGATTCTTCCAAGTTTGCACGACGTGAATGATATAAAGCTGTTTCTTCCTTCACTAAAGCTGGAATCTTTTGAACATCTTCAGGAAAGGTTAATGGTGTACCATTCACTTCTGCACGTAAACGTGCTGCTGTCGCACGAGATGCCACAAGTAAAGACTCGGTTTCACCAACATTTGATGCGAAGCGTGTTGGATCGAGTTGCGCAAGGACTTGACCTTGTTCAACAATTTGACCTTCCTTCACATTCAACTTGGTTAAAATACCTCCCTCAAGCGACTGAACAATTTGTTCTTTCGAAGATGGAATCACTTTACCTGTCCCTGTAGAGACTTCTTCTAATTTAAACAACCAAGCCCAAACTAAAAGGATTGCCAGACCAATCGTAATAATCCAAATGATTAAACTCGATTTCGGTAATGGTGGCTCTTTAAAGCTGACTTTGGTCGAGCGTTGTATTTCTTGTTTATTTTCACTCATGATTTAAGCCCCAGCTACTTTTTTCTGAGCATTCTGATTCAGAATTTGATCACGAGGCCCATCCATGACAATTTTACCTTCATTCACCACAATAATGCGGTCAACCAACTCAAGTACCGCACGGCGATGTGTTGCTACCACCATAGTTCGGTTTTGTAAATAATCTTTTAAATGATCGATCAATTGTTTCTCAGATACGTCATCAATCGCTGCTGTAGGTTCATCAAGCAATAGAATATTGGGTTGACGAATCAATAAGCGTGCAAGCAACAAAGCTTGGCGTTGACCGCCAGAGAAGCCTACACCACCTTCTAAAATGATATGGTCTAACCCTTCTTTTTTCTCTTGAACAAAGTGAATTGCACCCGTAATTTTCAGTACTTCAATCAATTGTTCATCCGTAGCCAACGGAGCACCCAAGGTCAAGTTTTCACGAATCGTACCGTAGAATAACTGTGCATTTTGGTTCAATAGCCCCATATCACGACGCACATCTGCGGGGTCGATTAAAGACAGTTCAATCCCATCTAATTTAACTTTGCCTTGTACTGGCGTTTGCATACCCGATAACAATTGGAGTAGCGTCGACTTACCAGCACCGTTACGGCCCAAAATTGCGATCTTTTCTCCGGCCTTAATTTCCAGTTTTGGAATTAAAAGACTTGGACGTGGATCATCTTCACCATACTTAAATGACACACCATTGAGTTCATAATGACCATTAATTGATGGTCGATGAATAAGGTGAGAATAATCCGGTTGATCGACAGGTTTCTTCATGAGCTCATCAAGACCGGCTTTTGCCACTTTAGCCTGTTGTAAACGACCTAATACCCCTGCCAATGCAGAAATCGGTGCTAACATTCGTGAGGACAAAATCGAACAAGCCACCAAAGCACCTGTGGTCATTTCACCTTTCATCACAGCAAAACAGCCGACAAGTACGACGATTGCAAACGTTAGACCCTGAATTTTTTGTGTCCATGCCGACATTAAGCCCACGATTTTACGTTGACGCATGCTGACATCAGCAGACACTTCATTCATGTGGTTCCATTGGTTTTGGAAGCGTGATTCAGCACGAAGTAATTTGATATCTTCCATACCTTGCACAGATTCAACCAATAATGCATTACGAATCGAAGACTCGCGCATACCCATTTGTGCAAGTTTAGCCAATGGTTTTTGCGCCAAAATCCCTGGAATAATCATCAAAGGAACAACCAACAGCATGACCCAAAATAGATTGCCGCCAATTAACCAGAAGATGAACAGGAACAAGAAGAAAAACGGTAAATCGGCAATTGCGGTAACAGTCGTCGAAGTGACCATTTCGCGTACCCCTTCTAATTCACGAATTTGTGAAATAAAAGTACCCGTTGATTTTGAACGTTCGCTATTTTTAATTCTTAATGCATGACCAAATACACGATCGGAAATTTTCAAATCGGCACGTTTACCAATAATATCCGATAAATAAATTCGTGAAACACGTAGTGCAAACTCAAATATCGCTGCAATTAACACCCCACCCGCAAGTACCCATAAAGTCGGCACAGATTGAGATGGAATTACACGGTCGTACACATTCATTGAGAATAAAATAGTGGCTAGGGCCAAGATATTTGCCATTAATGAAGCAAACATTATGTCTATATAACGTTTCCAGTCTTTTAAAACGATCGACCAGAACCAATTTTTTTCAAACGGCTTGATGTATTCATCGACACGTGCATCGGGTACAGATGACTCTGGACGCAAAATATATATATTGCGAACGCCATGGCTCAATCGTTCAATAGAGAAGACTTGAGATAGGCCTTCATCACCGCTTAGTTGAACACTGGCATTACCGTCTACGTCGATGCGTTCTACCACACCCACTTCACCACTAATAAACTCAACCAATACCGGTAAGCGCCATGGATTGAGCAGATTTATGTCATATTTATTTTTTCGAACACTTAGTCCAATTTGGCGTGCCATGACTGCAACCAGTTCATCGGCATTTTTGTGTTGATCCCAATCCAACTGCAACCGTATACGTTCTTCAGAGGGTTCAATTCGATAATGCTTTGCAATATTCAGAACCGCTTGTAGCCACGGTTGATAATTTATTGTATTACTCATGGCTGAACTTCAAACCCCTGAATAGATATATTATTAAGTTCATAGATATTTCGTGAACGCCCTGTCACTTGGATGTACTGTGCAAGTGCTGAGTAGATATCATATTGCGATGTCACAATTTCTTGTGCGGCACTATGTATGGCTTGCTCTGCATTCAGTAGATCGACAACCGTTCGAGTTCCTAATTTATATTGTTCTTGATACAGCTCTTTGGTTCTTACCGTTGTTTCACGGCGCTGCACCAATATCGACATTTGACGCTTTTTATTTTCGATTTGTTCTCGAATCATTCGGACTTGATCAATCACATCCAAATACACTGTATTCACTTGTGCTTTAGCTGCTTCTTCAGCATAGCTTGCGGCACGTGTTTGCGCTGCGATTGCTCCACCTTGGTAAAAATTACTGGTCGCTTCCAACATGATTGAACTATACAAACCATCATCTTCGTCATTATTTGGATTACGGCCATTCACCGCCTGACTCAGACTGCCTTTGACATTAAGTGTTGGATATGCACTTAATTTTGACTGTTGCTTTTGCAATTTGGCAACTTCAACCCCAGCCTGCGCTTGCATCATGCTTGGAATCATCTTGAAGTCAGGATCATCATATAAAGCCGCTGCAGTTAAGATCCGATCGGGTATCACCCAATTGATCTGACTTACATCAAAACCTAACAAGGTACGAAGTCGCTGTTGGTACTGTCGAAGTTGAGTTTCTTGCACAATTAAATTTGATTCTGCAGCTTCTAAATTTGACTTGGCTTGAATAGGGTCTGCTTGACTACTGATCCCTGCGGTTGCACGTAGATTAGCAATCTCAGCAATCCGACTCACACCGGCAATTTGCTGCTGCGCAATTTTAGCCACTTCTTGATATCGTTTAATGTTGATAATTGCATTTGCAACATCAAAAGAAACTTCATCTAAATTTACAAGTACATTAGCCTGCTCTTGTAACATTTTTGCTTCTTCAATGCCTACTGCACTTTTGGTTTTACCAAAGTCATATAACATCTGCGTCGCATTTAAAGATACCAACTGACGTCCACGCTCGCCTTTAGTCAGATCTGCAGTGCTCAATCCACCTGAAATTTGGGGATAATATGCAGCATTCGCTAGGTCAATATTAGCGTTTTGCGATGCGACTGTAGCAATACTTTGCGTGATTTCTGGACGTCTTTGGACGGCGATATGTATCGCATCAATAAAACTTAGATTCTTCGCTACTGTGTTTGGATTATAGCTGCCTTGTTGCGTTCGACCATAAGCAACGGCTGGCATTTCTTGGACACGTGAGGTATCTAAATTATATTTACTGAGTTCTGTGATGTTAATTTTTTCGGCAGAAGGTTTCGGCTTATTAGGTAAAAAAATCTTATCTAATGTCTTTTGAATGGTACTTTGTGCAGTGCCGGTATCTGCTGCATACACTGAACCAATGGAAAAGGGTAATAATAATATACAAAAGAAATTGCACTTATTTTTACGCGGACGCCCAACTTCTGGACCATTCATCTTTCGTAATCGCATGATTTTTGCAGGTCGTATTTTTAGTTTAAAGTATACTGAATTCTTGTTAATTTTTTAGATTAATCGCTCAGTTTTTGTCATTTCAGACAATAACATAAACCCGCTGAATGAAACTAGCGCCATTCAACGGGAAATTTCTTATATTATTCAATTAAACGGTAAAATCATCACCAAGATAAACTTTACGTACAGTTTCATCCGCAAGGACTTCTTCTGGAGTACCTTCTGCAATCACTGAACCTTCGCTCACGATATAGGCATGCTCACAAATCGCAAGGGTTTCTCGCACATTATGGTCGGTAATTAATACACCAATACCGCGATCTTTCAATGTTCGGATAATGTCTTTGATATCACCCACCGAAATAGGATCAACCCCTGCAAAAGGTTCATCGAGCAACATAAATTTAGGATCTGCTGCCAAAGCACGCGCGATTTCCGCACGGCGTCGCTCACCACCTGACACACTCATACCAAGAGAATCTTTAATATGTGTGATTTTAAAGTCGGCAAGCAATTCCGTTAGACGTTGCTGACGTTGTTGCTTATTTAAATCTTTACGGGTTTCTAAAATCGACATGATATTTTCAGAAATGGTTAATTTTCTAAAAATAGATGCTTCTTGAGGTAGATAACCAATACCTTTACGTGCGCGCTCATGCATTGCCAAGTCAGACAAATCAAGATCATCTAAATGAATCTCACCTTTATCCATACGCACCAGGCCAACAACCATATAGAAACTTGTGGTTTTACCTGCACCATTTGGACCAAGTAAACCCACAATTTGACCACTTTGCATGCTAAAGGATACATCCTTTACCACCCAACGCTTACTGTAGTTTTTGGCTAAATGTTTAATACATAAAGTTTGAACTTGCGAGGTTTGCTCCATTAATCACGTGCTCCCGGGAAGGACTTAGTGCTTGACGGTGGAATCACGATTTGAACACGACCTGAAGAAGATCCAGATTTATTTGGTGTACCTTCAGCAACGATGTCACCTTTATTCATACTGTATTTCAGGCTATTACCACGAATACTTGCACCATCTTGTTGTAACAAAGCACCACCCGTCATGGTGATAATTCCTGTTTCAGCATTGTAGACGATTTTCTGTGCTTGGCCTTTTGCATAGCCTTTGGCAGGGTCAGTTTTTTGTTGGAAATGTGCTGGCCCACCCGTTGCTGTAATCGTACTGATCTCTTTTTTGCTGTTTAAGTTCGCAACGATTGAGTTTGCCTGAAGCTTCATCGAACCCTGTTCAATGATGACATTACCGGTATACGTCGTAATCCCAGTTTTTTCATTAAATGTTGCACGATCGGCAACCAATGAAATCGGTTGATTACGATCTGAAGGCAAAGCAAAAGCTGCAACTGAACATAACGCCAGTGAACCGAGTAGCGCTGTACGTTTTAGGAAAGTTTTTGCAGTTTTTCGATTAAAATTATGGTTCATACTTTCCTCGAATATTAAAAAATTCGTATTGACCGTCGTTTAAATTTGCTTTTAAACCTTGGCTGACAAATTCGGCTTGTGGTGAAATCACCGTTACAGTCTTGTCCGTTTCTATTTCACGCTGTTTTGGAAAAGCAGTTAGTTCCTCAGTACGAAACTCCATTTGCCCTTCACTCATCAATTTTGTCGCAACCACATTGTCACTCAGTACGACTTTTTGGTTATCGTCCATACCATTGGCTTGTTTGGCAAAGAACGTGGCATCAACAGCACCATCTTGATAGGTCGATGCTTTCAGATTGACCAAATGAGACGTTTGCTTTTGCAAATCCTGCTCAAGTCGATCGACTTGCGCACGAATATGCAATTTTCCCTGCTCATCAGTCTGCGTCAGGTTAATGTTTTCAGCTGAGTAAGTCATACTTTTCGAAGAGTCCGCCTGAAGCTTATTACCCTTTCCACCGAAATAGTAAAAACCACCGCTTACTGCAGCAATGACCACAGCTGTCACGTATAAAACTTTAGTATCCATAAGCGGAGATTTAATCCAGTGACTGCATCAATTTATTAATAAGGTGCACTTGCATATTTTTCAAGTAGTTCCTGGTATACACCTTTAGAAACTAAAAGCATATCGCAGATTTCACGAACAGCACCACGTCCACCCATCGCCTGCGTAACAAGATCTGCACGGCGACGTACTTCTAAATGTCCATTTGGTACGGTCACTTTCATCCCCGCAATAGCGAAGGCTGAAAGATCGGGCCAGTCATCGCCCATATATAGGCAATCTGAAGGATCAATACCGAACTGTGCGCAGGCTTCAGTCAAGGCAACGCCTTTATCTTCACGACCTTGAAAGACCAAATCGACACCTAAGTCAGACATGCGTTTTTCAACAATATTACTTTTACGGCCAGTAATAATGATGACTTTGATACCCGCTTTTTGCACCAACTTCATGCCTAAGCCATCTCGAATATCAAAAGATTTGATTTCATCGCCGCTATTGGTCAACGTTACAAATCCATCACTTAAAATTCCATCTACATCCAGTACTAGTGCTTCTATGTGACGCGCTTGTTCTAGCAATACATACGATGCCATTTTCTTAATTTACCCCAGCCTGAATCAGATCATGCATGCTGATAATCCCAATCACTTTATTGGCATCATCAACAACTACAAATTGTGTAATTTTCTTTTCGTTCATACGTTCTAAAGCATGTACCGCGCGTTCTTCTTGTGAAATGGTCAAAGGATTTTTAATCATCACTTCTGAGACTTTCATATTCACGTCAAAGCCTTGCTGTTTATCAATCAAACGACGTAAGTCACCGTCGGTAAAGATACCCAATAAGGTATCGTTTTCATCGACAATCGTGGTGAGTCCCAAACGTTTATTTGAAATTTCGTACAAGACTTTATTCATAGGTGTCTCTGGCGACACTTTGGGTAAGTCTTCACCTGTATGCATGAGATGTTTTACATGCAATAACAAACGCTTACCCAATGCTCCCGCAGGATGAGAACGTGCAAAGTCATCTGAAGTAAAGCCACGTGCATCCAATAATGCAACTGCAAGTGCATCACCTAAGGCTAATGTTGCAGTGGTACTTGAGGTCGGAGCTAGACCCAAAGGGCATGCTTCTTGAATATTACCCAAGGTCAATGCGACATCGGCATTTTGTGGCATTGGGCCTTTATTGTCGCCACTCATGGTAATTAGAGGAATGCCCAAATGTTTGATCAATGGCATGAGCATCATAATTTCATCACTCTTACCTGAGTTTGAAATTGCAATGAGCACATCACCTTTAACCAACATGCCCAAATCACCATGTCCAGCTTCACCCGGATGCATGAAGAAAGATGGCGTACCAGTCGAGGCAAATGTAGCGGCCATTTTACGACCGATATGACCCGATTTACCCATACCAGTAATCACTAAACGCCCTTTGCACTGTAAAATGATTTCGCAGGCTTGGCTAAAACGATCATCTATTTGCGTCGCTAATACTTGTAAAGCATGCTCTTCAATACGCAAAGTTTCTAATGCGACTTTCTGAAAATCGACTTGATTCGGCATATTTGGTGGATTCAAAGTTGTTATACCTTAAGCCGTGAGAGGTGCGCTCTCACTTTCAAAATAAAAAATTTTCACAATTTTATCATATCTATGCAAATAGCACGTTTCCAAATGTATAAGAATTCATGAATTATGCAGAAAAGATGCATTTCTTCTTTTTTATCTTAGGAACAGATAAATTGAATTAAACTCTCAAATGAAATTCAGCCCGAATCAAATGAGCCTTCAACTTCTTTTTCCAGCAGTACAATTACATCAAGCATTAAAAAATATCTGCTTTTTGGGGTTTTAACTTTATGAAAAAAAATGCTTAGGTTAAGATGAGCCATCTTTTGGTAGAAACAATTTGAAGACCTATGCAACCTTTTGTTCTATATAACTCAGAGCAACGTAAAAAAGTAGAATTCGTACCTCGTAAAGAAGGACATATCGACATGTATGTCTGTGGAATGACCGTGTATGACTACTGTCATATTGGTCATGCTCGAGTTATGGTTGCATTCGACTACATTATCCGTTTCCTGCGCAGTCAGGGCTGGAACGTTAAATACGTTCGCAACATTACCGATATTGACGACAAAATCATTGCCCGTGCCAATGAAAATGGCGAAAGCATTACTGCTTTAACCGATCGCTTTATCAAGGCCATGAACGAAGATGCTGCCAATTTAGGTTGTGCAGCACCTGATGAAGCACCACGTGCAACAGACTATATCGATCAAATGCAGAATATGATTGGTAACTTGGTTAACAAAGGTACAGCCTACCCATCTGCAAATGGCGATGTTTATTTTGAAGTTGAAAAGTTTGCCAAATATGGTCGTCTTTCGGGTCGTAAACTTGACGATATGCAGGCTGGTGCTTCTGAACGCGTTGATGTAGAAGTAGAAAAGAAACATCCTTTTGACTTCGTGCTTTGGAAACATGCCAAAGAAAATGAACCTTCTTGGGCTTCACCTTGGGGCAATGGCCGTCCGGGCTGGCATATTGAATGTTCAGCGATGTCGACCTGCTGCTTAGGCAACCATTTTGATATTCATGGTGGCGGTTCAGACTTAACTTTCCCGCATCATGAAAATGAAATTGCGCAATCTGAGGCATCTACTGGCGAACAGTATGTTAATTACTGGATGCATGTCGGCTTTATTAATGTCGATGGCGAAAAAATGTCGAAGTCTTTAGGTAACTTCTTCACTATTCGTGATGTCATGGATAAATTCCACCCTGAAGTGATCCGCTTCTTTATTGTGTCATCACATTACCGTAGCCCAGTAAACTTCTCTGACACTGCTTTAAAAGAAGCGAAAAATACCCTTTCCCGTTTCTATCATTCATTTAAAGCTTATCAGCAAGTCTATGGTGAAAAAACCGTAGAAACTTTGGATGATGCTTTAGTTGAGCGCTTTAATGCCGCTATGCGTGATGATTTCAACACCGCAGAAGCAATTGCGGTATTGTTTGAAGTCAACAAAGAATTGAACCGTGCCGTGAAAGATGAAAATGCTGAACAAGCGGCTGTGTATTATTCGACATTGCGTCACTTGACCAATATTTTAGGTTTGGTGCAACACAATGTGGATGATTTCCTGAAATCTGATATCGGTCAGGAAGCATTAGGCTTATCAGAAGAACAGATTGAAGATTTAATTCAACAACGTAAAGATGCGAAAAAGGCTAAAGAATTTGCCAAAGCAGATGAAATTCGTCAATCTTTACTGGATCAGGGCGTAGTTCTGGAAGATACACGTCAAGGTACTATTTGGCGTCGCGCTGATTAATTAAGCAAACAGAAGCATAGAGAGTTGACAGTTGCGTGAAATTCTCTATAATTCACCTCATTGCGGGAATAGCTCAGTTGGTAGAGCATAACCTTGCCAAGGTTGGGGTCGGGAGTTCGAGTCTCCTTTCCCGCTCCAGAATACGAAAAACCCTCATCGAAAGATGAGGGTTTTTTTATGTCTAAATCTTTCTTCAAAGGCTTATTTTTAGATGTATTTACTCATGTTATGCACATGAAAGTAATTTCGCATTTTTAAAATAATATTTAAGTCTATTCGACGGAGTCTTACATTTAGGGATTGAATACAGGGATTAGCTTCCGGCTGGAAGTACTCTTACGAAACGTTGTTTCTCACTCGGGAAAATGAGATGCGAAGCTTCGCAAGGAAACCATCTTGCGGCGCAATGCACCTCACAGACAAAACTCGTTCACTACCGTCAAATTATTCAAAGTATTAAAAATACATTTTGATTAGAAGTCGTCCTGTCTCAAACAATTGCGGATGACATGACCGCGTATCTTTATTATTTGAAGCAAAGTACGCTTCTGATGCTACTGCGTAACATCTGTTATTTATTATATTGTAGCGACGTTAATAGGCCTTAATTTTCCCCCAACGAATAAGGCTTCCCCTATTGCCACACAACCTTTCGCCTACCTGTTAAAAAATAATCTGATGAAATGCTCATCTTGGTTATTTTCCTCAATTTTTCTCCATAATTTTCCGTTATTCTTTGCCAAAATTACATTTGGACAACCAAATAATGCACGGCGCGCACACCACACTCAAACTGACCAGCTTAAGTTACGCATTAATTACGATCTCAACATCAATTTTGGCTGCAGATACTGTTCAAAATCCTCAAGAATCTGCAGCAGTTCAGCAAATGGAAGCTTTAACATTTGAAGTTCCAACAGCAAGCACTAAGCCCAAAGACCCAGATATCAGTGCTGTCGCAAAAACTATTATAAGCCGTGATGAAATGTTGAAATTTGGCGATCAGTCAATCAATGATGCGCTGCGCCGTGCTGCAGGGTTTCAACTCCCCGGTGCCGGCGGTGGTCCACGTGGTGGTGCAGGTGCTGGCGGCATGCGTTTTCGTGGTGGTGGCGCACCCGTGTTTTTAATCAATGGTGAACCTGTACAAGGTGGTCCTCGTGGTGGCATGTCAGTTGTTGATAGCATTACACCGGAAATGATCGAACGCCTTGAAATCACCAAACAACCAAGTGTAGCTCAAGGCTCGGTTGCTTCTTCTGCAGTCATCAATATTATTTTAAAAGAACCATTGAATGGCACGCGTTTGAGTGGATCTGTACGTGCTGGTTATGGCCTAACGAAGTCAAATACACGTGAAGAAGAACGCACTAATTTAAACTTTCAAATGGATGGTCGTTCAGACCCTTGGATCTATAGTTTATCTGGGAGCCAAATGTGGAATGACTCAGATACGCTCATCCGTACACAAGATGCAACAGGAACGAAAACCCAGAAACGCATCACCAATCGTACGTCGCAAATGTTAACCCCACGTGTTGAATATCAACTTGATGATCAACAAAAACTGGTCGCTGAAATGTTTTATCGCAACAATGAAAGCGAAGGCACAAGTGGCACTCAAATCCAAAAAAATAAAAATGACAGTATTCGACTCAACACACGATATGAGCGTAAAGACCAAGGAAATTCAGACAAAATTCGCTTATCAATCGAACAGCAAAATGAAACGGAATTAACAGAGTATAGAAATACTCAATCGTATATTGATGAACAAATTAATGAATATGGCTTAGGCTACGACGGTGTCCGCAAGTTTGACTCAAAACGCCAAATAAAATTTGGTACTGATCTACGTAGCAATGAACTTGAAAGCAATATTGCAGAGACCTTAGATGAACAATTGTATGCTGCTTATGTTGAAGGAAGTTGGAAATATACGCCGCGCCAAACCTTAACTCTAGGTGTACGCCAAGAGTGGATTGATCGTTCAGGTTTAGTGGATTATCAAGATCAGCATTTGAGTCCTGTATTAGCACACCGCTTTGACTTTAATGACCAATGGTCACTCCAAACCAACTTGAGTCAAGCTTTTAAAAATCCACGTAGCAATCAATTGATGCCGACGGTTTCAGTTTCTACAGATAGTGATGCTGGGACACTAAACAACCCTGATCGTGGTGGTAATCCTGACCTAAGACCTGAAACTATTAATGCTTACGAAACAACCCTAGGTTATAACACCCCTGCTGGCGGCGTAAATATCACTGCATATTATCGAGAAATTAATGACTATATCGAAAAATCGATCCTGTCAGAAAATGCTACAGGCGGTCGTTGCGAAACAGGAAATACCGATTGCCGTTTTGTCGAACGTCCTTATAACCAAGACAGTGCAACCACCTATGGTGTGGAAATTGCTGGACGTTATGCACTGAAGCAAACGGAGAATGGTCATTCTTTTATGTTGAATGCTCAGCTTTCAACTGTACGTGCAAAAATTGAAGAAACTGACGGCTTTGACCGTTTGGCAAGCGATGTTGCACCTTATACCGCAAGTGCTGGTTTATCTTATAACTATCAACCGTGGCGTATTGCAACAAGTGTGAACCTCAATTATACCCCTGAATATACACGTGCGCTGAGTAACGAACCGTACAATCGCACCAGCAATGAACGCGTCAATATGGATGTGAGTTTTACTAAACGCTTTGATCAAAATTGGTCTGCATCGGTGAATGCACGTAATATTCTCAGCTCAGATTATAAAGAAGTGTTAAAAGAACAAAGTTCTGGCGCGCTATACCAATCTCGTATCAATGAAGCAATTCCAAGCTTTATGTTTACCTTAGAAAAGAAATTCTAAACCGTTTCTAAGAGACTTCTAAGAGATTTAAAATAAAAAACCGATACGGACAACGAATCGGTTTTTTTATGCGTACACGACCGCAAACTAGCGCTCAATTGCCTTCAACATTTTCGCAATTTTTAGGGTATGTTCCTTCTGCCCTTTTTTCTCTAAGACCTTTTGCTCAACCCACCATAAATATTCAAAAATTTCTGATTCACTTGAATCCTCTTGAATTAATTTAAAAATATTGGGCAAATAATCATCATATTCATCACGTAAAGCAGGAATACGGCGAATCCCTAAAGGGTCCCATTCCTTCAATAAAATTTTATGTATCGCATGCAAGAGACTGGCATCTCGATTATGTTTTGACTGCATACAAGTTCCCTGGCTTATATTTTTTTACTTTTAAAATCAGTTATCTAATTATGTGATGATATTAAAAGAAAAATGAACTGTTGTTTGTCGAAGATTTCATCATACGCATCTCTAAACGCTTTTCCATTGGTTTTTCATCTTTTTTTTATACTAAACCAAAGCTTTATCAAAATTTCATGCACTTTTTCTCATAAATTTTACCAATAAAGCCTTTCGGGAATCCCCTAATTCACAATACAAAGGTTTTAAATGCTAAGTTCAACGATCAAACCTAATCATTCAAAGAAAAACAATACGCTTCAGCCAACTTCTATATTTATCTCTTTTCGCAATTATGAAAAATTTACAGTTTTCCTTTTTAATCTCCGACAATTCAAGCTACATTCTATTTTGAAATTTTAATCCTGAAAAATCCCTATGAGTACTGCATTAAACGAAACCATTTACGTCATTCAACACCTTGCATTTGAAGATTTGGGTTCATTGGAAGATGTATTTTACCAACTGGATTATCGGGTAAGATACTTCGAAGCTGGTGTCGATGACCTCAGTAAAGCTATGCAACATACAGGGCTTACCATCATTTTGGGCGGCCCGATCGGAGTTTATGAAACTAATGACTACCCTTTCCTACAAAAAGAAATAGACTTACTTAAAGTACGTTTAGAGAGTAACTTACCGACTTTAGGCATTTGCTTAGGTGCTCAGCTTATTGCACATGCATTGGGAGCGAAAGTCTATCCAGGTCATAGCAAAGAAATCGGTTGGAGTGCCTTAGAGCTTGATGCCATTACTCACAATATTTTAGCGCCATTAGATCAAGTGCCTGTACTGCATTGGCATGGTGATACCTTTGATTTACCTACAAATGCACAGTTACTAGCCAGCTCAGCAATTTATCCAAATCAAGCGTTTAGCTATGGGCCCAATATTCTAGCTCTACAGTTTCATATTGAAGCAGAAACACAGGCCATGGAAAAATGGCTAATTGGGCATACATGTGAACTGCATAAAGCACAAATTAACATCCCAAATTTACGCATGGAAAGCCAACAACATGCACCTCATTTAGAACGTGTTGCTCCCCTTATTTTGCAACAATTCTTACAACAGCTTGAGCTTTAAAACAGCTATTAATTTAAAGCTAAATGGCTTATAACGGTTGCACTTCAAAACGTATAAGCCATTAGAATGACTCCCTTACTCAGCATTGCGCTCATCCACTTTTTTGCTCTCATCAGCCCAGGCCCAGACTTCTTTTTTGTCACTCAAAGTGCTATTCGACAATCCAGATCACATGCATTATTTGCCGCATTAGGTATATCACTTAGTATTTTAGTTTGGTCAATTTGTGCAATAAGTGGCTTACATTTTCTATTTCAAAAAATGGCTTGGTTACAACAATGCCTCATGATTTTGGGTGGCTTATATCTTTTATATTTAGGCTCTCAGTTATTAAAATCTGCATGGAGTAAAGACCTCGGCACAATAACGAAACCAACCGAGCAAGCTGTACAGAAAAAATCGCCTTTGACGCTGTTATTCCAAGGTTTCTTGACCAATATGGCCAATCCTAAAGCATTGGTTTATTTCAGTAGTGTATTTTCCATTGGGATCAGTGCAAAGGTCAGTATTTTTGATCAAAGCTCTTTATTGGCTTTAGTCTTTATTGAAAGTTTGATTTGGTTTGCATTGGTTGCGGTCTTATTCTCAGCACCTAAAATGACCCATTACTATCAAAAATTTAGTAAAAAAATTGACGCCATTACCGGTGGAATCTTCATCAGTTTTGGCTGCCTGTTACTACTCAATCGCGATTGATCACACACCAGTTAAATAAGACATAAAAAAGCACCCAAATGGGTGCTTTCCTAACTTAGCTGAGGGAGCTAAATCTTATTTCGCTGCTGCCTTTGCTGTAGATACAGCGGCTTCAGTCGTAATATTTACCGTAATTTTGTCGCCTACATTCGGTACATATGCACCAACACCAAATGCTGAACGATCAAAAGAAGTCGTTGCATTGAAACCAATCGTTTCTGCCTTAGTCATTGGGTGAACGGCTTGCTTGTTCAATACAGCATCCAATACCACTGGTTTAGTCACATTTTTAACTGTTAAATCACCCGTGATTTTGTATTTAGTTTTGCTGATGGCTTGAACTTTTGTACTTTTAAACGTGATATTTGGATATTTTTCAGCATCAAAGAAATCAGCTGTTTTTAAATGATCATCTAATGCTTTGACATTGGTATTTAAGCTCGATAATGGAATCGTCACATTCACAGACGAATTTGCAGGTTTTGCATTATCGACATTGATTGTCCCTTGAATGTCACTAAAGTTTGCAGAAGGCGTTGAGAAACCAAAATGATTCCAAGTAAATACTGTTGCTGTATGAGTAGGATCAATTTGATAGGCAACAGGTTTTGCCATAGAAATTGTTGTAACTGATGCTACCGCCAAACCGATTGTTAATGCTTTAAAGTTCATGTTTTTATCTCACTTTCGAATACCATTAAGTCTATAGATTTTTAGCCGTATTACAGCTTTAAAGATAAAACGTTTTGTTGCATGTTTAGAACGATAGTTTTGTAAAATCTGTAGCAGCATTTACAACCACTCTCAATTATTCAATTTCCCATATATTTCAAATAATTAATAATTTAATTGATCCATGAGTTATTTATCCTAAATTTAGGAAACATCAACCTATCAGAGTCGTAGGTTTTCTAAACAAATCCACTTAAGATTTTTAGACATCATAAAAATCTGAGTACCCAAAAATGACAGAACAATCGCTGGCTATTGAAAAAGCCTTAAATACTAAAACGCCCAAAGATGTCGTTTTGGCATTTCTTATGAATA
Source organism: Acinetobacter sp. YH12145 (assembly GCF_013418335.1). Lineage (NCBI taxonomy): Bacteria > Pseudomonadati > Pseudomonadota > Gammaproteobacteria > Moraxellales > Moraxellaceae > Acinetobacter > Acinetobacter sp. YH12145. The sequence continues at coordinate 161,697 of NZ_VPCE01000003.1, read as the reverse complement.
CTTCAAAAGAACTCATTGAAAATGCAACTCAGCTACTGGTAGCCGAAGACGCAGCATATGTTTCCTTAAACTTCAGCAACCCAGAACTTAAACAAATTGAGCCGTGGGCTGGGTCTGGCACAGGCAGAGACATTTATATTTATACCTTTGCCAACGTCGGGACCTACTGGAATATCGACGACTTTCAAATCACGGATATGATCGCTGAAGATGAAACCGTAGCTGTATTTGGTCAATTCACCTACACCTCAGTCTATGCAAAAAATACTTTCACCTCGCCTTTTTCAATCAAAGCCAAAGTTCAAAATGGTTTAATCAGCTATTTCCAATTCATGGAAGATACCTATGCCTCAGCATCATCTTTCCGCGTAGGCGGAGAATGGATCATTCAGCAAGATGCAGACTCAGCTAAAAACTTTAAAGTTTCAGCTTAATACTGAGATGCAGCAGCTCTTCACGCAAGAGCTGCTGTTGATTTGGAATGGCCTTTTACATTAAGTTAATGACAGCGATATTGGATAAACCCAGTTTTTCTCGCGATTTGATCATACAGCTTTTGTGCTGTTTCATTGTCCTGATGCGTAAGCCAATACACACGGTCACACTGCCGCTGATCACAATATTCTTTCACTTTCGCGATCAGCGCTTTACCAATGCCGTGCCCGCGATAATCTTCAAGGGTATATAAATCTTGCAAATAGGCATAAGGCTGTAATGTCCAGCAGCTCTCATGTTCAATGACATGCACTATCCCAACCACTTGATGATCAATCACAGCTGCGAAGCCATACATATGTTCGCACTCAGCAGCATGTAATCTTTGCCACGTTCGCTCGCTCACAGCATCCGCCACCTGACTTTTATAAAATTCTAAATACAGCTCCCAGAGCGGCTGCCATTGGCTTTTTGAAATTTCAGTTAAATTTTTAATTTGTATTTGCACGTTCGATGTCTTTATTTAAATGATCACTCGATTTTTATAACTGAAATAAAGCTTTTTGTGTTGAAAACACTATATTATTTTATGCGCTCTTTTTAAACATGATGAGTCTTGAAAGGACGTTTTCTTATCTGTTTTATAAATACGATAGGCAAATAAAAAGCCCGAAGATTCGGACTTTTTAACCATTCAGCTTATAGCTTTTCAACCAAGATCCGATCTACATGCTTTAAACCTGTATGCTTTTCATGGTTCTTACGGCGAATCTTAATCACTTTGTCTTCTTGCAAATCTTGCAACATCAACTCTACTGCAACCATGGCTTCAAGCTCTAAGTCTGTGCCAATCCATTTCTGTTCACCAGCATCCATCAGTACAATTTCATCATTTATCTGATCATAAAGGCTCATCGTTTCCTCACTTGGGGCAACATTGCACCCGTGGCTGAATACTGCATGAATGAATTAATTTTAAACCAATGCTTTAATTCATTCGTTACAAATCGTTATTTCACAATTAAAAAATATATTTAATCTCTGCAATAAAAAACGCCCCTTCTCTGGGGCGTCTTTTTTACGGTTAATCTTTATAAATTAAGCGGTAATTTCTTTCACAGCAGCAACAACAGCATCAGCAGTAATACCAAAGTGTTGATACAAGTCTTTTGCTGGAGCAGATTCACCGTAAGTCGTCATACCGATTACACGGCCATCAAGACCTACAAATTTCCACCAGTAGTCCACATGCGCAGCTTCAACAGCAACACGCGCACGGATCGCAGCAGGAAGAACCGCTTCACGGTAAGCAGCGTCTTGTTTTACGAATTCTTCAGCACATGGCATAGAAACAACACGTACGCCGTCAAGCTGTGCGTAAGCATCCATTGCCAATGAAACTTCTGAACCAGTCGCAATAATGATTGCTTTCAATTCGCCTTTTTCTTTTGCAAGTACATAACCGCCTTTCGCAACGTCAGCAATTTGATCTGCTGTACGAGTTTGGAATGGCAAGTTTTGACGAGAGAAGATTAATGCTGTAGGGCCTTCTGAACGAAGCAGCGCAGATTTCCAAGAAATAGACGCTTCTACAGTGTCACATGGACGCCAAGTGTTCAGATTTGGTGTACCACGTAAAGATGCAATTTGCTCTACAGGTTGGTGTGTAGGACCATCTTCACCTAGACCAATTGAGTCATGGGTATACACATGAATCACACGCTGTTTCATCAATGCAGACATACGTACTGCATTACGCGCATATTCCATAAACATCAGGAATGTTGCTACATAAGGAACGAAACCGCCATGAAGTGCAACACCGTTAGCAATCGCAGTCATACCGAATTCACGTACGCCGTAATGAACGTAGTTACCCGCTGGGTTAGATTCAACGCCTTCTGCGCCTTTCCATAAAGTCAGGTTAGAGCCTGCAAGGTCAGCAGAACCACCTAGAATTTCTGGAAGCTGTGGTGCAAATGCTTGAATGGCATTTTGGCTAGCTTTACGAGTAGCGATTGTTTCAGCTTTAGCATTTACTTCAGCAATATAAGCATCCGCTTTTGCTACGAAGTCAGCAGGAAGGTCACCAGAAAGACGACGTTTTAGTTCAGCTGCTTCTGCTGGATATTTAGCAGCATAAGCAGCAAATGTGTCGTTCCAAGCAGATTCAGAAGCAGTACCTTTGGCTTTTGCATCCCAAGCTGCATAAACATCAGCAGGAATTTCAAATGGAACTTCAGTCCAGCCTAAAGCTTCACGAGTCAAAGCGATTTCGTCATTACCAAGCGGCGCACCGTGGCAATCTTCTTTACCTTGTTTGTTTGGTGAACCTAAACCAATAATGGTTTTACAGATAATTAAGGTTGGTTTCGCAGTTTCAGATTTTGCTTCAACAGTTGCCGCACGGATTGCGTCTGCATCATGGCCGTCAACTTTAAGTACTTGCCAGCCGTATGCAAGGAAACGCTGTTCTGTATCATCAGAGAACCAGCCTTCTACTTCACCGTCAATCGAGATGCCGTTGTCATCGTAGTAAACAACTAATTTACCTAGACCCAAAGTACCAGCCAATGAACATGCTTCGTGAGAAACACCTTCCATTAAACAGCCATCACCTAAGAAACAGTAAGTGTTGTGATCTACAACTGTGATGTCTTCTTTGTTGAATTGAGCCGCTAAAGTTTTTTCAGCAAGTGCAAAACCTACAGCGTTTGCAATACCTTGACCCAATGGACCAGTCGTTGTTTCGATACCCGGTGCATAGCCCAATTCTGGGTGACCTGGCGTTTTAGAATGCAATTGACGGAAAGATTTCAAATCTTCAATTGAAAGGTCATAACCTGTTAAGTGCAATAACGCATATTGCAGCATAGAGCCATGGCCGTTTGACAATACGAAACGGTCACGGTTTGCCCATTGTGGGTTTGCAGGGTTGTGGTTGAGGAATTCACGCCATACCACATCAGCAATATCTGCCATCCCCATTGGAGCACCTGGATGTCCTGAATTTGCTTTTTGCACAGCATCCATTGCCAATACACGAATTGCGTTTGCAATACGACGTTCGTTAAGCGGGGTTGTCATAGGTCAGAGTCCAAACAAATGGTTTAAAAGAGTAAGATGAATAAGAATTCAAAGATGCGTATATTGTCTTAAAAAAAGCGGAATGGGTAAAGCCTCAGGGGCAAATTTTCGCTAATTATTCCTGCACCACCTGTATTTTAGGCGCTTATTGCTCAATTTCAAGCCTATGCATGTCGTTTATTTTGTATACAGTGACGCTTTTATATGGCGAATCAATGACAGCGCAATGCATATTTAGAGTTTAGTGGCGAAAGCAAACGCTTCGTAATTGATAAAAGTCCAATACATCGAATGGAAAATGTGAATATAAATAGCAGCCAAAGCCGATCCAGATAAATGGCCATTAGAAATATGAAATACTTTCAATAATTAAACCCACTATGGTTTGGGAAACTCAAACGTCGTAATCATCCCTTTGAAATCAGCACTGATCCAATATCTTCGAGACCCTAGATACAGAACTTTAGATACCACGACATGTAGCAGGTAAATTTCGCTGCAAAATATCATCCGATTGACAATTCCAAGCACCATTTAAATCATCTGGAATATTAAAATAGATCTGCTTTGAGCGAAGAGCAAAATTGACATCTGTTGATTTAAACGTAAAAACCACTGAACACGTTCCTGCCACATCAGTAATGTCACTACTCGCAATATATTTGGTACTGATACTTTCATTCAGCGCTGTATTCAAATCTACACAGCTTTGTTCCTCTGAATAATTTTCCACCAATTTAATTTTATAGGGTGAAATCATTGTTAATACTTCAGCTACTTGCGCCCGAGCGACATAGCCATTGTAAGATACAGTAGCAATTGCAGCCAAAATGCCGATAATTGCCACTACCATCATGATTTCAATGAGTGTAAAACCAGACTGTTTCATTACGTTTCCCCATTCAACGTAATGACAAATAGGCAATTTGCGTACCAAGTCTCAAAAGCGCGTACTTATTGTGTTTTATTTTTCAAATTAAACGAATAATTGTCGTTTACAGTCATATTCTGGCAGTTCATGACATTCATTATTGATAAATCTCAGGATATTGATTTGATTTTTTCTTATAATTGATTCACTTGAAATGCTACTTTAGGCATTTTAACGCCTAATCACATTGTTGCTTGTGCCAAAACAAAAATATCTCAATTTTATCTCATCATAAAAAATTAAATTGATAAATCCATAGCTCATATCAATTTTTTAGATGCCTATATCAATTAAAAAGTCATTGAAATGAATTAATTTCATCCAATTTGGTCATGTTAAGCTAGTCCTAAACGCTTTCTCGATGTAACATATTGCGTCTTTAAATTTAACTGTGATAGGACTTATGCGCGAGTACGCTGTATTTACCTCGGAATCTGTAAGCGAAGGCCATCCGGATAAAATGGCTGACCAAATCAGTGATGCTATTTTGGATGCAATCTTAAAAGAAGACCCATATGCACGGGTTGCTTGTGAAACGCTTGTAAAAACGGGTGCGGTTGTACTTGCCGGTGAAATCACAACAACTGCAAATGTTGACTTTGAAGCGATTGTTCGTAATACCGTAAATGGTATCGGATACCACCATTCAGATCTTGGCTTTGATGGCTCAACTTGTGCCGTGATCAACATGATCGGGAAACAATCACCTGAAATTGCTCAAGGCGTTGACCGTCAAAAACCTGAAGATCAAGGTGCGGGCGACCAAGGTTTAATGTTTGGTTATGCAAGCCGTGAAACTGATGTGCTTATGCCGGCACCTATTTCATATGCACATCGCTTGATGGAAAAACAAGCTGAACTACGTAAACAAGGCAAACTTGCTTGGTTACGTCCTGATGCAAAAAGCCAAGTAACATTTGCTTATGAAAATGGTATGCCAGTTCGCTTAGACGCAGTTGTACTTTCAACTCAGCACGATCCAAAAATTACCCAAGCTCAATTAAAAGAAGCGGTAATTGAAGAAATCGTGAAAAAAGTGATTCCTGCTGAAATGTTCCATGCAGACACTAAATTCCACATCAACCCAACAGGTATGTTCGTCATTGGCGGCCCTGTAGGCGACTGTGGTTTAACAGGCCGTAAAATCATTGTAGATACTTACGGTGGTATGGCTCGCCACGGTGGTGGTGCGTTCTCTGGTAAAGATCCATCAAAAGTGGACCGTTCTGCTGCTTATGCAGGCCGTTATGTTGCTAAAAACATTGTGGCTGCTGGTCTAGCTGACAAATGTGAAATTCAAGTGTCTTATGCGATTGGTGTTGCAGAACCAACATCTATCTCGATCAACACATTCAATACTGCAAAAGTATCTGAAGATTTGATTATTGCACTTGTACGTGAACACTTTGACTTACGTCCATACGGTATTACTCGTATGTTGAACTTAATCCAACCGATGTACCAACAAACTGCTGCGTATGGTCACTTCGGTCGTGAAGGTTCTGATACCGCATTTACATGGGAAAAAACTGACAAAGTGGAAGCGCTTAAAGCATCTGCTGGTCTTTAATCTTAATAGATTAATTTCCCCAAAAAGCCTGCATTGATTGCAGGCTTTTTTATGGCCCGTATGTCCATAACTAAAACATCTAGGATAAAAATAACGAGTGTAAAAAATATTGACTAAAATTTACGCCTAGCTTATTCATAAAACACCAAAATAATTTAAGAACAACATCATGCCCTTTCCATTAGACTTAAAATTTATTACTGCAACTGAAGAACAATTAGGATTTAAGTTTCCAGAAAAATATAAAGCCAAAATGCAAATTGAAAATGGTGGCGAATTCGGCATTAGCTTTTCTAGTGCGGATGAATTTAAAGATGGTGATGACATCGAAGCTTGGTGGCTTTTTCCCTTCCAAGACACCAGCGATGTGAAAAGAATAAAACGTACAACGAATCATCTAGCCGCAGAACATCAAACTATAAGTGAAATTGAAGACTTCCCTGAAAACAGCATTGCTATTGCGCATAACGGCGATGGCGATTATTTATTGCTGCATACGATAGACGATACACAATTAGGGGAAGAAATATATTTATGGCGCCATGAAGACAGTGAATTTATCTATCTACTTGTGACTTCAATTGAAGAATTATTTAGTCAAAATCCTTAACGTTATAAGCAGATATAAAGCCTTTTAAACTACAAAATAAGCTGGATAAAATTACACTAAATCAACAATTTTTGATCAAATATCGAATATTTTTTCAGCTAATATAAATTCAGCCCATGCTACGGGCATAACAACAAAAGGAAAGATCAAAATGAATAAATTACTTGTTGCTTTAGGTTTGGCTGCAACTGTTGCACTTGTTGGCTGTAATAAAGACAAAGCGCCAGAAACAGGTGCAACAACTGGTGAACACCTAGAAAACGCTGCTGATCAAGCAGGCCATGACATCGCTGATGCAACTTCAGATGCGGCAACTGCGACAGCTACTGCTGTTGATAATGCTGCAACTGCAACTGCGACAGCAGCCGAAAATGCTGCAGAAAATGCTGAAGCTGCTGCACACAATGCCAAAGAAGCAGCTAAAGACGCAACTGCTGCAACAGCAGGTGCTGTTGAACAAGGTGCAGCTGACGTGAAAGAAAAAGCGCAGCAATAAGCATTTTATAAAAAAGCACCTTCGGGTGCTTTTTTTACATCTGTATTTTATTCAACTTACTGTTTCAATCTATTTTTAACTTGAAATTTAACTGATGTCAGGTCAATCTTATGAGGTCATATAAATAACAAACTTAGAGAAAATAATGTCTTACTCACATCATGCCGAAAAACATTTTATGGAACGTACAGGTTGGCTACGTGCATCTGTACTCGGTGCAAATGATGGCATTATCTCCGTTACTAGTTTAATTATGGGCATGGCTGCAAGTGGTGCTTCTAGCCATACCTTACTCATTACCTGCATTGCAGGACTCATCTCTGGTGCAACCTCTATGGCGGCGGGCGAATATATCTCTGTGAAATCTCAAGAAGACGTCGAAAAAGCAGATCTTCACATGGAGCATAAAGAACTACAAAAGAACCCTGAGCTAGAACTTAAAGAACTTACCCAAATTTATATTCAACGTGGTTTAGAGCCTACACTGGCCCATGAAGTCGCAGTCCAATTAACTGCACATGATGCACTTGAAGCCCACGCCCGAGATGAAATTGGAATCCATGACAATACAGCTGCAAAACCCGTTCAAGCAGCGCTATCATCGGCTTTAGCCTTTTCAATTGGTGCAATATTTCCGATGGTTGCGATCTTGATCAGTGCTGACATGCATATTGAAAAAACCGTTATGGCCGTTGGCGTGATTTCTCTAGCACTCCTCGGTGCCTTAGCCAGTTATGCAGCAGGTACTTCTATGTTGAAAGGCAGTCTACGTGTTGCACTCTGGGGCATTGCAGCCATGCTATTTTCAAGTTGGATTGGTTCTTTATTTAATGTAAATCCAGTTTAATGTTTCTTTTATCAGTTTTACAAATATTGAAAATCAATTATTCACAGCAATGATTGTGTGAATTCTAAACAATATTAATTTTTACAATATATAAAAACCGTAAAATAGAAATACATTTTTTAAGCTTTTTTCTCCATGTCTGTTATTGCTGCGCCAGCCAATCGATCCAATGTATCGATTTGGGTGGCTTTTGTTTTATTAATTTTAGGCACCATTGGTGCTTATCTGGTTGTAGGCGTTAACCAAGCATTGCTATTTTTAATTGGCGGTGCTTTGGGTATGACGCTTTATCATGCGTCTTTTGGTTTCACCTCGAGTTGGCGTGTCTTTATTAAAGAGCGTCGTGGTCGTGGCTTGCGTGCACAAATGATCATGTTGGCTTTGGCTGTATTGCTCTTCTTCCCTGCTTTAGGTGCGGGTGAATTATTTGGCAACCCAGTCAAAGGTAATGTTAATCCTGTTTCAATGTCCGTGATGATCGGTGCCTTTATTTTTGGTATTGGTATGCAACTTGGCGGCGGCTGTGCATCAGGGACCCTGTACACTGTGGGCGCAGGTAGCGCACGTATGATTGTAACGCTGATCTTCTTCTGTACAGGTTCATTGATTGCAACTTCGCATATTCAATGGTGGTTTGACCTTCCCCACTTTGAGCCGATTTCTTTAGTCAAAAGCTTTGGTGTAGTCCCTGCACTGGCATTAAACTTTGTGCTCTTTATATTGATTGCCGCAGCAACAGTTTACTTTGAAAAGAAACGCCATGGTCAGCTTGAGGTTGAGCCGCAAGCAATGCAACACGGCTTGAAACGTTTTCTACGTGGACCATGGCCATTGGTTTGGGGCGGAATTATCCTAACTTTACTGAACTTTGCCACACTCGCACTTGCAGGCCGTCCTTGGGGCGTGACCTCTGCCTTAGCCGTTTGGGCCGCAAAATCAGCAAGTATCATGGGGATCGATGTTGCATCTTGGGCATATTGGCAGCAACCTGCAAATGCCAAAGCACTGACCGAATCATTATGGTTTGATATCACGTCGATGATGAATTTCGGCATCATGCTCGGTGCATTACTTGCAGCGAGCCTAGCAGGCAAATTTGCACCGAACTTTAATATCCCAAAACGTTCACTGTTAGCGGCTGTGATCGGTGGTTTGATGTTAGGTTATGGCGCACGTTTAGCATACGGCTGTAACATTGGAGCGTATTTCAGCGGTATTGCTTCAGGTAGTTTACACGGTTGGTTATGGTTAGTATTTGCCTTCATTGGGAACAGTATTGGCGTCAAACTACGTCCAATCTTCTTCCCCGGCGAACGTCCACAAACTGAAAAACTAACAGGCTGCTAATTTCTGTGAAATAAAAAGCCCCTCAAATGAGGGGCTTTTTTAATCTGTCAGAGCTGCTTTTAGATTACAACCATATTGCATGGTTTCTTGTGCCTGTTTGTATGTGGTATAGCGGTTGATAATAAAATCATAAAATTGGTCTGTATTCGCAAATACCTGACTCAAATCTTCGTTTGCGGCATTTGGCAGTTTAACGTCTTTCACCAAGGCTAAGTTCACATGTCCGAGATGATACATTTCAGAAAAATAATGATTCATTACTTCGCAATAGGCAATTTTGGAGCTTTTTAAAGCGGTATTGGCAACAAAATGCTGATTTAAAGTTTTTAAGTTATGAACATCTAAAGCGGATTGATCTGAAAAAGCCATACTTTCTACTTTTTTTAGTTGGCTGAAATCAGCTGCTAGAGTCTGATTTAATTGTTCAAAGCGTTGTTGTAATCCCGCTGTATCGGCAACTTGATAACTTTGCGGATTGAATGTTTTCTTTTCTTGTTCATTTGCAGAACACGCCGTGAGCGTCATTGCCGTCAGAACGGTTGTAACAAGAAATAATTTCATCAAAGTCTCACTTAAACAATCAAAAGCTCGATCATTATGCCCGAAAACAACTAGATGATTCACACTTAAATCGCTTTCTCATTCATATAACGCCAATAACGACGTGGCACATACTGCACATGTAATTTCATATTACGTCGGGCTTCAATATTGACACTTCTAAAATAATCTTTCCAAAGCTGATCATACAAAACCTCATCATCATCCAGTTCGATATTAAAGGATTGACTATGGCCTGATTGTATTTGCCTATCTATGGTTGTGGCATCCATATCCACTTGATGCACCTGTTTTAAATCATAATAAATGCCATAATTGCGTTTTTCATCGTAAATCAGCCAACGTTGATCTTGATAGCGTGATTTGAAATGCCGTTCGATCAAAGGCAATACATTAAAATCAGGTGAGACTAAACTAATAAACAAGCCATCCTGACATTTTTTAAAACGCACAAAAGCTTCCATTCGGTGCTTTTCACGCCCCACTTGCTTCGCCCACTGACTCATCCCTAATACATCAGCATGACCATAGTTTTTAGACACATCACGCTGTTGCTGGAACACATAAATCGCAAAATTAAAACAATGTTGAAAAGCCTGCTGCTGCTCGGATAAAAACGCATAATAAAACTGCTTCAAAGCACTTTCAGATGCTTTAAGCTTTAATCCTTGCCATACCCGCTGTGCTTGTTCATCGTGACTAGCCACATCAATGACTTCGGCGAAAAGACCTGCCTGCACTTGCCCATCTGTACAAATCTGAATGTCAAATTGCTTAAATTGAAAGGCCCGAAAAACACAGCTCAACAATCCTGTCATCGTGCCATCAAAGACATAAATACTCACGACTGTATCCTAAAAACCGAAGTTCAATTGTGGAGAAATTTGCTGCGTATATTTCGACTGGCCACTTTGCAAAATCTGCTGTCTTATTTGATGAGGCTGTTGTTCACGAATAAATTTGGGTGAATCTTCACAGCGTATAAAGTGCTGCGCCCTATTGTAGGAAATACCCATACGTTTTAATTGGTCGATATGAATTTTACCAAAACGTCGTGCTTGAACAATTTTTTTAGCAGAACGCACACCGATGCCCGGCACACGTAAGATCATTTGAAATTCAGCACGATTGATATCCACGGGAAATTGCTCGGGATGACGCAGTGCCCACGCTAATTTTGGGTCAATATCCAATTCTAAATTTGGATGTTCTTCATCGACCAACTCTGTCGCTTCAAATCCATAAAAACGCATTAACCAATCACTTTGATACAGCCGATTTTCTCGTAATAAAGGTGGCGCAGACCCCACAGCTGGCAGCGCACGCTCCTCTTCATTAATTGGAATATAACCCGAATAATACACACGCTTGAGCTTAAACTCTTTGTAATGACGGTCTGCCATCAGTATTACATCACGGTCAGACTCTTGATGTGCGCCCACCACCATTTGCGTCGTTTGTCCTGCGGGTACAAATTTAGGAACTGTGCGTATTATTTTTCGTTCATCTTTGAATTGAATCAAACGATCTCGCACGATACCTAAATCTTTTTGGACTTCAACATGACTTTTTTCAGGTGCAAATTTTTTTAAACCATCTTCTGTCGGCATTTCTAAATTAATGCTCATACGGTCGACATATAAACCTGCTTCGGTAATGATTTCCTGAGATGCCCCCGGAATGGTCTTCAGATGAATATAACCATTAAAATTTTCTTCTAAACGCAGTTTTTTTACCACCTGCAACATACGTTCCATGGTGTAATCCGCAGATTTAAAAATCCCCGAACTTAAAAATAGCCCCTCAATATAGTTCCGACGATAAAAATTCATAGTCAAATCGACCACTTCCTGTACCGTAAATGCTGCGCGCTTTACGTCGTTACTTCGACGGGACACACAATATGCGCAGTCAAAAATACAGACATTAGAAAATAGAATTTTTAATAACGAAACGCAGCGGCCATCTTCTGTATAGCTATGGCAAATACCGTTTCCAGTATTACCCAGACCTTTGTCTTTATTTTGACGCTTGCTACCACTCGAAGAACATGAGACATCATATTTGGCAGCATCGGCTAAAATTTGCAGTTTTTCACGGATACGTTCAGACATGGGAGAATTATAAAATTTAAAGTGAACACAGCATTATTTTAAAAGGATCCACCTCAAAAGTCGGGTCATACATCATTACTACGACACGAGGTGTCGCTTAATTTCAAGTACAACTTTCGTGTAAGCATAAGACCATTTTGATAAGAAATAACGAATATTATTTGCTTAATTTCACTCGCTTGGGCAAAGTATTTAGAGTGATTGGAGTATGCACATGACTTTATTAGAAAAACTTGGCATCAAACACCCTATATTTCTTGCCCCAATGGCAGGTGTTTCTACACCTGAACTTGCTGCAGAAGTGTCAAATCAAGGTGGACTTGGTTCACTGGGTTTAGGTGCAAGCAGTGTTGAGAATGCACGTCAACAAATATTACAAACTCAAGAACTCACTGAACAACCTTTTCAGGTCAATTTTTTTTGTCATGACACAGTAGAACTCGATGAACAAGTTGCTGCCAAATGGATCATGCAATTTAAATCACGCTTTGCTCAATATAATGCAGAAGCTCCAGAAGCACTGAACTGTATTTATCCAAGCTTTAAAGACAATGACCATTTTCTAAACCTCGTACTGGAAACGCGCCCTAAAGCGGTAAGCTTCCATTTTGGTATTCCACATCCACATCAAATCCAAGCCTTGAAACAAGCGGGTATTTTGACTCTAGTTTCTGCAACCAACTTAGCAGAAGCTAAACTGATCGAAGCTGCAGGCATTGATATCGTGATTGCTCAAGGTATTGAAGCTGGTGGTCACCGTGGCATTTTCAATGAAAACTTTGATAGTAGCGTTAAGACACGTGACTTGGTTCAGCTCTTGAAACGCCATATTCAATGTCCAGTCGTTGCGGCTGGTGGTATTATGAATGGACATCAGGCCTATCAAATTATGGAGTTAGGTGCAGATGCTGTTCAATTGGGCACTGCTTTTGTGCAATGCAAAACATCAAATGCAAATGAAGCTTATCGCAAAGCATTATTTGATGCACCCATCACGCAGATTACATCAAGTATTTCAGGCCGCCCTGCTCGTGGCATTATCAATAACTGGCACACAGATATTGACACACCGACTCGCCCGACCGTCCCGGCTTACCCGTATAGCTATGATTTAGGCAAACAATTACATGCCGCTGCTAGCAAGCATGGTGTACATGAATATGGTGCTTTTTGGGCGGGAACCAACGTCTCTCAAATACGTGAATTGGAAGCACCCGACTTGATCAATCAATTGGTTTTAGAAATGCGCTTTAACTAATACTTAGCTCAACGCGTCATTCAATCATGAATGCCTACAATAAAGCCCTCAACATTGAGGGCTTTTTATTATCTACATATTTCAAATCAATCTAACTAGCTTAAATCGACTTACTTTGCATCGAATTGCACAGATCTATTTCGTTTGGCTTTCAGTTACTTGGTTTCAAGCAAATTAACCTGATCAACTTGAACATCACTCATGATCTGACCATGATCGAGTAAGTGATTAAAATAGTTCTCGACGACTTTATATTGATCTGCTGTAGATTCAACTTTATACATATTTTGGCGGAACTCATTACTAGAGCGTAAACCTTTGGTGTACCAAGCAATATGTTTGCGTGAAATTCGACAACCTGAATATTCACCATAAAAACCATATAATTCAGACAAGTGTCCAAGCAATACGTCACGAACTTCCATAATACTTGGTGCCGCCATATGCTCACCTGTCGTCAGGTAATGTCCTATTTCACGGAATATCCATGGGCGACCTTGAGCTGCGCGACCAATCATGACTGCATCGGCACCAGTATAATCCAGTACATATTTGGCTTTTTCAGGTGTATCAATATCACCATTGGCAATCACAGGAATATTGATCAACGATTTCACATCTTTAATTAAGCTATAACGCGCCGTATTCAGATACATATCTTCACGTGTACGACCATGAAGTGCCAATGCAGCAATGCCAGCTTCTTCGGCACGTTTCGCAACGCGCATAATGTTTTCATGGCCATTGAGATAACCCAAGCGGGTTTTTAAAGTCACGGGTACATCAACTGCATCGACCACAGCATCTAAAATGCGAGCCACCAAGTCTTCATCTTTGAGCAGCGCGGAACCTGCCAATTTATTACAGACTTTCTTCGCCGGACATCCCATATTAATGTCGACAATTTGCGCACCATTTGCCACTTGATAGCGTGCAGCTTCAGCCAGTTCAGCTGGATCTGACCCTGCAATTTGAGCAGAAATAGGCGCTATTTCACCATCAAAATTGGCACGATAAAGACTCTTTTTACTCATGCGTAAGGTCTTATCTGCCGTCATCATTTCACTGACAGCATGACCTGCGCCAAAGTATTTGCAAAGAGTACGAAATGGGCGATCTGTAACCCCTGCCATAGGTGCCACCCACAGTTTTCTCTCGATGGGACGATCGAATAATTCTTGAATGACAGGATGTTGACTCAATGTTTTAACCTCTAGCTATATTTAGCAAATGATGCCCGAACCACATTCGAAATCTTCCAAGCCACTTTTACAATGCTAAATTCAAATGTATGTTCGCAAAATCTGTTGAGCGTAAAAACGTTTCATGGCAATGATTATGCAATTGAATGATGACAATGAATATCAACATTGCTCAACGATTGAATTGAGGAATTTGAAGCTTCGGAATTGGACGGCAAATTTGCAATGCGATAGTTTAGTAATTCCATACAAAAATTTCTACGCTTTTGCTTAAGAGTCGTTGAAACTTATGCATCAGCCATGTAGTTAACACACTATCGATTCAACATCAGACTTTCAGCAGATCTGCCTGTACAGGTGTTACTATAGAGGGATACTGCTAAAATCATTGAAAACTTAAACCCGATAAATTCACATCTGTGAGTTGAAATTTATGAAAAAATTGAAAATTCTCTCTTTTATATTTTTCGCTACTTTTTTGACTGCCTGCCAACAACCGAATGACGAGGTGGCTGCAGCTGAAAGTCAAAACGCTGATTTAACAACGGAACAAGCGACTCAACAATTTGAGCAGTCAGATGCGCAAATCAGTCAATACCTTGATGTTTTAGATGCCCCAAGCATATCGATCAAGGAAAAAACCCAAGTCTTATGTCATGACTACCCTCATGAATATAAAACTAACTACATGCCTGCCATGCTCAAACTCGCAGCCCAAGACTATACTCAAGATAAAATGTTGAACGATTTGAAGATCGCACAGGACTATTACAAAGAAAAACTCAAAATTGAATGCCCTGTTGAATAACCTCCCTTTCATCATGGCGTCATATTTCAGCGATAAATTGTTATTAAGCGAAAAGTGTGTAAGTTTCGCTGTAATAACAACGTAAAATACACTTCCCGATTTATTCGGGTTTTTCTTTTTTTTAAAGTCTTTAAAATATTAAACGATATTTGAATGACACATATTATTTTGTGATGGATTTCAAGCTATTGATTTATTGTGATAAATTTTTAGTAAAAGTTCACAATCTAGCCACATAACAACCCATTTTAATTACACTTTTATCATGATTAATACATTAAGTTGTTTTTTCCAAAAATAGACTGAAGATTGAATCATGAAAACTTTAAATAAAGCACTTTTTGCTGCACTTATCTCTGCTGCTACTGCAACTACATTTGCTGCGGAAGAACAAAAAGTTGAAGCTGCTGCATCTGAAGCTCAAACAACTGAAGTTGCTCAAGACGCAACTGAAGCGGCTCCTGCTTCTGAAGCTGTTGCAAAATAATTGAGCAAAAATTTAAAAGCCCACAGTTTGTGGGTTATTAAATTCACAGACATTTTATGTTTGTCACAGTATACAATCACTTTGACATCTGTTATTTAAAATATAAACGTTGAATTTGTCGTGCCCGCCGGTTTAAACCTAATATTTCTTTTCTTTGCAAAATATCTTCTTCACAAAATCCCAAGCGCTGGATTAACTCAGGCATTGCTAAGTCTGCATGTTCGATCAACTCGGCATCTTGTTCAGTTGACCAAATAACTTTTGAAGCTGTTAATTTTTGCTGACGTTTTGCCCTTCTCATTTGCATAGTATAAAAGACTTTTGGCTAATTCACAAAAAAGCCCACCCGATGTGAGCTTTTTGCAAAGGCTGAGTAGTGATCATCTATCGGATTGAAAAATAAATTTACTGAACGATGATGTTAAAGATTTTCATCCTTTGTGATCATCACTGAGGTTAAAATTGGAACTGCAAAACAAGGTAGTAAGAGTAAGATCCAATATTCCACCATTGGTTTAGCCACAACAAAGTTTATAACGATTGCCCCCAATACCATAACTAACGCAATCAAACCTAAGAAACGACTGAAAAATTTAGCAGGCATAACAATCCCCTTAAAAAATTATGGATTTCAGCTAGTATATACCTTCATTTTTTATAATCTGTTGAAAATGATATTGGAATATTCATCTATTTAGCTCAAAAAGCATTCTTTTTCCAATCATCCTGACAGAACTGCTTGTTTTAACACGCGTAGATCTCCATAAATAGATTGACAGTCACCTATGAGGCATATACATATTTATTCATAATTTATGTAATTTGCATAGTATACTGCTCCTGCTTTGTCGCTCCCATATGGCTGAGTTTATTGGAAAATATGAACAAAACTTTTTCGACCACATTATGCTTTAAATCCCTTTCTGTACTGGCTTTATCCATTGGCTTGACTGCCTGTGGTAATGGTTCATGGTGGAGCAAAGATGAACCCACTATGGAAGCGGAACAGATTAAAAAAGCCATTCCACCTCGCGTGAATGATCGTCTGTCATGGGCCAATGATATCTACGACATTAGTGATCAGCTCGGTATTCCGACCACGAAAGAAAATGTCTGTACGATTGTTGCTGTGGTCGATCAAGAGTCCAATTTTGTTGCTGACCCACATGTGCCGGGACTCGGTGAAAAAGCCGTCAAAGAAGTTCAAGATCGTCTTGAAGAAAAGTTTAAAGATAAATTGGGTGATGGCATCGGTGGTACAGTCGCTGGCTATTTCCAAGATGTGTTAAAAAATCAACCGAGTCCTGAAGATAACTATTTGAGCCAAATGCGCCGTGTTCAAACTGAACGTGAGCTAGACGAGCTATATCGTGAAATTTTTGACTATATGTCTAAACACTATCACGTGAGTGCATTAACAGGCGCAGCGAAACTGGTTGGACAAGATATTGGTGAAAAGCTCAACCCAATTACCACTTTGGGTTCAATGCAAGTCCATATAGGCTATGCCAAAGACCACAAACGCCAAGGTGGAAATATTGCGGCACTACGTACAGATATGTATAGCCAATATGGCGGTTTGTATTACGGCATTCACCGTTTAATGATGTATCCAGCTGAATATGACAAACCAATTTATCGTTTTGCAGATTATAACTCGGGTCGTTATTCGAGTCGTAATGCGGCATTCCAAAGCATGTTGAATGACTTAACCCCTGCTGAGCTCGGCTTAGATGGTGACCTCTTACTTTATAATAAAGATGGTTCTCCACGTTCTGCAAAAAGCCAGTCTGAAACCGCGTTGATTGCCGTTTTTGCAGAAAACAATGTGATCGCGACGCCACGTCAAATTCGTTCAGATCTTAAAAAAGAAAAAGATCAGGACTTTGAAGATACTTTGACGTATAAAGCGGTCAAAAAGTTGTACCAAGAAAAGACCGGAAAAGAACCATTTTATGCCATGATGCCTGAAGTCGTAATTTCTGGGCCGAAATTAAGCCGTGATTACAATACCAATTGGTTTGCCACACGAGTCGATGGACGTTATCAAACATGCATGCGCCGCATCAAAAACCTAAAACTCTAGCCTTATTTGATTTTGACGGAACCCTGTGTAATAAAGACAGTTTTACAGGGTTCATCTTCTATTCCCTGCCTAAAAGACATATCGTGCTCCAAGGGATTAAAATTCTCCCTTGGATTCAAGGCTATTATCTTAAACTATATCCTGCACACGCAATGCGTCCTCGCCTATATGCCGCAATGTTTAGCCAAGCCAATCATGAGCACATTTTAAATCAAGCAGCGCAATATGCTGAACATTTGATGGCAGAACTCAATCCTTCACTGTATGAACAATTACAGCAACACCAAAAACGCGGTCATGAAGTCGTATTGGTTTCTGCATCCGTCGATTTATATCTTAAACCTGTGGCCAAAAAGCTCGGGGTCAAACTGATCTGCACTGAAACTGCAACCAATAACCAAATACTGACTGGTTTGTATGAAACCTTAGACTGTAGTGGTGAGCAAAAGAAAATTCGAGTTTTGGAGCAATTTAACCTTCAAGACTATGAGCATGTTTATGCCTATGGAAATAGCGATGAAGACCTCGCCATGTTTGAATTGGCCACCCACCATTTCATGAATGGAAAGGATAAACGCCTACCTGAACTCGACTAAAGTCGAGTGATTTAGTTTGGTTTATTAATCAAAGTTAACAATCACAAACTTAAATTTAAGTCGCTCTAATATATGATTAAATTTTGAAAATTCTGCTTTTATTTTGACTTTATAGTGTGCTATTTTTCTCATTAATTAGAAATAATGCGGTCAAATATTAAAAGCGGGAAAAGAATATGAATCAATTCAATCCACCGAAATATGTCAAAGGCCTCCATATTAAATTTGGCGAAAATCCATTTGTTCTCCTTGCTCAATTTGCCTTCTCAGCCACTCGCCAGATGTGGACGAAAGAAGAAATTGAATTGGTCATTCGTATGGCTAAAAAAGGAAATTATATGAATTTGATTAAGATCCTCAATTTACATATCAAAAAGTGAAGTAAATATTTCCCCCAAAGTTAATATAAAAAAGCCATGCAAATGCATGGCTTTTTTGATCCAGTAACTCAAGTGCAGCTTTTATTACTTTTTAAATGGAAACGCATATTTCACAATACGTTTTAGTACACTGCCGTACTGTTTCACTAAACTTGCGTTGTTATAGTTCAAACCATATTTTTCACATACGGCCTGTACTTTTGGCGCCATTTTACGATAACGACGCGCAGGAACATCTGGGTATAAATGGTGTTCGATCTGATGGCTTAAATGCCCTGTCAAAATGTGAAATGCTTCTGAACCAGTAAGGTTTGAAGAACCACGGATTTGACGCATGTACCAATGTCCACGGCTTTCATTTTCAAGTACTTTTTTCGGGAAAACTTCAACATCTTTGGTGAAGTGACCACAGAAAATAATACTAAACGTCCAAATATTACGAAGACCATTCGCAACGAGGTTCCCTGTGAGCACAGGTAATGCTGCAGGCCCTGCAATAAGCGGGAAGAACACATAGTCTTTAAATAATTGCTTGCCGATTTTGGCTTGCATTGGCTTCCATTCTTCTTTGGTCTGCTGTTTTGTTTTGCGACCTTTAAAGTATTTACCCAATTCAAGGTTTTGAATGGCAACACCCCATTGGAACAATAAGCAAAATGGAATGCTATAAATCGGTTGTAATAGATAGCCCGGCTTCCAACGCTGTTCTGGGAACAAACGGACTAGACCATAACCAATATCATCATCCATACCTTTAATGTTGGTATAGGTATGATGTTTAAAATTGTGAGTTTGGCGCCAGTTATCTGCAGTACCCACGATATCCCATTCATAAGTCTGACCATTGAATTTAGGATCATTCATCCAGTCATATTGACCATGCATGACATTATGACCTAATTCCATGTTTTCCATGATTTTGGCAAAACCTAAAAGACCTGTGCCTAAAATCCACGCTGGCGGAAACCAACCTGCAAACAATAATGCACGACCCGCCATAGATGAATATCGAATAGTTGAATACACACGACGAATGTATTTCGCATCCTTTTCACCTAAGTCATCTAAAACTTCTTGCTTAATCGCGTCAAGCTCACGCGCAAGTTCATCTAATTGCGATTGGGTTAACTCACGGTTTTTAGGATTTTTAAAATATTCAATTTTTACAGGCATGTTCATATTTTTTTCTACCTTATAAATCAATAACGAGATCTGACTGTGCTGAGTTCACACAAATTTTGAGTAAATTACCCGGTTCTGTATTTTGGCTACCATTGACCATATTTTTAGTCGAACCTTCAACTTTGTTGCAGGCACATTTATTACAAATGCCCATACGGCAACCGTGATTTGGTTTGATATTTTGCTGTTCAAGACTGGCTAAAATTGATTGGCCTTTTGGGATACTGACGGTTTTATTGGATTGTGTAAGCGTGACATTCACAAAGCCAATTTCATCCGTTGCAATTGGGCTCATGCTAAATGCTTCACTCATAAAGCATTGTGCATGATCAAATAACGCTTCGGCCTGAGTGACGAAACCCGATGGACCACATGCAAACACAGTACTGTGCTCAATGTCGTCAATTTGAGCAGCGTGAGCGGCATTTAATCGTGGATCAGCAACTTCTTCTTGGGTAAAGAAAATTTGAAATTTAAAGTTTGGATATTGATTTGCCAAAGCTTCGAAGCGTAATTTGAATGCGGCATCATCGTGATACTTAACCCAATACATTAACTGAATTGGTTGCTCCGCAATTTGCTTAGTTTTGCTCATCCCTTTCAACAAACTCAACATTGGCGTAATACCACTACCCGCAGCCAATAGTAGCAACGGTGTAGAATTTGACACCAAAGTCATATCACCAAAAGGCTGACCAAATTCTAAGATGTCACCAACTTGTGCTTGTTCTACCAGCCAAGTACTCACAATACCCGTATTCACTTTTTTTACACTTAGCAATACGTGTTGATCATCTAACTGAGTCAAACTATAAGTACGTTCGTAACGGATCCCATTTACACGAGCAAAAACAGGATGATGCTGACCAGCTTCACCCATTTTAAACAAACGGTTCACCTGTATAGTTAGGCTGACCATCTCATTTGCTGCATTTTCTTTTTGTACAATTTTGCCGAGAGCCTGATTACCAGACCATAACGGATTAAATTTCTGCAACCAGAAATTTACTGCATTGACGTCTACAACACTGTCTTTGAGTGCGTTTAAAGGCTTTTTCGCTTTTTCGAGTACATGCATAATCAAATACAACTCATGGGAGGTTTTTAATTATTATACATATGTATATATATTTGTATATACGATTGTGCATTTAATCGACATTTTCACAAAAGCTATTAGCAGACGCTATAATATGTTAATGTTTTTAATCTATTAAAAAATATGACTCAGTCTGCACAGACGAATATGGTTAACATGTACCAGGAAGAATTACATTCTGAAGCTGAAACTCCACTTGCAGTTCGCACTGTAGGTCGTAAAGCAACAATTACCAAGGAAGAACTGTTTCAGGCAGCGCTTAATTTAATTGGTCCACAAAAAAGTATTTCATCACTGAGTTTGCGTGAAGTTGCACGTGAAGCTGGCATTGCTCCAAATAGTTTTTATCGTCACTTCAAAGATATTGATGAATTAGCCATTGAGTTGATTGATCGAGCTGGTGGTGTGTTACGTCAAATTTTGCATGAAGCACGCCTTCAGGCATCACGCCAAAGCAGTATTATTCGTAGTTCAGTTGAAGTATTTATTCAGCAGCTAGATGCCGATGAAGGCAACTTAAGCCTTTTACTTCGTGAAGGCTATACTGGTTCGCATTCCTATAAAAATGCAGTTGAGCGTCAACTTAACTATTTCCAACAAGAATTAAGAGAAGATTTAATCGTGCTTGAACGTTTAAATCAAAGCAAGTTGGCTCATCCTGACATCGTGGCACGTGGTATTACCCAATTGGTGTTTAACATGGGTGCAAAAGTCATTGATCTACCGACAGAACAACGCAAAGAAGTTGCCGAACAAACCATGATTATGATTCGTATGATCCTGGAAGGCGCTCGCCATTTAGACGAAGCACAGATTCGCTAAAAATTAATGGTCAAAAAAAGGAGACGTTCAGGTCTCCTTTTTTATGAACAAAATTTATTTTTCTAATGCTGTAAGTACTGTATGACGTGTAGCGCTGTCTGTTTCGGCTGCTCAAGTGGAAACATGTGCCCACCTTCAACTACACTATAATCTATACCATAGGTTTTCTTCATTCCGTCAGGCAAACCTTGTTTATAAAAATGGCTGTTATCTGCGGTGATAAGGTGTACAGGCATTTGAGGGGCTTTACGTGGAGTACGCCACCACCATGCAGGTACTGTACGGAAAATTTGCGCTTCCACGGCTTTTGGAATGCTGAGGGTCACGCCACCGCGTTTTTCATCAGTGCGAACACCTTGTGCAAAATAATCCTCAAAACATTGCGGATCAAAACTTTTAAATAAACGATTATTCCGTAGTGCCGTATAGGCTTCATCCAAATTTGGCCAATGGTCATTACGCTTCAATGTAATTGCCGCTGGGGTAATTTTATCCACAGCTTTGAGCTTTAATTTTTGCATACCTTCAAAAATGGCGGACTTAGGACCGATTACGAAAGGTGGATCCATAATAATCAGTTGTGAAAACAAATCTGGACGTTTATAAGCCGCCATAAGAGTGACTAAAGAACCAAAAGAATGTCCAAGCCCAATCACTTTTTGTTTTGGAAATTGATATTCAATATCTGCAATGACTTGTTCGACCAAATATCGCCAATCTTTGGTGATCGGATAGCGCTCATCCATACCAATAAGCGGAATCGCCTTCACATCAAATTGCGGTGTAAAGTAGGATAAAAACTTTCGATAACTTGCAGCAGGAATACCATTGGCATGGGTAAAATGGATCGCGCTTTTCATCTAAAACTCATCCAATCAGCTGATGATGACCCATCATAAAGAGATCTATACGATTTAAACAGGACTCAATGAGTTTATCTATATGACCCCAAAGTCAGTTTGCAGATTATTTTTGTGAACCGACCATTGATTGATTCGGTAAAAATGTTGCGCCACAAGTGGTTTTATCTCCAGCAACCACAACACCGCGCCCCTTTACCGTTGTACTTTGATCTGCCGCGATCGCAGCCACAGTCGAATTACATTTCGGGCAATAATGTTTCATGCCGTTTAAATGCACCGCAATACCATTAATCACAAATGAAGGTTCACATTCTGAAACCACACCACCGTGTGACGTTTTACTACCTAAGGTAATTAAGGATTTCATATTTTTATTTTCTTCTAACGAACTGCTGAAATTTGAAGCATTTTAACGGAACTACCCACAACTCGCTAGCATCGACGTATAAATTTAACCAAGCCAAAACTTTACTTAACTAAAGCATTAAAACACGACATTAAGGCAGTTCGTGATCAATCATTTGAATATGATGTTATCGCTATATGTCCAAATACATTTAATCATTTCACTTTCATAATTCAATTGACATCAATCACGACAGCTTATGTCGCGATGCCGATTCTTTTACTAATCAAAGCATGTATATTGAGTCTAGCAATGACCATGAAGCGTAGACCCTATTTTAAAATTTCAGTATTTAACTGAGCTTCGAATCAGAAAATGGTGCTTTTCTACGCCATGATTAACTTTAGAACATTCTTAGACTAAACACATTATTCAAAACTATTTTTATAAATTTTAGATTCCAAACGTAGCACCATTTCATTTTATAACGCAGATAAATAAAGCATAACCATTCTATTTTCAGGAGGTTTTATGATTTTAATAAATGACTTTGATTTAACCCAACCACAAAAAGTCATCGTGTTAGACCATACACTAGATGAAACAACCCTATTAACAGAAATACTGGCCTTGTGTAAGACTGCAGACCCAGAGCTCATCGTGGCGGAAAGCAAAGAGGCTGATTTAGTTCTACGCTTATTACCTGAAATACATGATTATTGTGGTGCCATTGCCTTAAAACAGCCGCTATGTAATGACATCGACTTTGATTTACTTAGTGTTCATTATGTAACACGCAGCCAAGCAGAACGAAGTACGATCCAAATTCAGTTAGCAAAAAATCATCCTGACTATACAAAGCTTGATGGCATATTTTATATGTTGGATGAAAATGAAGATTTTGATCAAGCTGTAGAATTGCTGAAGAATAGTTACTTTTTTTATGCCGATGTCGACAATTTAGATTAAAAATAAACAATACAAAACTTTGATTTAGCGTAAATCTGTCGTGATTAATTTTACAGTTATAATTTTAGCCATAAAAAAAAGCACCCTAAGGTGCTTTTTGAAGATTCTTAACTTATGGCTTAACCACTACCATAATTTGAATCGCTTCTGGTGTAACCGCTAGACCATCAAGCAGTGTTAAACCTTCTTTTTGCAGTTTTTGTAAACGTGCAATTTCGTCTTCACGAATACTTGGGTTGAACTGCTTCAAATAAGTTAAACGGTCAATTTCATATTGCCATTTGCTACCGTAGATTTCTTTAGCTTGTTGTTTAAAGCCCGGTAATGCACCACGAGCAATTTCAAGCGCTTGCGTATAACGCTGTTCAATGACATCACGACGCGCCTTAACCACTTGGCGGCAACTGTTGCCATCAAGATGATGTAAATAAGGACGTAAAATTTCAGGTGCAATTTTTTGCGATAAATCCTGACCTTTTTCGCTCAGTAATACACGAACCAACTGTTGTGGCAAACTTGACGGCAAATTCAATGCTTTCGGTGCAACGACATCGACTTTAAACCACACTTCCATTAACACAGAACCTTGCGGTAAAGCGGCCGATTTCAATACAGCAACGTTAGTACTACCAAAGCCTTGCGTATTAATCATTTCCATCACACTTTCAGTGAATGGATGCTCAAGTGTTAGATACTGAGCATCTTCACGGATCTGTGCTTGGTCACGATAGAACGTCGCCGTCATGCCTTCTTCGTCCAAAGTCAGACCCTGAACTTGCATTTGATCTGTTGGCTTGATGATCACGGTACCATTACTTTGCTCATCAAAATCAATGTTTGTAGACGCCATGAAGCGCTTCATAAACATTGGCAAAGTAGTATTGTCGTCGTAGTCTTCAAGTGCAGTCACAATTTCTTGTGCCACGATTGGACGGCAAGAGTTGTACTCAAGTAAACGGTCACGACCTTCTTGAAGTTCAGCTTCAAGTGCTTCACGTTGCACACTTACCGCTTCGAGCAAATCTTCAAACTCTTGGCCTTTATCAGCCAACAAACAATCTTTCAGATTGACGATAAAGTTTTCTTGGAGAGTTTGCGCAGTCGGCGAGATATTACAGAAAATATTTAATGCTTCGTTATACCAACGGAACATACGCTCTTGAGCAGTACCAACCAGATAAGGCACATGAATTTGAATACGATTTTCTTGACCAATACGGTCTAAACGGCCAATACGTTGTTCAAGTACGTCTGGGTTGGCAGGTAAGTCAAATAACACAAGGTCCGATGCAAACTGGAAGTTACGACCTTCAGAACCAATTTCTGAACAGAGTAAAATTTGCGCACCGTATGACTCTTCCGCAAAGTAAGCCGCTGCTTGGTCACGCTCTAATAAGCTCATGCCTTCATGGAACATCGCTGTGCGAATACCCGCATGCAAACGAAGTACATTTTCTAAAGACTCAACCACTGGACCACTACGTGCAATCAATAACACTTTTTTGTGTTTCAGGTCTGTACGCAGACGTTCCATCAACCACATCACACGTGGGTCGGTTTCCATCCACGAGCCATCAAGCTGCGCTTCTTCAGGCCACATTTGTTCACGTAGCTTGCCATCTTTAGACCAGTTTTCTGGTGCAGGTAATGGCGCAGGCTGACAGTCACGACCCGGGAAGCCTTGAATCGCTTCACGGGTATTACGGAATAAAATACGGCCTGTACCATGACGGTCTAACAACTCGTGAATGGCACGAAAGCGTTGTTCTGGCTCGTCAGTAATTCGATGACCTAATAGACTTTCAATCGCTGCCAAATGCCCTTCTTCGAGTGGTAGATCAGACATCAGCACTTCAGCAATTTTAGCTGTTTGGTGATACTGCTCTTCTTCATCCAAGAAACGATCAAGAGAACTAAAACGTTGTGGATCGAGCAGACGTAAACGTGCAAAGTGACTTTCCACACCTAATTGTTCAGGCGTTGCGGTTAATAACAAGACACCCGGCGTTTTTTCAGCAAGTTCTTCAACAAGGTCATAACGGTCATTGCCGCCTTCTTCTTCTGACCACATTAAATGATGGGCTTCATCGACTACGAGCAAATCAAACCCAGCGTCAAGGGCTTGTTCACGCAAGTCATCATGGTCGATCATCAAATCGACACTCGCAATGATGCATTGTTCTGTTAAGAATGGGTTGAGATCTGGATCGTGTTCTTTAATTGATGCTGTACGTGTCAGATCAAATAATGAGAACTCAAGATTGAAACGACGACGCATTTCAATCATCCATTGATATTGCAATGAATCAGGTACTAAGACCAAGATACGTTCTGAACGACCCGTTTTGAGTTGCTGATGAATAATCAGACCTGCTTCGATGGTTTTACCTAGACCCACTTCATCAGCAAGTAATACACGTGGAGCAAAACGTTTACCCACTTCATGCGCAATATACAGTTGGTGTGGAATGAGACCCACACGTGAACCTACCAAGCCACGTAGAGGGCTAGACTTCATATTGGCTTGAAGAAGCAGTGCTTCGATACGCAGGTCATACCATTCTTTATAGTCCACTTGGCTTGCAAGCAAACGATCTAATGGTTTTGCTAACTGAATACTTGCACCAATACGTGTTTCATTCAGTGCTTTACGCTCTTCTGTGCCATCGGCAAGTTTACGTACCGCGTTATAACGAACCACGCCACCACGGTCTTCAAGAGATTCAACAGTCCAAATTTGACCTTCTTGGTCTTGGACTTCGTCATTTACATTGAAAACAATACGAGATAAAGGTGCATTGTGACGGGCATAGACACGAGTTTCATCACTTTTTGGGAATAAAATGCTGACCGATCGCTCATCAACATCAATAAGAACACCTAAACCCAGTTCCGTTTCTGTATCTGATAACCAACGTTGACCAATAGCAAACTGCTGCAATTTTTCCACCTTTTTCTCAAGTTCGGTCTGAAAATATTATGCTCAAACTGTGAACGTTATTTGAGCAAAAATCTAGACCATAAAGCAATATATTTTGACATAAAGCCCACTAAATAGTGAGCAGAATTCTTAGGGATTTAAATGATTTTCCTAAAATGGTACAGGACAGTGAAATTCCACTGTTTGCTCTGTTTCAGGATGGTTAAAACTCAAACGCTCAGCATGTAAACATAAGCGCGGCATCAGCTGTTGTTGTTCAAGTGTTGCATATAAAGTATCACCTACAATAGGATGACCTAAATATTGCATATGAACACGAAGCTGATGTGATCGACCGGTAATAGGAGTTAAAACTACACGTGTTACGGCTTGACCCTGAATCTCAAAATGTTCAGTGGCTTTCCAATGCGTAAGCGCAGGCTTATTGTGTGCAGGATCGGCAATATGCAGTGGCGGATGTTCTGGGTCATACACGACGGGTACATCAACAGTACCTTCACCTTCGAGCGTACCCGCAACCAATGCCTGATATGTTTTTGAAGTTTGACGTTCTTGGAACTGGCGTGAAATTCGATTTTGCCCTTGACGGGTTAATGCAAAAACCAAAATACCTGAGGTATCACGATCCAAACGATGGATGAGCAAGGTATTCGGTTCAATTTTTGATAATCGATTGATAACACAGTCTTGTAAATCTGCTGTTTTTCCCGGAACTGTGAGTAAACCTGCTGGTTTATGGATCACCATAAAGTCAGTGTCACGATGTATCAGGTGTTCGGTTAGAAAATTACTCAAAGTTCAATCCAGTTCTGATCTCGAAAAACAAGGCGGCAATAATAAAAAGCTTAGCCAACAATTACAATGCACAAAGCCATATTTCCCGACGTATTTTCCGATTTAGAACAAAAATAATTCCAATTGGCTTTGTTTAGTCTGTACTGAGCAATTTTTCTAGCAATGCTTTTAGACTTGCATCATCTAAAAAGTCTTCATAACGGATGTTTGCACCATTGGCACGCCACAACCCAATTAAGCTGACCATGGCAACGGAATCGAGCCCATAACTACGTAAATCGATTAAGGGATCTATTTCCAATGCGTCCATATCTAACTGCTCTGCGATAGCCAATAATATGCCTTTGGCTGACAAAACGAATTCCGTTGGTGCTGACAGATTCAAAAGCCGCATCAAATTATAACTACTCATGTGATGAATCCCTAGGCCTGACATGGAGTCCACCCACTGAATATGCTGCTCCTGATTATTCATCACAATCGCATCATCCACGATACAGATTTGCTCTGTTACGCTATATAGATGCGGCAAGATCTGTTTCAGCATAGGCATGATTTGCCCTGCAAAGATGAGCTGAGGGTGTGTTGTTGCATATTCACCGAGCTGCTGCATGCCTTGAAGTAAATCATCGCCATATAAGTCGACAATGGGAATCTCTAAGGCTTTGGCTTTATTGGTCAGTTGGATCAAATTTTCCATCAACTGCGTATCTTGTATGCCCTGCTGCATGCGTAGATTTTGTAAACCATCCAGCACCAATACCGACTGTGTTGATGACAGCTGCCATTTCGCTTGAGATGGTGCAAATTGGATTTTTTTGGGCATGGAATACAGCATACAGACTCGGTACATAACTCAAGTTGGAACAATTGATATGCTAACGCAGAATCATATCTGAAAGTGACTTTCGGCTACTGATGATTTACTTTTTGGTCAACTTTAAACTTATAGATTTTTTTAATTCTATTAAGTTTATTAGATAAACCTAAGTTTTGGTTTTATTCAAATTGGGATAAAAAATAATCTTGTAAATATTCAAGTGATTTACCCTCATACAGTAAAGAAAAATCACCATCGTGCTCTTCTAAACTTGAGCTGTCATCAATAACACCTAATACATTACTAATTGAATCAATCATTACTTGTCGTAAGATTGAGAAAAAAATTCTCTTATGTTCGTCTGGCAAAGTATTAAAAAAAACTTATTGCTTCAATAAAATAAGGATCTTTTATTTCTGATGGTGAGCGGTCTGTGAACAATCCTTTATAAATTTCTAGGTTTTCGTTAATAATTCCTTTTTTGAGCAGATGAGCTAATTCTTTTGAGTCCATACCTTTCCCTTTATTTTAGTTTGTATAACGTCCATTCTTTTTAAAAGAACATAAAAAATTTTCAAATATCATTTTTTTATTTTACGATAATTTCTTTAATATTCTTTTCATTCACAAACAATATTCGAGATACATCAATACTCATCATTGTAAAATATATGTATAACTGATCCTCCCTAGTATACATCGCATTAAGAATTACATTTTTTTAATGTATTTCCTAAATCTGTATATTACATAGTATATCAAACTAGAACTGATCATTATAAAACACACTGCTAGCACTCCAATAAGCCCTGATACTTCAAACGACCACATTTTCTAGACTGTTTTACTACAATATGAATGCTGACAAGAGCACGACCCCTGTCAGCTTATCGTATTTATTTTTGTGGTTCGACGGTAGGTGCCGCCAATGGTGGTGACATCGGATGTGCCGAAGGTTCACCGCCTGCAACACGAGATAGAGGCAGCCACTGTGCAAGTATTGGATTGGTTCGGTCGAATAGTGGCGTTAACTCTAACTCAGAAGGTAACAATTCACTCAAAGAGCTCATGCTTTCAAGTTTAGCCAAAGCCTTAATGCTATCTTCAGCCGCATTACCTGTATCCACTTTGGCAGCCACAGTCACAATACTGACTTGCTTTTCATCTTGATTAAACATCAGCCAAGCACTGGACAAACCTAGCGCCTGCGCTTGCTCTCGCAAAGTCGGCCAAACCTCTTTTAGCAGCTGATCTAACTGATCATGCTGTGTAGAAAACCGTTCAAAACGCACAACATGATGTGATGTTGCTAAGGGTTTAAAATCATGAGCACCAGCAACACGCCAAATATTTCGCTGTACATTCAAGAAAAATGGACGGCTCCAAAACTTTACATCCGGCTCAAATTCCAATTCTTCACTGGTGAAACGCTCATAATCTTTTACATTTTCCCAAGTATCAAATAAGTAGCGTCCACCAGTCCAAAGCGCACCACTAAAACGGTCAAAACCAAGTGGCATATATTTGTGGCGCATGCCCGGGCGCACATCCATGGTGCGACGTTCAATTTCCTGCATATTCACTAAATCATGCATCTTGATTTCACTTGCAACTGGGAAGTCTGAAGTAAACGCTGCTTCTGCCTGAATCGGGCCTGTTTCGTAGTTGAGAATCGCCATATGTATCTCCGATATTCGTTGTGGAGTTGTATAAATAATTGCTCTCAGCCAGTGCTGAATCAGCTGTTAAACCCACTTTATCGAAAATAAATTCTTGAAAAAGATCTTCAAATTTAATTTACTTATTACATCATGTAATTAATAAGCAGAAATATTATGTTGCGTCACTATGATGATCTGCAAATCGGCAGTCTTGAATTATTCTGTTTAACCGTGGAAAAGAAAAGTTTCTCTGCTGCAGCAATTGCAGCAGGCATTTCTCCTGCCGCAGTCAGTAGAGCGATATCACGCATAGAAGCAAAATTTGGGGTAAAGCTATTTGTCCGCACTACACGCCAACTTAAAATTACCGATGCTGGGCAGCATTATTATTATTTTTGCAAACAAGCCCTGAATAGCCTACTCGAAGGTGAAATGCAAATCAGCGGTGAACAGGAACACCCCATCGGCTTACTGAAAATTAGCGTACCTACAGCTTATGCACATTATCGACTGCTGCCTAAAATGGCTAAATTTGCCGAGCTGTTTCCACACATCAAGCTCGAGATTCATGTCAGCAACCATAATGTAAATTTAGTAACTGATGATTATGATATTGCGATTCGCGGTAATGAGTTAACCGACTCTGGCTTAATTGCACGAAAACTTGAAGATGCTGCATTATGCATTGTTGCTACACCTGAATATTTGAAAAGGCACCCTGCACCTATAAACATCGAAGACTTACAGCATCACGAATGTATTTTGTTTGAATTGCCGAGTTCAGGTAAGTCTGGACCGTGGTCACTCATGGATGCAGGCAAAAAAATTATGGTTGATGTGCAAGGAAAAATTACCTGTAAAGATGATTATCTCTCGACCTTAATCTTAGCTAAATCAGGTGCGGGACTGATGCAGGTCTACCGCTTTTCAGTGGAGCAAGAATTACAAAGCGGCGCGTTGGTGGAAGTTCTCAAATCTTATAGCCAAACAACTCGGCCTTTTTATTTACTCTATCCAAAGTCTAACTATCAGTCTTCTAAACTCAAAGCATTTATCAATTTCATGCTGAATGCTTCGGCTCAATCTTAGAAAATTTCGATTTAATGCTATGGGCGAAGTTCCTAGACATTTAAATCAAAATAAAAAAAAGCCCAACATATCGATTGGGCTGAATTATCTATTTCACTCAAGATCATGCTTAGTCTTACTGTGCTAAAAACTTCTCTATCGCCTGCTGTGCAATTCCTGCATCCTGAAATGACTTCACACCAGACACACCCATTGCACCCACCAATTGCCCCTCATACAAAATCGGCTCACCACCTTCCAGCATACCGTTAAACGTCTGCATAGTTAAGAAACCCATCTGTCCGCCTTTTATCAAGTCTTCAAACAATTTAGATGGGCGCTTACTGATGGCTGAACATTTGGCTTTTTCTAAGCATAGATTTGCTGTCATTGGCGATGCACCATCCATTCGTTTCATCGCTAATAAATTGCCTGTCTCATCCGTAACCGCAATGCTGACATTAAAGCCATTTTCGACTGCATAAGCATGTGCTGTGTTTAGTAAAAATTCTGCATCTGCCAAAGTTAAATAATGCTTGGTTTTCATTTAAAAATCCTTTTCTTAAAAAGCTGAACTTAAAACAACAAAAAAGCCCACAGCAGGCTGCGGGCTTTATTCTAAAGCAGAATTTACCGATTTAAATGAAAATTACTTCATTTCAGCAAAAACTTCTTTCGCCATTTCAATGGTAAATGCAATATCTTCATCGCTATGCGCGCTTGAGAAGAAACCTGCTTCAAACGCAGAAGGCGCTAAGTTTACACCGCGCTGTAACATGCCGTGGAAGAAGGTACGGAAAGCATCTACATCACATTTCAAAATTGAATCAAAACCTGTGATTTCAGTTTGATCTGTAAAGTAAATACCAAACATACCACCTACTTGCTGAGTAAAGAACGGAATGCCCGCTTCGTCTGCAGCAGCTTGTAAGCCTGC
Source organism: Acinetobacter sp. YH12145 (assembly GCF_013418335.1). Lineage (NCBI taxonomy): Bacteria > Pseudomonadati > Pseudomonadota > Gammaproteobacteria > Moraxellales > Moraxellaceae > Acinetobacter > Acinetobacter sp. YH12145. The sequence continues at coordinate 129,379 of NZ_VPCE01000003.1, read as the reverse complement.
AAGCAAACCTGATAATTTTTCAGTCAAAGTTTCATAGAAGCCCGGCTGACGCAAATGTTTAAACATCTCAATACCGGCACGCATAGCCAATGGGTTACCAGACAATGTACCTGCTTGATAAACTTTGCCAAGAGGTGCAATGCATTCCATCACTTCACGCTTGCCGCCAAATGCACCCACAGGCAGGCCAGCACCAATGATCTTGCCTAAAGTAGTCAAGTCAGGCGTTACGCCATAATGCGCTTGCGCACCGCCAAGACCGACACGGAAACCTGTCATCACTTCATCAATGATGAAAACAGAACCATGCTCGTCACAGACATCACGAATTGCTTGCAAGAAACCCTCAATAGGTTTCACCAAGTTCATGTTGCCTGCAACTGGCTCGACAATTACACCTGCAATTTCTGAACCGAATTTTGCAAAACATTCTTTCAGCATCGCAATATCGTTGTACGGCAGGGTTAAAGTGTGTTTGGCGAAATCAGCAGGAACACCTGCAGAAGTCGCTTCGCCTTCACCTTTAGTGAGTAAGCCTGAACCCGCTTTAACCAAGAGTGAATCTGAGTGACCGTGGTAGCAACCTTCAAATTTTACAATCTTGTCACGGCCGGTATAGCCACGAGCAAGACGAATGGCTGTCATAGTCGCTTCAGTCCCTGAATTAGTCATACGAACCAATTCAATAGACGGCATAATTTCGCAAATAATATCCGCCAATGTCGTTTCATGCACAGTTGGCGCACCAAAACTTAAACCATCAACAGCCGCTTCTTGAACCGCTTTAATAATGTCGGGCTGCGCATGACCTAAAATCATTGGGCCCCAAGAGCCGACATAGTCGACATAGCGTTTTCCGTCTACGTCATAGAGATATGCGCCTTGCGCTTTTTCGATAAATACCGGTGTACCGCCTACACCATTAAATGCGCGTACAGGAGAGTTTACGCCGCCAGGAATATGCTTGCTGGCTTGTTTAAATAATTGTTCTTGCTTAGCAGATAAGCTCATAAAAATTCTCTACTTATTCAATCTAAAAAATAAAATTAAGCTTGTTCAGCAAAAAGCTCAGACCATTCATAAACACGACTGCTTACAGCAGACATTGAACGACCTAATACATCACTAATCACAGCACAAAGATCAGCACCCGCTTCAATCACTTCAGCGGAGTTCTCTACAGTTAAACCACCAATTGCACAAATAGGTACATTTAGTTTCGCTTTGGCTTGTTTTAGCGTTTCTAAGCCAATATTGCCTGCTTCAGGCTTGGTTTCAGTTGCAAAAATGGCGCCAAAAGCCACATAGTTTGCACCGTCTGCAATCGCCTGCTCAGCCAGCTCTAAAGAGTTATTACAGCTTCGACCGATCAAAACATTTTTAGGTAAGCGTGCTACAGCTTCAGCAATTGAACCGTCATCTTGCCCTAAATGGACACCCACACCATATTGAACTGCAGTTTCTAGATCGTCATTAATAACAAAAGGCACTTTGTACTGATTACACATATTTTTCATGTATTCAATTTCATAAGCCTGATCTTCCTTTGCCACTTTTTTACGGCGATATTGCAAAACAGCAACTTCATAAGTTGCCATCGCGCCTTCGAGTTTGGCTAAAAGCAATTCGATAGGATCATCATTGGTAATGAGGTATAAACCACGCATAGTTCAATCACAACTTAAAACTTTTGAATATTATAACGATTAGGTCTATGAAATGTTGCTTGGGGCATAAAATTTTAATGCTTTGCCGCTGAGAAAGTTATATTCCTTTTCACAGGACTGCTTATATAAATGTTTAATTGAATTTTCTGTAGAAAATGGCAAAAAATACCTATTTTCAGGTATAGAACAAAACTGATACAAATTATTTAATACTGCAACAGAAGAACACAAAACGCAGCGCATAAAAACACAACACTTTATAAAAATAAAAATAAAAATAAAAATGTGTAACCTATTAGACTTTTTGGTGCTTGGTAAGAAACGTTTTGGGGAGCGTTCAGAGCATCAAAAAGTCTAGCCTATTTTATTAAAATTTTTATTATTATATTTTTCAAACAATAGAACTTTTCTAAGGCCATAAAAAAAGCCTAGAGAAGGTCACTCTAGGCTCGGAAAACTGGGGTTTATCGACTTTTCATCTTATAGACAGGAAGTAAATAAACAATATGAACATTATTAGACTAATCACTCTAATTTTGCAAGTCATTTACTCAAAAAAATCACACCCATATCCATAAAAATTAAGCGTTTGATTAATAAACAATTAACTATCAATCTTATCTAAATTGCGGTCTTGTAAGCTTAAGTTCCCCTTCACAATATCAGACAGCATGCGCCAATCGGAAATAAAACTGTACAAAGGTTGCTTGAAACTAGCTGGCTTATTTTTTTCAAAGAAAAAATGTCCGACCCATGCACAGGCATAGCCTGAAACCAGGCCATAAGCAAAATATTTCGGTTGTCTTTTTAGAATTGCTTTTGCGAAGAAATAGAGTCCTATACTGCTGCCGGTGGCATGTAAACGTCGACTCATGATATTTCGATGTTCAGTCAAATAAAACCGATAAAATTGCGAATAGTCACGAATAGGTAACTGAAATTCGGGCTTTAAATCTCGATTAAACTCGGGTTGTACTTGTGAATTCATGTTGTGCTCATCCTGAACTTATTTTAATCAACATAGCTCAAAACTCGCCCACTTTAAAGGCGTAAAATTTTATTTTGTTCCAATGAAAATTGAACTATTGTGAATTATACAATTGATGGAATATCCATTTTTAAAACTTTTCTTTGGCCAAAATCAGCGCTTTCAAATCAGTCAAGTCTTACTTCTCAACTGTTTTTCGCTACAATCGAAACGCGTTTAGCTCATAGAAAATTTACGTACGATTTAGTTTTTCATTTTTATAAAAATTTAGAGATCGCTTCATGCCAGATTATGAAGTTGTAACATCAGGACAGAAAACCATGGTTGAAGTTGAATTAAAGTTCCAGATTCCAGAAGCACGTCGAACTGCATTATTAAAAGCACTCGATCCAAAAAAATCGGAACAAATTCAACTTAAAGCTAAATATTTTGATACCCCAGATCGAAAAATGGCACAGCAGCATGCAGCTTTGCGTCAACGTTTAGAAGGAACGCGCTGGATTCAAACCCTGAAAGCTGCAGGTAAAAGTCACATTGAACGGTTTGAACATAACTTAGATTTGGGCGAGCATGAACAAGCCCCTGCCCTAGATTTATCGGTCTATGCCAATGAAGCTGAAGTTCAATCGGTTTTAAAAACCACTTTAGGCGATCAGCAGGATTCGTTACAACTTCAGTTTGAAACAGATATTCTCAGAACTTATCGCGTCATAGAGTTTGAAGATGCCAAGATCGAAGTTTGCTTAGATGTCGGCTGTATCCGCAGCAACAGCACAGAAACAGAAGTTCATGAAGTTGAATTTGAGCTTAAAAGTGGCTCTATTCAATCACTCCTTGCCTTTAGTTTTGAATGGGTTAAAAAGTATCATTTATGGTTAGATGTTCGCAGTAAAGCGGAAATCGGGAATTTGCTGGCGTTTAATCAAACTGTGAGTCCAGCAGTTGAGGCTAAAGAATTTCAACTCAGTAAAAAAGATACTGCCGCAAAAAACTTACGACTTTTAATTGCACAGGAAATGCAGCATCTTCTGCCTAATATTGCCGCAATTTCTGCAGGTGTGGCTCAGGCTGAGCACATTATACAAGCTCAGAAAGCACTCCATCATTTACAATTAACCATTTCGCTATTTAAAGATTGGAACAGTGATATCGTTGAAAAATGGGCTGTGCAATTAGGCGCATTTAAGCAGCAATTTGAACAATTACACCATTTTGAACACATGCAAAATACCTTGGGTGGATTTTTACAAAACCCAACGACTTCAGAAAATTTAACTAAAGATATTTTGTATTGCAAAGAGAAGTTAGGCAATTTGGTTAAATCGACTCAAAATGTGCATCATTATCTTGAGCTTTTAATGTTTAGTTTGAAAGTGGAGGATGCACCGCAGCAACACGATTTTAAATGGTATGCTCAAACAACCCTGCAAAACCAATATAAAGCCCTCCAAGAGGCTTTAAATGATGCCGACATTAACAATTTTGAAAGCTTAGACGTGCTTTCTCAACGCATACAAGAGCTTAAATTTAGCTTCCCAGTTTTGACGTCGATTTACGATGTAAAAAATTTGCAGAAATACAGTAAAGCACTCAATGATGCACAAGTTGCGGCACAGGAATACCAAGTCCTTTCCTCTTCTGCACAGTATATTCAGCAAACAGAGCTGGAAGCTAGCGATTGGTTTGTTCTCGGTTGGTTGACGGCAAAACTAGAGGTTTATGCTGATAAGCTATTAGAAGCGACAGAACAATTCCTTGTGAGTCGAAAACTCATTAAATAAAACCTAAGGGAGATTGAATGAGTCTCCCTTTTTATTTGCGTCCCACATTCTTATATAGATATTCATTTATTGGACATTCAGATTCGAATTCGGCTATTTTCAATTCATCAATTCCTTAGTTTGACTCAGTTACATTGAAATATTTTGAGAAGCTATTATTTTTGTTTTCTGGATAAAAACTTTTAAAATAAGCTATCTGAAAAATTAGATTCAGGGTGGTTTTATGTTGAATAGTCACATACCTGTAATTCATCCCCTATTTTCATTTTCACTTATATTTATCCTTTTCCCATTACTAAGTGCTTGTAGTGAACAACATAAGCCTGTGCAAAGCACCGAATTAAGGCGCACGGCATCCTTACAAGTCGAAAAACCGCTTTCTCCAACTCAAAACTTTGATCAGACACGACGAACCTTTAAAGTCCTGCGCAATAATAATGAGGACTATGGTGATGAGTCTTACCAAATCAAAACCGATGCTGGCACACTGAGTATTTACAGTATGAACTTGAATCCGCAGCAAGGTCAGCTACTATCCAGCGTCAAGTCTGGAGAATGTCTAACTCTATCGAGTCAAAGTGACAATTTAATTGCGGTTGATGGTTATATCAGTGTGATGGAATTGGGCGACATTAAAATTCATCCCTGCAAATAAGCGTCAAAAAATTGTTTTTGTATAACAGTCATTCAAAAAACTAAGAAAATTGCCTTAAGGCTACGCTGCTATTGGGGTTTAATTCATAATCCATACTGATTTGACCTTGTGCTAATAATCCCCATGATTTCATCGCATTACTCACCATACGCTGTAATTGCGTCAAGGCCATACCATCACGTGCTTGTATGGTCATCCCTTGCAATAAGGTCATATAAAAATCAGTCAATTGCTCTGCATGAGCCAAACTTTCAATTTCCGAATTTTGCACGCCTATAGCGAGCCGATCCATAATTTTTGTTTTAGTATAGGCACGACGTTGTTTGAGCTGTTCTTGTACGGTTTGGTTTTGCTGTGAACAATTCATTGTTGCCACCACCACCATACAACCTTTAGGTTTATTGGCTTGTACCAAATGCTGAATACTGTCATATAGGTACAATTCCATCGCAATTTTAGCCGTTTGACCTGCTTGTAGAATTTTTTCTGCAGGCTGAACTTCGTGTTCACTATAGTATTCAATACATTTTTCAAAGAGCGCGGCTTTATCGCCAAATGTGCCATATAAGCTAGGTGCTGTGATATTCAAAGCTTGAGTCAAATTACTGATGGATGTCCCTTCATAGCCAAATTGCCAAAACAACATCATGGCTTTTTCCAAAGCTTGCTGTTCATTAAAACATTTAGGACGTCCACGCTTCTTGACCGAATCGGCTGAATTAGCGTGCTGATTTTCTTGCTTTGAATCATTCATCATAAGCTAACATTTATATTTTATAACGTTCACTAATAAAATAATTGACGCTCACAATTTAATCAAATAGTTTATTTTTATAACAGTCACTATTAAATTAAATAATTAAGGTGTAACGCTATGAATACGCATGCTACAGCTTTAAAACAAGATGAACAGTTGACGCAGCAGCCTGATGAGTCTTCCCCCAATCAAGGGAATTGGTTTGCAATCCTCACTGTTGCTATTACAGCTTTCGCACTTGTCACTAGTGAGTTTTTACCCATTGGCGTGTTAAATGCCATCGCTCAGGATTTAAAAATTAGTGTAGGTACCGCAGGTTGGGTGATTACCCTCCCTGGCATTATGGGTGCGATCGCAGCGCCCCTGCTTTCTGTTGCTGTGAAGCAACTTGACCGTCGTATCTTAATGATTGCTTTAACCGTGATTATGGTCATTTCTAATTTTATAACTGGCTTCGCAGAAAGCTTTGCACTGTTGTTGTTTAGCCGTTTTCTACTGGGTATTGCTATCGGTGGATTTTGGGCAACAGCCATAGCTTTGAGTGGACGTGTCGCACCCAGTCATCTCGCCATAGCCAAAGCCACTGCAATCGTCATGGCGGGCGTCACTTTAGCGACGGTATTAGGTGTTCCATTAGGCACTTGGCTAAGTGACTGGTTAGGTTGGCGTAGTGCATTTCAAATCATTGCAGTGATTGGCATCATCATTTTAGTTTTAGAAATCAAATTCCTGCCAAAACTTCCACCAACATCGGCTATTCGATTTAGTGATTTACCTGCACTGATTCAACATGATAAAGCACGTAAAGGACTGATTATTATTTTATTAATTGGTTTTGCTCATTTTTCTTCTTATAGTTATCTCGCCCCATTTTTTAAAAATCATGCAGGCTTTGATGCGACCACCATCAGTTCATTATTATTGATCTACGGCATCGCAGGTTTCTTTGGTAATTTATTTGCAGGTTATAGCAGCAACATCAATGTCCGCTATACCCTTGCTTTTGTTGCCTTCAGTTTTATCGTGGTATTTTTTAGCTTTCCACACTTTGCAGTTCATTTATTTGGTGCATATCTTTTAACCGCATTATGGGGTTTCGCCTTTGGGGCATTTCCTACAACGGCCAATATCTGGATGTTTGTACATGCCCCTGAAGCTGTTGAAAAAGGTATGCCACTGTTTATTGGTATTTTCCAACTCATGATTGCGTGTGGCTCACTGTTTGGCGGCTATATTGTTGATCATTTTAATGCCAATACCTTATTGTATTCGGTGATGATCTTTGTCGCATCTGCCATAGTGGCTATATTCACTTTAGGACGTGGATTAAATAATCCAAAGCTTCCTTGTGCAGCGAACTAAGTCCACGCTCTAACTAATGTCGTCAAAACATTTGATTAACGATATTTCCCAAAGATTTTCCACGTATTGTTATCTGCTAAAGGGTCACTATAGCTATCACTACGAGCTTTACGTGGTTTGTCACGGGCATCCACCAATTTAAAGTCGTTTTCGACACTGAGTACAATGCCATTCACATAAAAACGGGTACGGGTGTATTCACTTTGTCCATGTTGAAATACATAGGTTCTGAGGTCAATAAATTCACGGTGTGCGACCAAAGCTGCCGTATCATCGCTGTCTAGCCATAGCCGCATCGCTTGAATTTGATCTGCTTCAAATTGCCCACATTTTTCAACTAAGCTGGCAATACCACGAAAGGTTTTAGATTCTTTCGCCCGTGTTTTGTTGATTCGAATACGATCCACGTGAAAATAAAAAAGCGGCAGATTCAAATGACTCGGCAAATGGACTGCATCGAGGACTTCATCTTCCATAAAGGGCTGAAATAAGTCCTGAGCACGTTCAATTAAGCCAGTCCACTGCGCATAATATTCGGCTACTTCAGATTGTGTACCATAATAAATGGGCAGCCCTTCTACATTGGCTAAGGTTGAGGGCGGCCAAATATTTTGTCGAAGTAATGCAATATCACTTTTCAGACTTTGCACTGCGATTGCATCTTGCATGGAGCATTCCATTCTACTTAGGCTATTTTTAGATTAAGTCAAAGGTTTAGTTTCTGCAAGGCTTTGCCTATAATACTGCATTAGATTTTTATGCTAGGACACATTCATGGTTCAAAAGATTGAAGCTACTGATGTAACCGAAGAAGAAGCGTTGAATGCAGCTTTCTTTGAACGTGCGGATGAATTTATTAAACAAGCCAATGAATTTTGTCGTGTTGAAAAAGGTTCTCAAGTCAAACCTGCAGAAATGCGCGGTCAAGTGAGTGCTGCCATGTTATTTGGTACTGCTCGCTTTAATACTTGGGTTGCTGCAAATGGCTTCAAAGATGGCAAAGAAATGCGTGATGCCAAAGATCAAGTGATGTCTTATATTCTTCAACAATTTCAAATGATGCTTGAAGATAATTATGATGAATATTGCGAACAGTTTGAAAACTATCTTCGCTTCCGTCATAACGAAGAATTCCATGCAAATAAGCATGATCACGACCACGATCATCAGCATTAATCAAAAGCCCTTCGGGGCTTTTTTTATACAACTTCTCTTTCACAAAGCTTTGATTTAATATTTAGTCATAACGTTGTATTTTCATCATTCATGCTATTTTCAGTGCCTCGCGTATTCGAAAATACAATGAAATACGCAAGAAATGGACATGGTTTTAAGGACAAGGATAGCAATGCAGACGCTCGATTTTGCCATCGTGGATTCACATATACATCAATGGGATCCATACAATACCCCACATGCCGCTTCACTTGCCGTGAAATTATTGGGTAAACATCCCTACTTGCTCGACAAAATGATGCGCTTAGTTAATCCGCAAGAGTTAATTGACACTGTTGGATTGACCAAACATGTGACGACACCGTATTTGCCTGAAAATTATAAGCAAGATGCAGGACATTATCAGGTCGATCAAATCGTACATGTAGAAGCGAGCTGGCATGACCATAAAGGTAAAGGGGTAGTTGGTGAAACCAAGTTCATTGAATCCTTAGACTTTAACGCTCAAAAAATTAAACTTGGCGCCATAGTCGGCACTGCAGACCCATGTGACAGTAGTTTTAAGAAAATTCTTAAAATGCATAAACAAGCCTCCCCACATTTTCGTGGCATACGAAAAATGGCAGCTGTACATGAAGACCCAAAAGTTCATGCATGGACCAATGAGCCCCATCTCTATACCAATAAAAAATTTATGAAAGGTTTTGAAGCTCTTGCTCAAATGAATTTAAGTTTTGATGCATGGGTTTATTCAGACCAAATTCGTGATTTAACCGCTTTAGCACGTGCTTTCCCTGAAACATCTATCGTGCTGGATCATTTTGGGACACCTGTCGGTGCCTTTGGACCTGTCGGCTCACATACAGGCTTAACCCAAACTTCACGTGACAATATCTTGTTTCGTTGGAAAGATGATTTAGCTGAACTGGCAAGTTGCCCAAATGTTTATACCAAAATGTCTGGATTATTCATGCCGGTGCTGGGTCATCAGTTTCATAAAGAACAACGCCTTGCATCTAAACAAGAGATTTTCGATTGTGCCTTCCCGCTTATTTCGCATGCTCTACAATGCTTTGGGAAATACCGTGTGATGTTTGGCTCAAACTTCCCGATGGATAGTGTGAGTGCATCTTTGGTGAATATTATTGACGCATTTTCAGATGCGGTGGCGAGTTATGATCCTGAAGCACTGACTTTAGTCTTCCAACAAAATGCCCGTCAGTTCTACCGCCTATAAGTTCGTTAAGAAAATCTCGCTATCAAGTTATCCATTGTAGCTCAAAAAAAATCCTCCAGATGGAGGATTTTTTTATTAAGTTTATATTTGAGTAGATTTTACAGCTTGACCATATTGGTCAGCCATCACCTCAACCAAACGCTCAGGTTGAATATATTTTTTGATGACAGCATTAACATCCGCTTTGGTCAAACTAGCAATGCGTTGATCACGCTTTTCACGATAGTTTAAATCACGACCTTTTTCTAACTGTGGAATCAACATACTATGAATGCGACGGTCATCTTCAAGTGCAGTTAAACGCTTTTTCAAAATACTGGCTTTGGCTGCTTCTACTTCCTGTTCCGTCACGCCATTTTTCAATAAGTTTTGCAACACTTTATGAACAGAATGAGAAACTTGTGCTGATTTACCCGCAGTGTAGTTTGCATCAATACTCAGTACACCTGAATTCACCCATTCATCAAAATTAATGTCTGCACTAAAACCATAAACCAGTGCATTCTTTTCACGTAACTCTTGAGCTAAACGTGAAGACAACTGTGAATCACCAAGTATGTGGCGTAATACTTGTAGTGCAGGAGAATCAGTATGTTCCACACCTACAGGTAGAGTCATAATGGCTTGGTAACTACCAAACTCACGCTGTTCAGACAATGCATGCACTTTCTGTGCAGGATACGCTGTAAATGTAGACTCTAAGCGTTGATATGGCTCGCTGGTTTTCCAATCTGCAAATTCTTTTTTCAGAATTTTTTCTATTTGCTTGGTATCAAAATCACCTGTTACCGCAATTTGTGCGTGATGTGTTTTAAAGAATTTCTGATGTAACTGCTGCACTTGATCACGTGTAGCCGACTCAATTTGTTTTTTCGCAAGTTCAGGTTCGAAGTGATAACGAATATCCCCCGGTTGATAGATCTCGACAATACGCGACAGAGTCATTGCTGCAACGGTATCCGGCTCTGTATAAGGTCGATCCAAACTCGACAAACTTTGCGCTTTGATTAAATCAAATTGTGATTGTTCAAATGCTGGCGCTTTAATAACATCAATGACATATTGCAAAAAGTCAGCAAATTTTTCTTTGCGAGCAACCACTTGAATCATCAGGCCATTATCATTTGCACTGACCGTTGCACCACCACCAACATCAATAATTTTATCGGCAATTTGCTGCAAACTTTGATCTTTAGATGCACGGAACATGAGGTAAGCTGTCAAATCTAGCAACTCACCTTTATTCATTAAGCTTTGCGCTGTACCAAAATCCAATGCAATCGTGGCATAGGTTTTGTCATCACGGGTTTTAGTTGGAAACAATGCATACTGAATGCCGTTTTTAAATTTAGCTCGCTGAATCTGCTTTTCTTTCTGATTTAAATATTGCTTTGACTCTGCAACATATTGCTTCACTTCAGCACGATAAACACTCGCATCTTTCAATGGCTCTTCTGCAGGCGCTTGCTGATCTAAAGTTTCAGCAGGTTTTGACGCAGCCTGTTGCTGTGCTTTCTTTTGATCTTCAGGTGTAGGCAGAATATTTCCTGTGACACGGTATTCGGGCTTTAGAAAGTCCTTATACACCTGATTCACGTCGCTTACATTCAGCTTTTGTACTTTATCTAAGTCTCGGAAATATTGAGACCAGTCCCCGTTATAAGCCACAGTATAAGAACTGAGACGTTCGCCAAGAGCCGTAGCGCTATTCTTAACATTGTCAGCCATATTTCGAGTCAAGCTTTTAACACGGTTTAGCTCGACGTCATTAAAGGCTTTATTCTGCTCTACACCTTGTGCCAGACTGGTTGCTACTTTGTTAGCATCATGACTTGGGCCATATATCGCCCCCATAAACACCAAATTAAAATCTTTATCTAACCATGTGGTGGATTGAACTGCGGTTGCTGTCCCTGTTTCCACCATGCTTTGATACAAATGCCCACTTGGCTGTAAGGTATACAAAGTTGGAGATACCGCCAAAGCGGTTTTAATCGGTTCGACTGCACCATTTAAATAAATATTAAATTTACCAAAGTCACTGCCCTTATGAACGGTAAATTCGCGTTGCTTTAATTTCGTTCCATCTAATTTAGGGACTTTGGCCTGTTCAGGAATTTGGCGTGCGGCAATTGGGCTAAATTGTTGATCAATTTGTTTTAATACAGCAGCTTTATCAAACTTACCAGAAATCACCATCACTGCATTATTTGGCGCATACCAACGGCGATAGAACTGGTTTAATTCGTTCATATTGATGGATTGAAGTTCTTTCAAATCACCTATCGGTAAGCGGCCTAAAGATTGATTGCCATAGGCTTCTTTTAAAACTTGGTCGATTAACACTGAAAATGGCTGATCTAAACGAATTTCACGTTCACGCTTAACGATATCAATTTCTGTCGGTACAAATTTTTCCTGAAGTACCAATTTATCCATCCGTTCTGCTTCTAAATGCAAAACTTGATCGATTGAACTTTGTTCAGGACGAATCACATTGGTATATTTCGTTGAATAATAATCCGTACTGGCATTGGTCATCAGCGTGAATTGGTCTAAGCGACGCTGAAATTCATCACCTTTGACATTTTCAGTCCCTTTAAAGGCCAAATGTTCAAGCAAATGTGCCAAACCACCTTTGCCCGCAGGGTCATTTAATGAACCCGTGAAATACACCGTATTCATAAACACTTTGCTTTCTTTATCGTTTTGCGCCAAAACCACACGAAAACCGTTGTCTAATTTATATTCTTCAATGGCTTGTTCAGTTTTAACCAATACAGGTTGAGCAAAGAGGCTTGTACTTAAACCTGCAAAAAAAAATGAAAGCGTTAAATGTTTAATACGCATGTAATTCAAGTGTCCTTTATATTTAGTATCGATCAGCGCTGTGCTGTCGATCAGATTGGTTTTGATTTTATGCTGAGCTTTTCAGGATTAATAGTTACTTTTTATTAAATACATGCCGCAGATTTCGACAGCATGTATTTGATTTATGTTCAGATATAAATGTCCGACTGCATATATAAACACGCATAGCCTGAGATTTCTATACGGTCATTTTCGAGCATTTGACAATGTAACTCACCACCACGGCTTGATGCTTGATACGCCAAGATTTGACGTTTTTCTAGACGTTCTGCCCAAATTGGCACGATTCCGGTATGAATAGAACCCGTAACAGGATCTTCATTGATGCCATTACCCGGTGCAAAATAGCGTGAAATACAGTCATATTGCTGGGCTGCCGCAGTGATTGCAACATCAGTGATCGTACCCGGCGCTGTGATGGCGGTGCGGATTTTGCCAAGACGTTTTAAAATTTCAAAATTCGGTTGTTCGTCCAAAACTTGTTGAGCCGTTTCGTATTCCACGATATACGCCTGCGCATTCTGATAAACCTGCTTAAAAGGTTGACTCAACCCTAGACGTAACTCTTCAGGATAATCGCTCACGACCTGTGCCCGACGCACAGGGAAATTCATCAGAATTTTTCCATCTTCAGCTTTATTTACGCTAAAAATACCGAGATTTTTGACATGAAATTGGATATTTTTTTCAGCCGTATAAAACTCAAAAAGCACATAACTACTGGCCAATGTCGCATGTCCACAAAAGTCCACTTCAGTGGTCGGTGTAAACCAACGAATTTCATAATTACTGCTGTCAATTTTTTTCACAAATGCAGTTTCAGACAGATTATTTTCCAAAGCAATCTGTTGCATCAAGTGTTCATCTAACCATTCATCCAACACCAAAACCGCCGCTGGGTTGCCTTTAAATAACACTTGGGTAAATGCGTCAACTTGATACATTTTCATTGATAGAACTCCTGATTTAGTGATTTATATTAAAGGCTTTTGAAAATATTTCATGCGTTATATGCTATGTAGCAACACTTTTTAATAAAACATCTAAGTTTTAGATGCACTTAACTATAGGCATAATTTTGAAAACGCATATTCACCCCGTTCCTTTAGAAAAATCATACCGACTTTTAAATCATGGGCCGACTGTGCTCGTCTCTGCTCAGGATCAAACCCATACCGGTGTGATGACTGCGGCATGGGCATGCGCCTTAGAGTTCAATCCTGCAAAAGTGACGGTAGTACTGGATAAATCAACTAAAACACGTGAGATTATCGAGAATTCAGGCTATTTCGCCTTACAAGTACCAACACTAAAACAACTCAAACTGGTCTATGCACTTGGCATGATGAGCCAACGTGATGCGCCAGAAAAATTACGCCAATGTGGCGTGGAATTATTTCAATTTAATAACTCAAATATTCCTGTGGTTGAAGGTTGTGCTGCTTGGCTACTGTGCAAACTTATTCCTGAGCCGCACAATCAACAAGCGCACGATCTGTTTATTGGCGAAGTCATTGCTGCCTATGCAGACGACCGCGTCTTCCGTAACGGACATTGGTATTATCATGAAGTAGCAGATGAATGGAAAAGCCTACACCATGTTGCTGGCGGGCACTTTTATACCATTGGTAATCCCGTATCTGTAGACGAGACACCAGACTAAAATAGTGCTATGAACTCTGTCGTTTACCTAAGGTTGAAAATCAATAATCATCCGTTTTGAGCATTTTCATGCTAACTTTAACTTAATTTTAAATATTGAATGAATGGATATGACGTTTAAAATACATACATTGGATGTCAAAAATTCACTGCAAAATTATATTTGGCTGCTTGAACACACCGAAAGCCATGATGTCATTGCAGTAGATCCTACTGAAGCTGCCTTGGTCGAGCGCTATTGTCAGGAACATCAACTCAATCTTACGCAAATTTGGCTAACGCATTGGCATAAAGATCACGTCGGTGGCGTACCAGAACTTATTCAGGATAAAAACATTGCTGTTTACGGTCCCCGTGCAGAATTGAGCCGTATTCCATGGGTGAATTATCCTCTCGATCATAATGACCGTTTTGAAATTCATGGTCTTGAAGTCGAAATAACAGCAACGCCCGGCCACACCCTCGGTCATATCGTATATTTTATCGATGACATTCATACACTTTTCTGTGGCGATGTATTATTTGCTATGGGCTGTGGACGTTTATTTGAAGGCTCCTTTCAACAAATGTACGATTCATTGAACCGTATAGCCGCATTCCCTGCTGAAACTCAAGTGTATTGTACTCACGAATACACCCTATCGAATGCGCAGTTTGCGCGGCATGTTGAACCTGACAATCTTGCCATACAACAGCGGTTTGATGAGGTTGCATCACTACGAATGCTTGGACAATGTACTTTACCGAGCAGTATTGAACTAGAATTAGAAACTAATCCATTTTTACGCGCAGAAAGTGTTGAAGCGTTTCAGCGCTTAAGAGAACTCAAAGACAATTTTTAATTGGATTGCGAGTTATAAGCATTTTAGATTTCATCACAAATAAACTGTTTTATTTGTGATGAATATTTCGGGCCGATTCATCATTTTATGTTTATAAAATTTGATTGGTGGCAGCAAATTCATCCAATTCAGCTTGAGTCACAACTCGTACGGCTTGCATTTCATCGATACGTACCATCAATAAACCACCTAATGCCGGCTGATAACGTCGCGCACTACCAAATGGTGTATATGCCACTTTGGATTGCTCCGAAAAGACTAACCAATCTTCATGTCCAAGCATCACCGCAACAGGCGTCTGTCCCGCTTGTTGCATCTGTTCAATTTTTGCTTTGACAGCGTGCTCAATGTTTTGCATGCGTTCAATCTATTTATATCGATGGGACATAGTATAAAAGCATTTCGACAAATCTTGATGAGAAATAGCATTGCAAGCTCACCTATCCAGCGAATTAGGTTTTGAACAAGCTGTTATTTGCAATCCACAACTGCATGCCCAAACAGCTGTGCATTCTAAGCCAAGCAATCGTTTATTTTGTGCACAGCTTCTCTATGCACATAGGATATATTTTAATCCAACTGCCAAAAACCTAATTTTTAAATACGTTATATTTACTTACATTAAGTTTAGCTTGTTATAAAACAGCAAGTTAAATGAGTTTATACCGTTTACAAGCCGATAATCTGTTTATTTATCCATCAAAATTTCATATTTTAAATAAAAGTTTTTCATTTCCCCTTTAAAAAATATTTTGACACCCCTATTTAATATTTTAATGATTGATAAGGAGTTCGCTCGTGAAAAAAGTGGTTAAAGCAAAAAATTTAGTTGCCTTCCGTCTTTGGTTAGAAAAGTTAGGATATTCTGTTCGTACACTGGCAGATAATCGTGGATTTACATTCAGTTTTAAAAAAGAATATGGTCTAGTGACTGTAGACTTGTCTGGTAATGCTTTGGCCATGCAGCTCGGTGAAGAGTTTGAAGATCATTTAAAGGCATAATCTTCTTTATAATTTATTCGAACGATTAGAAATAAATGATTTAATTCGATTGATTCGAATCCGCATTTCTAAATTTGCCCGTATATGCGGGCTTTTTTTCATCTTTGTTTTACTGACTCATTTTAACGAGATAAATTTCAGACAATAAAAAAGCAAGATAAGACATCTTGCTGTATCTCTGGTTCATCATTCTTTCATTAGATTTTTTTATTAGAATTAGTCTTCAAAAAAGACCATGTTTAAGACACTGATTTTTTCGAATTTCAAAACAAAAAAGCAAGGTATAAAACCTTGCTTAATCTAATGGTGGGGACGGAGAGACTCGAACTCTCACACCTCGCGGCGCTGGAACCTAAATCCAGTGCGTCTACCAATTTCGCCACGTCCCCAACTCGGGTGCTGACAATGTCAGACTTTAATTTGTTTTAAAAACCTGTTTATTTTGCAACTTAATAAATTAAGTGGTGGGGACGGAGAGACTCGAACTCTCACACCTCGCGGCGCTGGAACCTAAATCCAGTGCGTCTACCAATTTCGCCACGTCCCCAACAGGGTTGCTGACAATGTCAGACTTTTTAAAACTTGGCAGAGGATCAAGGATTCGAACCTTGACGAACGGTTTTGGAGACCGTCATGCTACCATTACACCAATCCTCTGTGACCTTCATTACCAAACTCATGTTTAGTAATTCAGTGGTGGGGACGGAGAGACTCGAACTCTCACACCTCGCGGCGCTGGAACCTAAATCCAGTGCGTCTACCAATTTCGCCACGTCCCCGATGGCTGTGTATATTATAGAGATCACCCTTACATGACAAGCCTTTTTTATAAAAAAGCATCTTGTTTGTTTAAATAAAAAACAATAGTGCCTTTTTTGTATTTTTCTTAAGCAAATTCAGCAACTAAGTCGCTTTTTAAGCGATAAAAATCCACCAATCTGTCATTTTTTTGCTTCATCAACATGTGTTGCAATAGCTGATTAAACCCTTGATGTTGCATCGGCAGATCAAGCTTTAAGCGTTGGCAATGTAAATAGGCCCAATCTTCATAGTTTTTCGCCTCTAAACGCTGTGATGTCAGCCATTCCAAGAAAATAATCCCCAGCGCATAGATATCACTGTGCAAAGATTTTGCTTGTCCATGGAAAAGTTCTGGAGCCATATAACGTGGTGTCGCAGTTAAGGCATTTTGCTGATCAAAATCTAATGGTAGCGCTTGCTCAAAGTCGATGAGTCTGCACTGCCCTTGCCAATTCACAAAATGCTCTTGTTTTAAATCTGCATGTATCCAACCGTGCAAGCTTAATCGCTCAACCACATCGATTGCTTGCCATAGCACTTGCCTCACCTGCTCAATGCTCAAATTCGATACAGGCTGTAAGAACCAAGGCTCAGCATTGGGCAGTATTAATAGGCGATCAATAGGCTCTTGCTGAATACTGAGATGCGTCTCTTTTATCACTTGAAAAGGTAGCGTGATGCTGTTTTGTCTAGACGCTTGATTGAATAGCCGGTACAGCTCAATTTCTCGACCAAAACTAACTACATGTTCAGGGCTGCTGTCACTGACTTGCGCCTTGAGCCAATAACGTTGTTGATTGAATTGAAATTGATATAGACGACGGCCAAAAACCAAACTTTTGGTTTTGGTTTTTGGCTCATAAATGATTTGCGCTAAATCTGTGGATTTAAACCGCAATAAATTCTGCATGTCGTTGACTGGGTTCATTTTGATAATTTAATAATTCCAAACAATGCTGAATGGTCTTACCAATGCGGGCTTGCGTTTCGATTAATGAAATCTTCGGCCAAGTGGCTCTTTCACCTTCACGCTGCAATACTTTAAACAGGTAGGGTCGAGGATTTTGCAACATATAACTATAGTGTCTTAAGCCATATTTCCCCACAATATTGACATCACCATAGTAACGCTGATCCACCACGCCATAACCATGATCAAGCAAACGTCTTACAGGTGGGATACTTCCTGCACGCTCACGGGCAAAATCCATCACCCCTTTACTAATCACCTTACCTTGACGACGAACGATCCGCTCAGGCCAACTCAACATGCTTTTACGAAAGCGTGAAGCATCATCCTGCATAAACGGCACAATATGCGGATTGACCTGACTGGCGATACTGTAATTAATATTATACAAACGCGCCATTTTCTCCTGTGGGAAATCACTGCGCACACTGCCATCCACCCAACGCGTTGCCGACATATATGGCGTAAATTGCCCGTCATAACGCTTACTGGTCAGTCGTACTGGTGGAAATAGAATGGGCACTGCACATGATGCCAACACTGCACTCCACACCAACAAATCGGGTGATGTATACGCATTCATAATTCGTGCATCTTGTGATGCATCATAAGGCGCAACTGCCACATTGATATGCAGACCTGATTGCTTATATGCTTCGGCAAAAGTTAAGTCACCTAAGTTTTCAACCAAAAACTTTTTCAGATATTTTACATCTGCCAAACCGCCATTACCCTGCACTAACTCAGTCAATTTACGAAAGTGAAATGCCTCACTAAAGAAGTTTTGTCCATTTAATAAATTGGTAAATTCTGACGGTTTAGATACACCCAACATCCCGGTCATAATGGCGCCAGCACTGGAACCAGACAGAACTTTTGGCATCAAATCTTGTTCCATCAGTGCTTTACACACACCGGTATGAAACAAACCTAAAGTTGAACCGCCTGAAAACATCAAAACAGGTTGACCATAGGCTTTTTGGCTTTGTTCAAAAAATTCAATTTTTTGTACAGCATTGAGACAAACGCATTCGTCGGATGCGATAAAAGCCAAACTTTGACTCACCTCATCAACATAGTCTTCAATAATTTTTTTGGTGCCGACGTAGGCTTCTGTAAACAGTAAAGGATGAGCAATATTGCCCACATCATAAGTTAAACCTTCACTTAAAATGTACATCAAATCTCGGGTACGTTTCTGAGCACGATATCGTCTCAGTAACCCTAAACGATGAGTAATAATTTCTGCATCAAAATACGGTGAACTATTATCGAATTTCCATTCTTGCGCACCCGATTCTTCATCTATTTTAAGTGCGATATCTTGCCATTCTTCATAACACTCAGCACGGTCAAGCTGACGCTTTAATTTTTTTATCCGATATGCCTGATGTGGATTAATACTTTTTGAAAACCCTGTAAACAACATGACTATCCCTCAGCACATTTTAAACTGTTCACTCGGCTAGATTTATAACAACTTTTTGGTTGTTCGAATAGCGCTGATCTGCCAGAACAATCATTTAACTTTGACATATTTAGGCGATTATAACTGCATTATTGATGTACACTGCTGTCATATACTAACCAACAACAAGACACGACAAGCTGACTTATCATGGCTACAATTGATTTACCTGACAACATCCTTCAATCACTATCTACTGTACTCTTACAACTACAGCATAGTTTGCCTGAGCTTAAACAAGCACCCGATTTTTCGAGTATCGCTTTTAAATGGCAAGATAAACAGCTTAAAGCCATTCAACAGCCCAAAGTCATGTATTTAGAAGATTTAAAAGGAATTGAGCGTCAAAAAGAAAAAGTGATTCAAAACACTTTACAGTTTTTAAAAGGCTTACCTGCCAACGATGTTTTACTCACTGGCTCTCGTGGTACAGGTAAATCATCCATCGTCCGTGCTCTGCTCACCCATTATGCAGACCAAGGTTTACGTTTAATTGAAATTGAGCGTGATGATCTATCTGATTTGCCAGAAATTCAAAATTTAATTAAAAATCGCCCTGAAAAATTTATCGTATATTGTGATGATTTGGCATTCAATGCTGAAGATGAAAACTATCGCAGCTTAAAAAGTGTTTTGGATGGTTCATTACAATCAGGTTCAAGTAATTTTATTATTTATGCTACCAGTAACCGTCGTCATTTATTGCCTGAATTCATGCATGAAAATACACCTGTAACCAAGGTAGATGTTCCTCAATATACAGAATTACATCCACAAGAAGCGATTGAAGAAAAAATATCTCTTTCTGACCGCTTTGGGATGTGGCTGTCGTTTTACCCAATGGATCAAAATTTATATTTAGAAATCGTTGAACACTATTTGGCTAAAGCTGCAATGCCATGGACAGATGAAGCGCGTGCTGAGGCACTACGTTGGTGTCAAGGTCGTGGGCAACGTTCAGGGCGTGCTGCTTATCAATTTTCAAAGCATTGGATTGGGTCAGAACAACTTAAACAAGCCTAGAGCCAAAAAACTAAATAAAAAAAGAACCGCAATAGCGGTTCTTTTTTTATTTAATATTACAAATGATTCGTTAATTCTGACAAATAGGTGGAAACACAGAACGAATACCTAAACCATTGGCAATTTTCTGCACTGTGTTTACCACATTAATATCATTAGCTTGATATGAAACCAACTGAATACCCATCGGCAGTCCACTTTCACTTTGAGTCATTGGAAAAGCATAACTTGGTGCATCTAAATAGTTAAATGGACGCGTGTATTCACCCACATGACTAAACTCGGTATCCGTTGAGCTTGACACAGCTGCAAGGAATGGGCTCACTGGAAACAGCAAACATTGACCATTTAAAGAAGCTTTAAATGTCTGCTGAAACTCAGTTCGCGCTGCAATCAATGACTCGTATTTTTCCTGTGAAATACTCTTACCGCGTAGCACACGCTGACGAACTAATTCCCACATCTGTGTTTCAGCATTTTCAGCTGTATCGCCATGATATAAATAACTTTCATAAGCAATAATGTCAGACGTCCGGTCCGATAAATTATGAAAATCGAAATGTGTAGGTGGTTGCCAGTTTTTAATTTCGATTCCCAATGATTCAATGCGTTTTAGCCCTTCGCGCCAAAGGGTTAATACCTCAGGCTCAAGCGGATATGGAAATGCAGATTCATCTAAAGCATAAATTACATTTTGACTTGATGCCGCTCCAACATCTACCCCCATCAATACATTGACTAAAGCGCTAATATCATCTGCAAATCGTGCAAAAGGCCCTAGAGTATCTAAAGTTTTGGATAAAGGTACTGCACCCGTGTCGGCAATTTTATGGGCTGAAGGTTTAAAACCAAATATGCCATTTAATGCTGCTGGTGTACGAATCGAACCACCTGTATCACCGCCAAAGGCCATAGGACTAAGACCACTAGCCACAGCAACCGCTGAACCTGAAGATGATCCACCCGGTGCAAATTGCTGCTCTGCCCACGGGTTTTTAGGTGTGCCTTGCATTGGATTTTGACCAGACAAACCAAAAGCCAACTCGGTCATTTTTGTTTTACCTAAAATCACAAAACCTAAATCTTGCAATTGATCAACCAGTTTACAGTTCGCTTGCGCTTTTTGATCTAAATAAACCGTACCTGCATAGGTGATATGACCCGCTACATCCAGATTATCCTTTAGTAAAATTGGCACACCATGAAATGGACTCAATCGTTTGCCTTGCTGAAGCAACTCATCTAAATGTTGTGCCTGTTGCAAAGCCTCGATTTCGAATAATTCCGAAATACAATCTAGATGTTTAAATGTTTGGTTTCGATCAATATAAAATTGAACTGTCTCTACTGAAGTTATCTTTTTGCAGGCAATCTGGCGACCAAGCTCAAGTGCAGATAAATTCACAATATTCATTTTATATCTTCCAAACCTTTTCCTGCCGTTTCAGGCATTTTCATAAATGTGATTAATGTTAATAATGCGCCAACCAATACCATAAAGTAGAAATAATCTTGTTTACCAATACTTTGTAGCCAAGTTAGCACATACGGTGTTGTGCCGCCGAGTAAAGCCACCATCAAGTTGTAGGGTGCGCCAATGCCAACTGCACGAACTTCTGTCGGAAACTGTTCAGACATGACAGCTGGGCCAATGGCGGTATATAAAGCATATAAAACCAAGCCGAAAAGCTCGACCAATAAAATTGATGCAAACGTGCCATCCATCCATTTAATGATTGGATAAAAGAACACTAAATATCCCACAGCAAACACGATCAACTGCGGTTTACGACCAATTTTGTCTGATAGCCAGCCAAATACAGGCTGACACAGCATAAAGATAATTAAGCCAACAGTATTTGCAGCAAAGGCTGTTTGTGGCTCTGCGCCTAAAACTTTAATGGCATAGGTCGGGACATAGACCACAAAAATATAGAATGCAAATGTTGTTAAGATAGAAATACCCACAATACGAAGCGTTTCTTTCGGATGACGTTTAATCAGTACAACCAAAGGATTTTTTACTGATTCTTTTTTATGGGTCATTTCGCTATCAGGTACTGATTTACGAATCCACATACCCACCAAGCCGCCAATCGCACCCAAAATAAACGGAATACGCCATCCGTATTCGCTCATTTGCGTTTCAGTTAAAGCACTTGTTAAAGCCCAAGCAAGACCTGAGGCCATCAAAATACCAATCGCTGAACTGAAAAACATAAAGCTTGAATAGAATCCGCGTTTATTTTTTGGTGCCATCTCTGAAAGATAAGTTGCCGCTGAAGCGAACTCACCACCCAAAGATAAACCCTGAAGTAATCGCGCTAATACCAAAATAATCGGCGCAAAAATACCAATTGATTCATAGGTTGGTGAAAGACCTATCATCAAAGAACCACCTGCCATCATTATGATGGTTGCGGCCAAAGCTGCTTTTCGACCATAGCGGTCAGAAAAGATACCCAATACGATTCCACCTAATGGGCGCATGAAGAAACCTACAGCAAAAATTGCGAAGGTCGCAAGCAAGGATGCAGTTGGATCATCTGAAGGGAAAAATTGTTTCGCGAAAAATACTGCAAAAGTTGCATAAATCGTCCAATCGAACCATTCAATAGCATTTCCTACAGTTCCTGCAAGAATAACTTTCTTTTGTGATACATTTCCTTGTGTGGAAATTGAGTTTTGCATTTTTGACTCATCCATAAGCGTCTCATTTAATATTTAGACATAAATAAAGGTTGTATTTTATTTTCTAGACTTAAATTTAGATTATAATTAGTTTTTGGACAAGTCAATCATCATGAGTGAATCTTTTAGTTTCGACGAAATCGATACTGCATGCATCAAAGCTCTTATCTCCAATCCGAGAGGATCATGGCGAGAACTGAGCCAGATTAGTGATGTCCCTGAAAAAAAGCTGTCTCGACGTCTAGGTAGATTGCTAGATGACCAAGTTATACGAACTGCAATTGAATTAAATCCTGTGGTTGCCAATAAGGGTTACACCGTTCATGTCTGGATCAGTGTGAAATTTGGGAAGGAAAAAGAAGTTGCGCAATTTTTTGCAAACCGTCCAGAAGTACGCATTGTTTTTCTAACCACAGGACTTGCCGATATTTTTCTTGAAATTGGATTAGAAAAGGCCGCCGATCTCTCTGTTTGGATGCATGATTTTGTTACGCATATTCCGGATATTAAAACCGTAGAAACCCAAGCCGTATTAAAACCATTTACTTGGGCAAGCAAACCCAAAGCTTTAGAAGGTACAAGCGATAAAAACGTCAATTTTAGAAGTTTGACTGAAATAGAGTTAAAACTGATTCATGCTCTGTCTATTGATGGGCGTTCATCTATTAAAAGTTTGGCAGAGCAAATCGAACTCAGTGAACATAAAACTCAGAAATTATTGAATGATTTATTGGAAGAAGGCATTTTCAACATTCGTGTCGATGTAGAACCCAGTTTGATGGGCTATAAGTCCGAAGCGATTATTTTGATTAAAGCTCGTCCAGATGCAGCAAATCAAATTGCCAAAACCTTGTCTGAACTTAAAAACACACGCTGCCTATTTGGCATTAGTGGAGATTCACAATTTTTCTGGCATGTCCTATGTAATGATTTAAGTGATTTATGGAAACTCATTACAGAAGATCTTGGTAATTTTGAAGGCATTCAATCTTGCAATACCAACATGGTGACATTGGCATTAAAACGTGCAGGATTTATGCGAAAAATCAGCAGCGCGCAGTTATTTTCAAATTTAGATTAAAAAAAAGAACCGCAAATGCGGTTCTTTTTTTTAACGATTTTTACGCTTCGTTTGGATTACTTAATTCCGTCATCGGCCAACGCGGTGTAGTTGTAACAGACAAACCATCATGCTGACCCGCTTTAAGACGCTGATAACCTGCAAACGCAATCATTGCACCATTATCTGTACACAGCGCAGGTTCTGCATAAAACACATTTGCACGGATTTTTGCCAAGTCAGCTTCTAAGCGCTCACGTAAACGCTTGTTTGCACTTACACCACCGGCAATAACTAAACGTTTTAAACCAGTTTGTTTTAAGGCCTTCACTGATTTTTTCACCAATGTATCAACCAACGCTTCTTGGAATGATGCAGCGATATCCGCCTCACGACCTTCGCCTTCAACTTTTTTCAATTGAACTGAAACGGCAGTTTTTAAACCACTAAATGAAAAATCTAAACCTTGGTGTAGCATTGGACGTGGAAATTCAAAGGCATTGATGTCACCATTGATCGCCAATTTCGAAATATTTGGACCACCTGGGTATGGTAGACCCATCATTTTAGCGACTTTATCGAATGCCTCACCTGCTGCATCATCAATCGACTCACCCAATAATTCATATTGACCAATTCCATAAGCAGCCATCAATTGAGTATGTCCGCCAGAGACTAAAAGTGCCACAAATGGAAATTCTGGTGGAGTTTTAGACAACAAAGGCGCCAACATATGACCTTCCATATGATGTACACCAATTGCAGGTTTATTCAGTGCAAATGCCAACGTACGACCAAACAATGCGCCTGTCATTAATGCACCCATCAAGCCCGGCCCGCGAGTATATGCAATGGCATCAATTTCAGATTTATCCATCTGACTTTCTTCAAGCAATTGTTTTAATAACGGAATTAACTTACGCACATGGTCACGTGAAGCTAATTCAGGTACCACACCACCATATTCTGCATGCAGTTTGATTTGGCTATACAATACTTGTCCGCGTAATCCTTGCTCACTATCGTAGAGTGCGAGTCCTGTTTCATCACACGAAGTTTCCAAGCCTAAAACGATCATTAAACTGCCTTTTGCCCATTTCAAAATATTGCGAAACCTATTATAGACTTGTGATATGAGATGTAAATGAGTAAAATACTGACCTTCACTTGTGATCAAGGGTAATTCGACCCGAGATCTTATCCATAACTTAATGAGGATTCTTCATGCCACAAGTTAAATTGAAAGAAGGCGAACCAGTAGACGTAGCTATCCGTCGTTTCAAACGTTCATGCGAAAAAGCAGGTGTTCTTGCTGACGTTCGTAAACGTGAATTCTACGAAAAACCAACTCAAGAACGTAAACGTAAAAAAGCTGCTGCTGTTAAACGCTACCAAAAGAAATTGGCTCGCGAATCAGTACGTACTACTCGCCTTTACTAAGATTAATTTGTGATTGATTGACTAACCTGGACAAGATAAATGACTACTTTAAAAAACCAAATAACTGAAGTTTTAAAAGCCGCTATGCGTGCTAAAGAAATGGACAAGTTAACGGTAATACGTAGTCTACAGGCAGCAATCAAGCAAATCGAAGTCGATGAGCGCATAGAGCTTGACGATAAGCAAGTTCTTGCGGTCATTGAAAAGCAAATCAAACAACGCAAAGAATCGGTTAAAGCCTTTTTAGGTGCAAACCGAGATGATTTAGCTAGTAAGGAACAAGCCGAGATTGAGGTGTTATCTCAATTTCTACCAGAAGCTATGACTGAGGAAGAACTTGATTCCATCATTGCGCAAACAATTACTGCGCAAGAAGCTACTAGCATGAAAGATATGGGTAAGGTGATGAACTCTCTACGTCCGCTCATAGCCGGACGTGCCGATCCTGCACAAGTTTCTGCTAAAATTAAAGCGAAACTCTCTTAATCTTTCATCTATATTGTTTGATTTGGTCTATTTAAGTACGCTGATGACTTAAATAGCCAAATTATCCAAATTCAAAAAAAATTCAAATCCATAAATCATTTATTTTTTCTTTATCATCTAACGATTTCATACTTACAAATATCTCGCCAACTTCCATCTACTGGATTTTGAATTGCAGCTTCTTCGATTTCAATCAATTTAAAATTTGCTCGTTCACATAGACGTCGCGCTCGCTTGTTTTCCACATCTACAAAAGCATTTAATTGCTGAAATCCCAGATCATTCAATAATTGATCCACAAATAACTGCAAGGCTTCAGTCATCAAACCCTGCCCTTTAAATTCAACATTTCCCCAAAATCCAACGGCAGCTTGATTTTCCATCCAATTGATTTGATGAATATCCATGACACCTAAAAAGTTATGCGACTGTTGCTCACGAATCACATAAACAAAGTTTTCCTGATTTAACGCTGCCAACACCCTCGAATCGCAAAATGCCAATGAAGCATCCAAACTAGGTTCTTGTAAGGACCAAGCCAAACTTGCAGGAAACATTCGTAAGGTCTCTATACTTTGACAGATCGCCTCATAAAGTGCTTTTGCATCGTGGCGCTGAATCAACTGAAGCGTGAATCTGCCATGACTCATATCAAAATCATCGAGTTTCATTTTTATTCAGTTTCTCGTGATGATTTAAAATGCTTATAAATTTATTTTTAATTTAGGGTACATTGCACATTATATTTTTTTAATAATTGCATCTCTTTTGATGCGATCACCTGTTGAATCACATCCTGCTTATTCATATTACGGTACTCACGATCTAAAAATGCACGATTTTCGTCTGCCGCACGATAAAGATCATTTACATAAGTCTGAACAATACCGCAGTATTTCACTTGCTGGTCTGCTTTAAATCCCTGTTGCTGCGGATCTAACTGACTAAAAAATTGGCGTACATCGGTTTTATATTTTTCGTTAATATCATTCACAGCAATCACATATTGTTCTGCGCTAGCTGCTGCAATATTCGTTGCTAAGCCCAACAGACAGGCCGCCAAAATCATATTTTTCATTTGTAAGTTCTTAATCATAAACATTTTACATCCAGCTAGTTTACACTGATTAATCCAAGCCACTAAAACTACAATTTGCACTTTATAATCGACATAGATAAGTGCATCACATTTGAAATCTTTATATTTTTAATTTCCGTTCATTTTGCATTTCGTCTATACGCTGCTTGATTTTCGCAGCAAGACTTTTCGAGTCTTTGGCGATGCGCTGCGCCTGTAGCAAAGATTTAATCGCCCGTTCTTCATCCCCGCCCCAATACTCTACTTCAGCTCGATATCGCAGCACATTGACCGAACGGAAGCTTGCATCTTTGTCTGCATCAGCCATTTGCAACATCAGTCGCCAACCACTCAAGTCGCGTGGATTTGCTTGTAAAAATCGCTGTAGAATCAGTTGTGCTTGCGCATATTCTTTGCTTCGAATCAAAGCCTCTGCATATTTATAATTTAATGCACGATTTTCAGGCATGATGATTGCCGAACTTTTCACAGCGTTCACAGCATCGGCTGTTTTGTTTTGTCCCAACAGCACATCGGTCTGCAAAATAGTGAAAAGTGCATGCGATGCATTTTGTTTTGCTGCTTCATTTAATAACTTTTGAGCAGCACTAAAGTCACCTTGTTTAATATGCAAGCTCACCAAAGCCAACTCAGCTGCATAGTTCTTTTGTGCCACCATTGCATTTAATTGCAATTCAGTCGCCTGACCTGATAGTACTCGACTATACCAACGCAGAATTTCAAAATCTTGATCAACCAAACTGGTTTTAACTTGAGGCAACTGATTGGCACGTAAGCGCGCTTCGCTCATACGCTCCGTGGTTAATGGATGCGTCAACCAAAAATCAGGCAGAAAGCTCACTCGACTCGTAGAGCGATGCATCACTTCAAAGAAGTCAGCCATGCTCTGAGGATTGTATCCTGCACGGTACATATACTGCATCCCGATGCGGTCTGCTTCACGTTCTTGATTGCGGCTATAGGTTAGCTGTTTATCCATTAAAGCGGCTTGTGAACCCATCATTACAGCCGCACCTACATCACCATCTGCCTGTGAGGCCACCAAGGCTCCGACCAAGATACCGGCTAGGGACAATAAACCTTGCCCTTTAAAAGCTTCTTGTGAACGACTGTAATGACGTTGTGAGACATGTGCAATTTCATGCGCCATCACCCCTGCCACTTCATCCATGTTGCGAGCGGAATTAATTAATCCAGCATTTAATGCAAATAAACCACCCGGTACAGCAAAAGCATTAATTTGTGGATCATTAATTAATAACAATCCGACCGGTTGGTTGAGTTGGGTTTGGCTTAAAATATGCGTAAAGACAGATAAAAGACGATCTTCCATCCACGGATTTTCAGTCACAGGAAGTTGACGATGCACCTCACGATACACTTTCTCACCAATGGCACGTTCTTTTTGTTGATCCAACAAGCCGACGCCACTACCTATTTCAGGCACAGAAAATTGTGGGGATGAACTAAAATCTACGGACTGCGTCTGCGCCAATGTCGAACAAAGCCCGAGACCACATGCCAGTAAAATCTTTTTCAAAGTCTATTCTCTAAATTTCATATTCGTACTTCATCGAATATAGCATTGAATTTTGGTGAATTATGGAGAAAACTGTTGTGATTGTTTATTCAAATTTTGGATTGACCACATAGCGTGGCGCGCGCTCATGTACCAAAACATCCACTAGATTTTGATAAGCCAACTCTGCCATACGTTTACGGGTTGCCGCTGTTGCTGAACCCACATGGGGTAATGTCACGACATTGGCTAATGTAAATAATGGCGATTCTTGAAGCGGCTCTTGCTCATAAACATCTAAGCCTGCTGCAAAAATTTGACCACGACTTAATGCATCGATTAAAGCGGCTTCATCAATCACTGAACCGCGTGAAATATTGACCAATACCGCATGCGATTGCATCAAGGCCAACTCACGTTCACCAATTAAAGCTTTCGATTCTGCATTTAAATCCACTGCAACGACCACAAAGTCAGCACGTTGCAACAAATCATCCAAATCGCAATATTGCGCTGATAAAGATTCAGCCAATTCAATTTTTTCTCGGCGATTATGATAGAGCACATTCATATTAAAGCCGTAGCGAGCACGACGCCCAATCGCTGCGCCAATATGCCCTAAGCCAATAATTCCGATGGTTTTAGCAAAGACATCCATGCCAAATTGCTCAGGACCCACTGTACGCTTCCACTGCCCTTGTTTGGTCCATTGATCCAATACAGCCACTTTACGTGCTGCACTCATCAACAAGGTAAATGCTAAATCTGCTGTAGTTTCCGTCAATACATGCGGAGTGTGGCTCAACCAGATATTTTTTTGGTTTAAAAATGCTAGATCATAGTTGTCATAACCGACACTTACACTTGAGATGACTTTTAATTGTGATGCATGGGCTAAATTCGAAGCATTCAACAAACGCCCCGCACCAATCATGGCGTCAGCATCTTTTGAATGCTCAAGTATTTGCTGATTCACATCGCCCAATTTAGGGCTAATTTGGAAAACTTTAAATTGCTGTTCTAAACGTTGAATTATTTCTTGATCTATTTGACTAAAAACCACTACTTTTTTTTGCATAAATTTTCCATTTACGTAATTTAAGTATTTTGTCCTGCCTTATTTTGCATAAATTGCCATAGGCGTTTTTTCAATAAAGGCTGTTCAATCATTTGCTGTAAAGATGCCAATGGATACACCTTCGCATGCTCTAAATGCGGAATATCGCCTAGGCAAATGACATTTTTATCCAAGCTCATCGCATCGATAAAACCCTGTACATAAGATGCTGCACCACGACCATCTTGCAAATTCACCCAACTAAATGGCCACTGTAAAGCAAAGAAATCGGCACTGACTGCGCGCTGAATATTGCTCCACAAAACTTGCTGCTCTGCCGTTAATTCTGTGGCATCAATGACAATGACACAGTGCATTAAACAGATGGCTTCTAAGTTAAACGAAGGGATTTGAACAATTGGACGAACTTCAACAGGCTCAAGAACCTTTGGTTCATCTTTAGGTGCTTCTACAGGTTGATTTACAACAACATCAACGTTGTTTTTAAGCTCAGTCTGTGATGAAACAGGCGTTGGCTGAGGCTCATTTTTGAGTAGAATTTCAGAGACTATTTCAGGAGCCGCCTGATCTCGCCAAATATTTGAGCTAAATTGCTGACACGGAGCCGCCTGAGGAATCCATATATCAATTCCCATTGCCGCCATTATGCTTCGCTGATGCCCAATCATGCTTTCATTTTCACCTATGCAAGGCTTGTTATTCTAACGGGATTCACTCTGTTTTGCTGAACTTTTATAAATCAATTAGACCACTCTATTTCTTTAAAGATTCTGTAGACTTGCTCAGATTACTTTTCATTGACACTTTTAATCTATTCATAAATCAAGCCGCTATAAATAATTATACGATCATTAAACTATTTTTCTTTTGCATTAGTTCAACTATCTCAGCTGATTCAAATCCAATACGCCAATATAGTAGCTGCAAAACATCCAACTCATCTTGCGTGATAATTCGATCATTCCATAAACATATTTCAGCAACCCCAAGAATGCTTAACCGCTCACGCAGCAGCAGCCCAGAAATATCATTTAGGATTTCAGCCAAATCAATTGGCTCATCAGATATATCGCGATAGAACTCTAGTTCTTCTTTCGTTAAGATTCGATTGAGGATTTTTTCACGCACTTCGAGTTGGTTATCACTGTTAATTTGTTGCACATGCAACAAGGCATCAATCAAACGCACAATACTCGGTTTTACATCTTCTAAAGATGTAGGTGTATGTGCAGGCAACAGATTTAACTCATATTTCACTGTTTCAAGTAGTAAGGCATCGAGCAAACCAATTTCACCATCTTCTTGAATAATTTTGGCCAGCTTGGTTAAGAACTGCCGTGAAATCGTCGCAGGCATAGTGCCAATATTTTTACATGCCTCATGAAAAATGGAGATATGCACACGACCATCAAGATTCAATAAGGCATCCACAATCGCACGACTCACTTCAGCTTCAGTCGGAATAAACTCTCGATACTGACGAATCATTAAAATAGCAACCATCACCTCACGCGAACCCGTTGCTGTTTGCAAGGCACGTTGGATCAATTCAGGCCGCTGCCAATTTTCACGAATCTCGGGGTTCAACGGTTTAATTGCATCTCGTATCGCAAAACTAATCGGTGACAAGCGCAGTAAAGGTAATGGTTGCGGCGAGTTCCATGGTGTTGCAACATCTGGACTAGCTTCTTCTAGTGAACGGAATAAATAAAATAGCGGCTGGTTTCGCAGTTTTTTTAAATTTTCTAGTTGCAGGTCATGAATGAGCGCCGGATTTAATTCAAAAATACGCTGTTCAATACTTGGGTGAATATTCATCCAGTTTTGCGGACTGAGTGAGTTTGCAAAACACATATGAGAAATCGATTCCGCATATTCACTATGAATTTGCGAACCTGAATGATGCACATAAATCCTTAATAAGGTTTGAATATTGGCATCATTTTGAATCAGACGTTTAGTTTTCTGGTCATTACGATAGGTTCGAGAACCCAAAGAGATATATTTAATAAAGCGGGAAATCAAAACACCTAAACTACCGATCAACCAAATAACTGCGCCAATCGCTACAAAGAGCGTTTCAAACTTATTGTCCCTTGCTTGTCCATTTTTATAGAAACCACGTTTTGCAATTTTACTGCCCCACTGACTAAAGGTCGTCAAACCGCTATATAAGATTTTCAAACGGGTATTTTCAGCAGCTTCCCCCGACAAGATCTTATTAAATTCATGGCTCAGCAAACCATACATTTCCATCTCATCTAGGGTTTGTAAGGCACCCCAGGTTAAAATGATCGATGTATCTCGAGGGCTAAAACCAGCGGTGAGCGCATTCACCCCCACTTCATCAGGTAGGACATAAAGTGCAGGAGTATCGATTAAAAAAGTATCTGCCAGCTGCTCAGTCATACGCAGTGCAACACTTTCTTCAGGAATACTTTCTATCAGACTGAGACGACGCGCACCTAATTGTTTGGCAAGTGAATAACCACCTAAACGAAAGGTGTAAAAATCATAGAGAACTGAAACCAACATAATCAGCAGTACAGCAGCCACTAAAAATGGGCTAAGGACATGCCAATAGATAGACTGAGTGGAATCACAATAATCCACAATTAAACCGACAATTACATTAATAATTGCGACGGTCAAAAACACTGCCGCCATACACATGGTGACAGGCCAAAACATATTTTTGTTTTTTATAAAATCATAACCCACACGTCTCAATGTAATACCCTTAAGCTACATTGTCTTTTGTTTGCTCATCATAAATGAAAAAAGCGGGAAATTCCCGCTTTTTCAGTGTGTTTTCAGCAGATTATTCTTCGCGAACACCTGTTAAATCCACAGAAGCCGCATCAATGTTGACATCGATATAAGCTGGCTTTTCATTTTTTGCAGAGTCATTACGCTTACGCTCTAATGCTGCCAAATATTCAGCATCAATACCACCTGCCACATATTTACCATCAAATACCGAGCAATCAAAGTCCTGTAACTCAGGGACTTTCTTGGTACGTACTGCAGATTTTAGATCTTCCAAGTCTTGGAAAATCAAGCGATCAGCACCAATAATTTCACGAATTTCTTCTACACTACGTTCAGACGCAATCAGTTCAGATTTGGCTGGCATATCTATGCCGTACACGTTTGGATATTTCACCATCGGTGCAGCAGACGCAAAGAATACTTTTTTCGCACCCGCATCACGCGCCATTTGAATGATTTCGTTACAAGTTGTACCACGAACAATCGAGTCATCAACCAATAGTACGTTTTTGCCTTGGAACTCTAGCTCTACAGGGTTAAGCTTTTGACGCACAGATTTCTTACGAAGTTGCTGACCCGGCATAATGAAGGTACGACCGATATAACGGTTCTTCATGAAGCCTTCACGGAATTTCACACCTAAAGTATTTGCAAGCTCTAGCGCTGAAGTACGTGAAGTATCAGGAATTGGGATCACGACATCGATATCGTGCTCATCACCCCATTCACGCAGAATTTTCTGAGCAAGTTTTTCGCCCATTTTCAAACGTGCTTTGTAAACTGAAATACCGTCAATGGTTGCATCTGGACGCGCAAAATATACGTATTCAAAGATACAAGGACGATATTCAGGGGCTACTGCACACTGCTTGGTCGACATCACGCCATCAGCAGTAATATAAATTGCTTCACCCGGTGCAATATCTCGCTCAACTTTAAAGCCAAGCGCTGTAATTGCGACAGATTCAGACGCAATAATATATTCCATACCATTTTCAGTTTCACGAGAACCGTAAATTAATGGACGAATACCATTTGGATCACGAAAACCCACAAGGCCTTGACCTGTGATCATAGCAACAACCGCATAACCACCTTTGCAACGTTCATGCACACGTGAAACCACGTGGAATACATCTTCAGCGCTTGGTGTAAGTTTTGCGCGTTTTTGCAATTCGTGAGCAAATACGTTTAATAATACTTCTGAGTCTGAATCGGTGTTCATATGACGTAAGTCAGTCTTGAACAAGTCATCATGAATTTCAGCAGCATTAGTTAAGTTACCATTATGTGCAAGCGTGATGCCATAAGGTGAGTTTACATAAAATGGCTGAGCTTCAGCACTGCTTGAAGAACCAGCAGTTGGGTAACGAACATGGCCAATACCATAATTACCCTGTAATGCACGCATATGACGTGTGTGGAACACATCACGCACCATACCCGTATCTTTACGCAGGAATAAACGACCATCCTGACAAGTTACGATCCCGGCTGCATCCTGTCCACGATGTTGTAACATCGTTAACGCATCAAACAACATTTGGTTAACAGGTGATTTACCAGCTATACCAACTACTCCACACATAGCAACCTCGCAGACAAGCTAGGGTTAATAAAAAGGATTATTTGTTGACTCACCTGATCCAGAACGTCCGTGCTTGTTCTGCGACTCAGATGGTAGGTCTGAAGATTTCTGAGCATCTTCAGACTGAATATGATGAAGTGCTTGATTTGCAGCATCTTTGGACAATTCTGTTGCCCAAGGCGCGTATGGTAATAATGACTGAACCATTTTAGATTGTTTCCAATGCGGTGAACTCTCTACCCAAGGACCTAGCCCCTGCATAGTGATCAAAACCACCAACAATCCTTTTAAGCTTCCAAAAACACCACCTGCCAGTCGATTTAACGGACCAAGCTTTAATGTTTTCAAAATACTGTTCAATAACCATGTCGCGACCCAAGTCATGACTACAATCAACAATACAATAAATGCGAACGCGGCAATCTTCTGTACCACTGGATCTGTACTTAAAGATGTCATCGAAGGTGCAAGGACGGTTGCATACTTTGCCGCAATGACAAGTGCAAGAATCCATCCAATGAAGTTCGCAAAGGCTTTTACAAATCCTTGACGCAAACCGTTAAGCCCTCCAATGAGCAAAATAATCAGTATAAAGATATCAATGGTATTCATGATATTTACAATGCGTCTACGCAGTCTTTTACAAGTGTCGGACCTGTATATATGAGGCCACTATACACTTGTACAAGGCTTGCTCCTGCTTTTTGTTTCGCAACAGCATCCGCACCCGACAAAATACCACCCACACCGATCAATGGAATTTGACCGTTTAATACTTTAGCAAAAGCCGCCAAACATGCCGTACTTTTTTCAAAGACTGGCGCACCGGATAGACCACCAGCTTCATCACCAAATGGAAGGCCTTCAACACCTTCACGTGACAAAGTCGTATTGGTGACAATCAGACCATCAATTTTAAATTTTAACAATTGTTGTGCAATAAAATTAATGTCTTCAGGTTCTAGATCTGGTGCAACTTTAAGCACTAAGGGTACATAATGTTGATTTTCATCCGCCAACTCGAGTTGACGTTTCTTGAGTGTCTCTAACAGTTCAGTCAAAGCATCACCGCTTTGTAAGCTGCGAAGATTTTTTGTGTTAGGAGATGAAATATTAACCGTAATATAAGAAGCGTAGTTATAAACTTTTTCTAGACAAATCAGATAATCGTCAACTGCTTTTTCAACAGGTGTGA
Source organism: Acinetobacter sp. YH12145 (assembly GCF_013418335.1). Taxonomy (NCBI): domain Bacteria; kingdom Pseudomonadati; phylum Pseudomonadota; class Gammaproteobacteria; order Moraxellales; family Moraxellaceae; genus Acinetobacter; species Acinetobacter sp. YH12145. Next base: position 94,189 of record NZ_VPCE01000003.1, on the reverse strand, counting down.
CTGCATTTTTACCGATATTGATCCCAAGTACACCCTTAAATTTTGCAGCTTTTACATTTTCGATCAGCTGATCCACGCCATCGTTGTTAAAACCCATACGGTTAATAATGGCTTTTGCTTTCGGTAAACGAAATAAACGAGGTTCAGGGTTACCTGATTGTGGAAGTGGTGTAATTGTACCAATTTCAATAAAGCCGAAGCCCTGGCTCGCCAGCGCATCGATATAAGCACCGTTTTTATCAAGACCGGCTGCTAAACCAACAGGATTAGGAAATTCGATTCCCATACATGTCACTGGTTTAGACGCCACGTTTTGACGCATCATTCCCATCTTGTGAGAAGATTTCAACAGCGATAATGTCAGCTCATGTGCACGCTCTGGTGCTAAAGTAAACAACAAAGGGCGGGCTAGAGAATACAACATATCTATAAAAGTCTACTGCTTTTTAAGTCGGCATATTATAGGCACAGCACAAATAAAACACCATGCTTAGCAGATCTTTATTTTTACCGATTATTGTACACTCGCTGTTAATTTGACCTGTCCCGCTTCAGAACTTAATTCCATCTTTTCAATACTTAAGCCCATTTGAACCAATTGCGTCAAAAAATTGGCCAGAATTGCATAATTTTCATGCATCACTGCAATCTGTATTTGCTCACCGACTTGTTGCGATGCTACTGACAAGCCCTGTTGTTGCGATACACGCTGAACTTTTTCCAACGCGCTCAGTTGTGTATCACCTGCTGGTTTCATCGTGACGGCATTACTTTGCATCCAAACAACAGTATCTTTGAGTTCATTCACGCGCTTTTGTTGAAAATTTGCAGCTTTGTTCATATAAAACAGTGCCGAACCAATCGCTGCCACTGCAACAAAAATCGTGGTAAAAATTACCATGACTCGTTCACGTGTTGACAGTTGGTCTAAATAATCAGTGATGCGCTCAATTTGCCCATCTATACGTTGCTGTAGGTTTTCCATTTTTATCATTATTGTATTTTCACCAATCCAATCGCGCCGTTGGCACTTGGTTGAATATTCCCTAATTCGACTTTAAAACCTTGTTGTTTTAATTGATTGGTTAGGGTTTGTAGTACTTCTGCCGAATTAGCTTTTAGCTCCATATTCAACATCGAGGCTTCATAGCTCACACGATTTGCAGAAATTTGGTTTTGCATTAGAACAGGACCAACACGGCTCAGTAAGGACAGCGCCTGCGCATTGCCTGTTTGACTCTGACGCAATTGTGACTCGAACTGGCTTTTCAGCGTTTGTTCAGTGACAGGATAGCTTTGCCCAAACCAATATTTAAACTGATCAATCGCCTGTGACGCAGTGATATTTGCCACTTTTTTGTATTGATACCAACGAACTGCATCATAGCTAAACTGAGTAATTAGAGCTGCGACCAAAACTGCTGCACATGCTTTCCAATAACCACTCACACCCATATTGGCTTTGGCTTTCGGCAAAACATTGAGTGGATGTTGTTTCGGTTGTTTTATATTGGGTAATTCATAATGAAAAGATTCAATGTGATCATGCGTTACAGCTGCTTCAAGACTATGCGTCTGATCTGAACTTAGATTTGAAATCTTATAGTTCGGCTGACCAATTTGATAATCTAAGTACAATGCCAAATCATCAACAGACTGACCGACATATTCACTATTTCGGACCAATAAATGACCGCTGACATTTGCCAAAACATGTTGCCCTGCTTCTGGACTTGGCAAGACCAAAAAGTCAGGTAATAACGAAATAACTTTTACAGGAATTAGCGTCAAAGCATGCTGCATCGTTTCGACTGCACTATGTGCAATCCCCATGACCGTTAATTCATCTGGACTTTGAAAATGATGCAATACTTTCATTGCATCCAAAGGCAAAATGACATATTCCTCAAGTAAATATTTTACGCCGTCTGGGCCAAGTTTTTTATATTGGTTTTTTGGAAAATTTTGCTGAATGATTTGTACATCACGACTTGGAAAGAAAACAACCGCTTCCTTTCCCGCATGTGGCTGAATTTCCTGAATCAATTGTTCAAGTGTCGATGACTGCTTCCAGAAATCCCCTTCTGACCATTGCCAAACCCCATTGGCGTCGGGCATCCATAAATACAACATTAATTTTTCTGCCGTTTTAATTGGTTTTTATGTTGATGGTATAAACGTTTTAATTTGTGTTGATAACCCTGGAGCAATGACCGCTTGTTCATAAATGCGCGCTTCTGCCAAAGCATAGGGATTAAAATATTCTGAGACCAAAACACTGGCCATATGTGCCACAACGTTCATATGGCACACCACTACAATAGACTCATACGGTAAATGTGACAACCATTCCACTGCAACTTTGGCATCATCTTCCGGTTTGATGGCATTACAAATAACCACAGGCACATGTGGAAAATGTTTTTGCAAAGATGAAAGTGTTTGCTGCGCCCGCAGTAGCGGACTCACCACAAAAACGTCTGGTTGAATTATATCTTTCAAATATGCTGCAGTTTCTGCCGCTTGAGTTTGTCCGCGCGCTGTTAAAGGACGCTTTTCATCATTCCCCATTACTGGCGGAGCAGCTTCGCCATGCCTAACCAATGTCAGTTGCATAAAATTTCCTTATTCTATTCCGCACATTATATACAGCCAGTATGACAAAGCTATGTGTATTGCATATTAATCAGCAAACTTAAACTTGCTGATGTGGCAAGACAAATTCAACATCACTGCGATGGCCATTTTTCATCAGTGACAATGCAATATTCAGTGCCGGTGCACCTTCAAAAATCACTTCGTACAAGGCACTGGTAATTGGCATATACACACCCAACTCCTCAGAGCGTGCGCGTACTTGCACAATGGTATTAATCCCTTCCGCAGTTTGTCCCAGTTCTTTGGTGGCTTGTTCTAAGCTTTTACCACTACCGAGTGCAAAGCCGACTTGGTAATTACGGCTAAGTGGACTACTACAAGTTGCAAATAAGTCACCGACACCAGATAAACCTAGGAATGTTAATGGGTTTGCGCCTAATTTCACTGCAAAGCGGCTCATTTCTGCCAAAGCACGTGTCAAAATCATACTCTTGGTATTTTCACCGACACCATAAGCCGCAGCTAGACCCATCGCGACTGCATAGATATTTTTCAGAGCACCGCCCAATTCCACGCCATGCACATCATCACTGGCAAATACACGGAACAACGCACTGTGTAGCGCTTGTTGAACTGCATAACGAACCAGCTCAGATTGGCTTGCGATCACTGTTCCTGCTGGTTGTCCTGCAACAATTTCCTTCGCCAAGTTTGGCCCTGAAAGCACACCATAAGGGACTTCAGGAAGTTCTTCACGAATAATATCGCTCATAAAGCTAAAGGTATTGGCTTCAATACCTTTGGTTAAAGACACCACTGCTTGTGAGGTGATAAAAGGTTTGATCTGCTTTAAAACACTACGGAAAGAATGGCTCGGAATAGCCACTAAAATAATGTCACGATTACATACTGCTTTTTCTAAATCTGAAACAGCAAGCAAACCAGCTTCTAATTGAAAATCTGGCAAGTAACGTTTATTGATATGTGTTGCATTGATGTCCGCAGCTACCGCCTCATCACGAATCCATATCATGGTGTCACAGCCATTACGTACTGCGGTATTGGCCATCGCAGTACCAAAACTCCCACCACCCAACACCGTAACACGTAGTGCAGTTTTTTGATCAACTGACACAGGGCTAACAAGACTTGCAAAATCAAGTTCTGACATTGTTCTTTTATCCTAATTTCTTTACTGATCGAACTTCATCAATCGATCTATTTTTCACTTTTATTGGTTTGCTTTATGCCAATGGCTTACAAAGTCAGCAGACTGTATTTCAGCACGAGGTGGAATTGCTTTCACAGCTGTACCGATATAAATAATGCCTGAAATCAAATCGTTTTCCGTTAAGCCTAAGGCTTGTTTAAACAATTTAGATTCAACCACCGCTCCACTACGCCACATGGTTGAAAAGCCCTGTGCTTGTAAAGAGAGCAAAAAGTTTTGTACTGCTGCGCCTGAACTTAAAATTTGTTCGAAATGCGGAACTTTGGGATGATCTTGTAATTGAGTTAAAGCCAAAACCAATAGTGGCGCACGAAATGGATGGTGTTTCACACGTTCCAACTGCGCTTCTTCTGTTTGTCCAGTATCGGCTAAAGCATGTGAAAGCAACTCACCAAATGCTTCACGTTCAGTTTCAGGAATAATCACGAAACGCGTAGGCTTAAGACGATGATGATCTGGCGCCGTTAAAGCGGCTTGAAACGCATTTTCCAATTGCTCAGCATTCGGCGCAGGTTCAATTAAATGACCAATCGACTGACGCTGATGAATATTTTGATGAACTGTATCAACTGCTGATTTTAGAATTGACATCTATACACTGTACTTTAAAACGTTTGCTCAAGATTAGCATATTCTCAATAACTTACTCTAGAATGTTTACATCAGACTCGGTGCTTATTTGTTAAGTCAGCTTTATTCACAGATTTACTATAAAAAAACCGCATAACTTGTACAGCAGTTCCCTGTTCTATAAGAAATTTTATGTTCAAATAAATCAAATTGTTTCTAACTCGGGGCACCGCATGAAAAAATTCAACAAAACTGTTGCCATTGTTAGCACGCTAAGCGCAACTGTGCTTTTAGCTGCATGTACATCTACGCCAACAAAATCTTTAGCGATTCAAAAACCAAATAATCAATATGAAGTGACTGCCGTAGGTAAAACCAGTTTAGCGGCAAAAAATAATGCAATTGCAGCTGCAAATAGTACCTGTGGTAAAAATGCGACCCCTGTCGTCGTGGATGAAAAGCAAGAATACAACGGTGTGTTAAAAGGCGTGGTCGATGAAAAGACAGGTCAAATGATTCAGGCGGCGGCTGGCGTACTTGGCACCATTACTGGAAATAGCGGTAGCATCAGCAAAGATGATGATTACCAAACCGTACTAACCTTTAGTTGCCGTGCAAACTAAAACGCTAGTCTGTGATTTTGTTTTGTCATTAACTCAAAATGAAATAGTCGACATGAAATAAAAAAGCCTGCAAATCTGCAGGCTTTTTAGAAGCAAAATTAGCAATAACCGTCTAAACGGGTTAAAGGTAATTTTTGACCAATGGCTTTTTCAATTTCAGGCAGTGAAAAAGCATCATCTTCAGACAAGAAACTAATACTCACACCACGAGTACCTGCACGACCTGTACGACCGATACGGTGTACATAATCATCAGACTGTTCAGGAAGTGTGAAGTTCACGACATGAGACACGCCATCCACATGGATACCACGACCCGCAACGTCTGTTGCAATCATGATGTTATGTTGACCATTTTTAAACTGATCAAGCATTTTCAAACGCTTATCTTGAGCGATTTCACCTGACAACATCACCACTTTATAACCGTCTTTTTTGAGATGATCATAAAGTTTACGCACTTGATCACGACGATTGGCAAAGATCATGACCTTTTCAATTGGTTCATCACGTAAGATGTCTTCCAGCAATTTATATTTATCAGACTTCGCCACCATGTAGACACGTTGCTCTACATCTGCATTAGTTTTTTTCTCAGGTTCAATTTCAACAGTTACTGGTTCAAACAACCATTGCTGTGCCAAATTTAAAACGTCATAACTAAATGTTGCAGAGAACATCAAAGTTTGTCGTTGTTCTTTACGTGGTGAAAAGCGCACGATACGTTTTACAGATGGGATAAAGCCCATATCTAATAAACGGTCAGCTTCATCAATCACTAAAAATTCTATTTGATCGAGCCAAACTTCTTTTTGTTCAACAAAGTCAATTAAGCGACCCGGTGTCGCCACCATAATGTCGACAAAATTACGATTTAATAGATTTTTTTGCTTATCAAAATCTACCCCACCGAGCAAAGTCATGACATTGAGATCAGTGTATTTCACTAATTCTTTTGCATCACTTTCAATTTGCAAAGCAAGTTCGCGCGTTGGTGCAAGAATCAATGCACGCGGTTCACCACGATAACGCTGTTCTTTAATTGGATTATTCAACAAGTCATTGATCACACTGACCAAGAAAGCCGCAGTCTTACCAGTACCAGTTTGAGCACGACCAATAGCGTCATGTCCAGCCAATGTAAATTTTAAAACCTTTTGCTGAATAGGCGTCATATCCTTAAAACCTAAAGCATCAATGGCTTTTTTAAGGTTCGGATGTAAATTTAAGGTTTCAAAACCTGATGACATATAGATGTGCCCTAATTGAATAATCACAAAATTATCGAAGCATTATAAACAAAAAACGCCCCAATTTACATTGGAGCGTTTTTGAGTACATTCAGACGATTAGTCTAAAGGTTGTACTTCTTCAGCTTGGAAGCCTTTTTGGCCTTTAACAACGCTGAATTCTACGCGTTGGCCGTCACGAAGTGAACGGTGGCCTTCGCCCATAATTGCGCGGAAATGAACGAATACGTCGTCGCCGCCGTTACGTTGAATAAAGCCAAAGCCTTTAGTGTCGTTGAACCATTTAACAACGCCTTGTTCACGAGCTGTCATAAGTTAATCCTTATCGTATTTAAAAAAGAAGGACCACCCGGTGTTGCAAACAGCAGACCAAACAAGGTTAAAAAAAATATTTTTATTTCTAAGCTTGTAATCATTCTGTAAAACTATCAACAAAATCCCGGTTACATCCAAATATATCAAGAGTTAAGAGGCTTCACAGCCAACAAAAATCTTAACAACGCAACGAGCTTAACACGGGTTTACCGCAATTAATAGATTTTTTTGATCTATTTTCCTTTTGAATATTCTTATTTTTTCACATCGTTTGAGTTATAAATCACAAAGGATTTTTACCTATTTTAGGTTGGGATTTGGCACTGTATTTGCTAATATTTCCATTGAAATGTAAACATGTTGGATCTGCTTCGTGAGTGACAGCCAAAATTCGCTTTTAACTGTAGATGCAATGGGTAAACCCTGCCCGATGCCACTATTGATGCTCAAAAAAGCTTTAAAGAAAAGTCCAGACCAATCTTTATTGTTAAAGTCATCCGATCCGCACAGCCAACAAGATGTATCACGATACTGTCAAATACATCAGTTAAACTGTGAAATGCGCAAAATTTCCGATTCTGAGTTTCATTACTTGATTGAATCTTAAAAAGATTCAGTTAAACTAAATTGCTTCATAATTGAATAAAAGTTTACATTTCTATACCCAATTTTCCATAATTTACGGAAATATTGGATTAAGATGAATCTTAGTTATTGGGCTTACCCATTTTAATTCTCAAGGAGAAAACATGAGTGACAGCAGCAATCAATTGATGCCCCTGTCATTATCGGCACCTGGGGTGAATCTTGGTGCTTATATTAGTACTGTTAATCAGATTCCAATTTTATCGGCCGAACAAGAAAAAGAGCTGGCTGAGCGTTATTATTATGACCAAGATTTAGACGCAGCTAAAATGCTAGTGATGTCGCATCTTCGTTTTGTTGTGCATATCGCACGTAGCTATGCAGGCTACGGTTTGCCACAAGGTGACCTGATTCAAGAAGGTAACTTGGGCTTAATGAAAGCGGTAAAACGTTTTGACCCAAACATGGGCGTACGTCTTGTATCTTTTGCTGTGCATTGGATTAAAGCAGAAATTCATGAATATGTGATTCGTAACTGGCGTATTGTCAAAATTGCGACCACTAAAGCGCAGCGTAAATTATTCTTTAATTTACGTAGCTTAAAAAAGTCATCTAAAAAATTAACTTTGGCCGAAGCACAGTCGATTGCCAATGACTTAAATGTAACACCTGAACAAGTCTTGGAAATGGAAGGCCGTTTAACCGCTTATGATGCTGCCTTTGAAGCTCAAGGTGATGACGACGATGAAGGTTCGACCCATGTCGCTCCTGCCCTTTATCTCGAAGATAACCGTTACGACCCCGCGCGTTTAGCGGAAGATGAAGATTACGAAGAACAAAGCACTTCAGCTTTACATGAAGCCATGGATCAGTTGGATGACCGTTCACGTAATATCTTACAACGTCGCTGGTTAGATGACGAAAAGTCGACGCTGCATGAATTGGCGGCAGAATATAATGTATCTGCTGAACGTATTCGTCAGTTGGAAAAAAATGCGATGGAAAAAATTAAAGTCGCAATGTCTTCAAACTAATTTGAAGGCTTTTCCCAGTCATCCTATAAAAGAGCATTTCGATGCTCTTTTTTTATGTCTAAATAGTATTGAATGACAAACTACAACCCAAAAACTTTGGGCATTTTTGCTTTAACCCTGCGTGCTAAATATGCTATGGTTATGCGCAAATTTTGTTAAGGTGAATGCACATGTGGATTGCCATTTCCGCACTTAACTTAGCTTTTGCTGTAATGCTTGGTGCCTTTGGTGCACACGGATTAAAAGCGCGCGCGACTGAAGCCCAATTGGCTTGGTGGCAAACTGCAACGGACTATTTCTTTTATCATGCACTGGGCTTACTTGCCCTCGCGATCTTATCTAAAGTCATTCCCCAACTTCCAATAAAAGCCAGTTTCCTGCTTATACAAATTGGTATTTTCTTCTTCTGTGGTTCTTTATATGTGATGGCTCTAGGCTTACCACGTGGTCTCGGTGCCATTACCCCGATTGGTGGTGCGCTAATGATTGCTGGATGGCTCATATTGGCATGGAATGCGTTTAAATACGCAAAATAATCAACAGCAGAATTGGCCTTACTCAACAGGCAAGGCAGCAAGAACGGAATCCGCAAATGCAAATCTATTTAAACGGCGAAGCTACACAAACCGAATGTGTCAACCTCTTGCAATTGGTTCAACAATTACAACTGGAAGGCAAACGCTTCGCTGTTGAAAAAAATGAAATGATTATCTCGAAAAGTAAATTGGAACAAACCCCAATTGCAGAGCAAGATCATATTGAAATTATTCATGCCGTAGGTGGCGGCTAAAATGGAGCTCCCATGGAAGATACACCCCTAATCATTGGTTCACGTACATTTAATTCACGACTTTTAGTTGGTACAGGTAAGTACAAGGACTTAACGGAAACTGACCAGGCCATTCAAGCCAGTGGTGCTGAAATTGTGACCGTTGCCATTCGCCGTGTGAATATTGGTCAACATCCAGACCAGCCGAACTTGCTTTCTGTAGTTCCACCTGAGAAATATACGATTTTGCCAAATACAGCCGGTTGTTTCGATGCGAACAGCGCGGTCCGTACTTGTATGTTGGCGCGTGAACTCTTAGATGGTCACAATCTGGTTAAACTTGAGGTTTTAGGGGATGAGAAAACCCTATATCCAAATATTACCGAGACTTTAAAAGCTGCACGTACGTTGATTGACGATGGCTTTGAAATCATGGTTTATACCTCAGATGACCCAATTGTGGCACAAGAACTGGAAAGCATGGGCTGTGTAGCGATTATGCCTTTAGGTAGTCTTATTGGCTCAGGTTTAGGTATTCTCAACCCACATACCATTTCGATCATTAAAGACAATGCCAAAGTACCTGTTTTGGTCGATGCTGGTGTCGGTACAGCAAGTGATGCAGCGATAGCGATGGAATTGGGCTGTGATGGCGTATTAATGAATACAGCAATTGCAGCAGCTCAACACCCTGTTCTGATGGCTTCAGCGATGAAAAAAGCAGTTGAAGCCGGTCGTGAAGCGTTCCTAGCAGGACGTATGCCACGTAAGCGCATGGCAAATGCCAGTTCACCTGAAACCGGATACTTCTTTAAATAAGAACTCATTCACGGTATAAAAGAGGACTCTATTGAGTCCTCTTTTTGATTTTGAAAACCTGATAATAATGAAAATATCCCATATATTTTGTACTTTGAGTCTTTGTGTCGCATCTAGTTGGCTGTCTGCCCAAGTGCCGAGCACAGCCAAATCACTCGCGCCTCAAGGTTGGAACATTTTGATGGCTACGAGTGGAGACCTAAACAAAGATCAAATGCCAGATATTGCTATGATCGTGGAAAAGCAAAAAGTCGATGTAGCGACCTATGATGACGATGGCAAAGTCGTTCATAACCATCCACGAAAACTCATCGTGTTTTTTAAAACCGCAAAGGGATATCAACGTATCGCTGAAAACAACAGCATCCCTGTCGCTCAGCAACCGAATTCATGCTTACTTGATCCACTTGCTGAAGCAGAAGACATCCAAATCAGTAAAGGCAATTTACTCGTTCATTTTAGTTATTTTATGGCTTGTGGTGGCTGGGAATGGCCCCGACATAGTTATACCTTCCGTTGGCAAAATCAACGCTTTGATCTGATTGGTTTTGACTACAATAGCTTTCACCGAGCTTCTGGTGAAGAAACATCGAAAAGCTATAATTTTTCGACCTTAAAACGTAAGGAAATTGTAGGCGGCAATATGTTTGAAGATGCCAAAACTCAAACCAAATGGTCAACCTTCAAAGCACCACAACAACTGACGCTTAAAAATATTAACTTTGATGATTTCTATACACAGTTCGAGTACTAAGTTGAACCTGAGCAATAAAAAACCGCCAATTTCGGCGGTATTTTATTATTCAATTTGAATACACAACTTAAGGAATCAATCCTTCATCACGCATCGCAATTTGAACTGATTGACGCTCTGCAACTTTGTTACGTAATGCAATGATATTTTTATATGGCGTTAAATCATGACCGATGCCATTTGACCAATTTGTCAGTACAAAGAGATAAGCATCTGCTGGGCCAAAGTTATCATCGACCAAATAGTCGTTATCCGATTCATCAATCGCTTTATCGATATATGTCAATAAACGATCAATTTCTGCATAAGCTTTTTCTTTTGCGTCTGCATCTAGTGGTGCACCAAAGAATACGGCATAAGCATCATGTAATTCTGAGTTCAAATAGCCAAGCCATTCTAAAACTTTGGCACGACCTAAACCTGATGGCGGAATTAAGTCTTGTTTTGGATCATGCTGTGCAAGGAACGGTAAAATGGCCACATTCTCGGTCAGGATCAAACCTGGGTTTATTTCTAATGCAGGTACATAACCTTTTGGGTTGATCTCGTAATAATCTACCCCTTTTTCTGTTTTATGGTTTTTTAGGTCAACACGGACCAAATCAAAATCGACATTAATTTCATTTAAAATTATATGTGATGCTAATGAACATGCACCTGGAGAATAATAAAGCTTCATATCTGATCCTTGTTATGTACTATTCAATGTTTTAAATCTCTTCTGTCAAACTTTCAAGTGATCAAACCTGTAAATTGCAAAAAAGCGTAAATGCTGAAACACATATACTCATTGACTATTATCCATATTTAAGAAGATTTCAAGTCACTGTGTTATGCATTTTTATACTCAGTTGTTTTAACATAGCCGCGTTTAAGATTTGATGAAAAGTTACCGTGTTACAACTTAAAAAAGAACAATGGTTTTCCAATATTCGTACTGATGTACTCGCTGGCTTGGTGGTTGGACTTGCGTTGATTCCAGAATCCATCGCCTTTTCAGCTATTGCTGGGGTTGACCCTCAGGTTGGTTTGTACGCTTCGTTTTGTATTGCCGTCACCATTGCCTTTTTTGGTGGTCGTACAGCAATGATTTCAGCTGCTACGGGTGCGATGGCCTTACTTATGATCACTTTGGTCAAAGATCATGGTTTGCAATACCTTTTGGCTGCCACGGTTTTGACTGGTGTGATTCAGATCATTGCTGGCTATTTTAAAGTCGCAAAACTTATGCGCTTCGTCTCGCAGTCAGTGGTGTATGGTTTTTTAAATGCACTCGCGATTTTGATTTTTGTCGCACAGCTACCTGAAATGTCAAAGATGGATAGTTGGGGCTATGTCTTTATGCTTTTAGGGCTTGCGATTATTTATCTTTTTCCATATCTACCTAAAATTGGCAAAGCCATTCCATCACCGCTGATTTGCATTATTGTCCTCAGTGGTTTGGCATTATTTTTAGGTGCTGACCTGCGTACTGTGAGTGATTTGGGTAAGTTTCCAGAGACTTTACCTATTTTCTTGATTCCTGAAATTCCTTTTAATCTTGAAACCCTCACGATTATTTTTCCCTATTCCATTACCCTAGCAACAGTTGGCCTATTAGAAACGATGATGACCACGACAGTGATCAATGAAGTCACTGGAACTGAAGGTGATCGTCATCAGGAATGTCGTGGTCAAGGGATTGCCAATATTGTCAGTGGCTTTATGGGCGGCATGGCTGGATGTGCCATGATTGGGCAGTCGATTATTAATGTTAGTTCTGGCGCGCGAACTCGCCTTTCCACTTTGGTTGCAGGTGTATTTTTGTTGTGTTTGGTGGTGTTCTTAAAAGACTGGCTGGCTTATGTCCCAATGGCTGCCTTAGTCGCGATTATGGTCATGGTGTCATTCACTACGTTCCAATGGAATTCTGTCAAGCAATTTTCAAAGCATCCAATGTCTTTTAATGTCGTGATGATTGCTGTGGTGATCGTGGTGCTTGCAACACATAACTTGGCCCTTGGCGTATTGGTTGGCGTGCTCCTCTCTGCGTTGTTTATTATCAATCAACTAGAAAGTTCGGTAAAAGTCACATCAGAACTTAAAGACAAAGTCCGTAGTTACACGGTCTATGGGCAAATTTTCTTTAGTAGCTCTGAGAGTTTTTATCAATTTTTTGATTTTCAGGAGAGGGTTAGTCATGTGCGAATTGATCTGAGTCATGCACATATTTGGGATATTACTTCCGTTAATATTTTGAAGAATGTCGTGCAAAAATTTGAATCAAGACAGATTCAAGTAGAGGTTTTTGGCTTAAATGAAGCAAGTAGCACTTTACTCGACCGTGTCAGTGACTAATGGATTATTGAAATATTCACTTTGAATCCAATCAATTTTCAATAAAGTGTGACCTATTGATACCCTATTCAGGATGTATATAGCAAAGGGTTTCAATAATCAAAGTCTCATTTGTAATGACATTACATAAAATACTAAGGCTATAAAAAAGAGAAAAATTCACCATTCATTCGATTTAACTGTATAATTCATCTCATAAAATTATAACTATCAAAAATAAAATAAAGATTTGATGTGACTTTCTATTTATTTTTTTAAATTGTGGATACACAAAATTGGGGGAATTTTGATGGTATGGTTTTGGTCACGACACTGCATTCAAGCAAATCGGCTGCTGGTCTTAGCGAGTCTATTTTGCCTGCTATGTTGTTTCGCTATACCCACTTTTGCCAATTCCACCCCTCAGATCTCAAGCAGTCATTGTCCTGTTGAAATTACCCATATTGCCACAGCTAAAAGCGCTGTCGAGCAAGAGCGCCCACGTACAGGTTGGCAAAATCTGCAAAAGCTTCCAGACACATGGAATAAACGTTGGCCGGACTATCATGGTATCGCTTGGTACAAAATCCAATTTAAGTTGAACTGTAATTTCCATCAGTTAAATCAACCCATTGCTATCGCTATACAAGGCATCACCCAAAGTGGACGGGTTTATATCAACGATGCCCTACTTTGGCAAGATTACATTTCAGCAGAACATTTTTCACGAAGCCAACATCAACCTAGACTATTGAACTTGCCTAGCTCGAGTTTAAAGCAAGGTGTAAATACCATTTGGGTGCAAGTGTATGGTTCAGTGACCCAAAAATCAGGACTCAGTTCAGTTCAAATTGGGGAATACCCGCAAGTCTACGACACCTTTAAGATTTGGCTACTCGAACAACGACAATTAGTCGAACTCAATACGATGATTAATTTCGTCGTGGCTGTGTTCTTTTTTTTAGCATGGCTCGCCAATCGCAATGAAAGAGCTTATTTATGGTTAACCATCACAGGCATGGCTTGGGTGTTTTATAGCCTGTGTATTATTTTTAATGGGCCAATTACATTTCTAACCACCGTACAGGTCGACCGCCTACAAAATATTATTTTCTGTTTTTATACAGTTTTTGGCTGTATTGGTGCGTGGTATTTTGCAAACCATCCCTTCCCGAAAATTCAAAAACTGTTATTAAGCCTTGCCACCATCGCAGCACTCTGTATCGGTTTTGCACCAGAGGCTTATTTAAAGACCGTCATCCAAATTTGTTTTAGCTTCTTTGTTTTGGTCTTTGTGGCCAAATGTATTAGCTACCCGTACTTGGCGTATAAAGCCAAAATGGCCGAAACCTATTTGCTTGCAACGCTGTATCTGATTTATTTACCGATTGCGGTACATGATGCGCACTTTATGATGACCATGGAAGGCCATGCGCTCTCACCATATACTGGCCCACTAACCACCCTCGTCTTGGGCGGCGTACTGGCTTTGCGTTTAGCTCGACACACCCGTCAAATTGAACGTTTTAATAAGACCTTAACTGAAAATGTACAACGAGCTGAACTGAAACTCGCTACCTCACTTGGTCAACAACATCAACTCGCGCTTGAAAATGCACGACTTCAAGAACGAATTCATTTATCTCATGACTTACATGATGGTTTAGGCGGATCAATTGTCCGTTCAATTTTACTGTTAGAACAAAATGACAAAATTGAAAAACCACAAATCATGTCGATGCTTAAACTGTTCCGAAATGATTTAAGACAAGTCATCGATTCAGGTTCGAGTATAGGAACGAAAGTTCCAGACACCCCGATCGAATGGGCGGCACCGATTCGCCATCGCTTTGTACAGCTCTTTGAAGAATTAGACATGAGCTCGAGCTGGAAAATTGCTGCCGAATGGATTCACTCACCTTCTGCGACCCAATGTCTCAATTTGACTCGTGTCGCAGAAGAAACCCTGACCAACATTTTAAAGCATAGTCGGGCTAGCAAAGTTCAAGTCAGTTTGTGCGAAACAGAGACTCAACTGATATTACGTATTGAAGATAATGGTATCGGCTTCGACCCTAATGATGTTGAACAAGGTCTACATGTTGGTCTACATAGTATGCAAACACGAATCCATCGTATCGGTGGTGAATTTAAAATACAGTCACAGCCGGGTTGTACCGTTCTTGAGGCCATTTTACCGTTTAAACATGATGATACAGATAGTGAAGATCTTGATGAAAAAACAGCCTAGATTAATGTTAATTCATGACTTTTGAGCTGAGCATTTGACTGTACATGGCAAATGCTCAGCACGGCTCCAATCGGTAAGATTGAGCAAAAAGCGGATATATTCACGGTAAAAAATTTGACTTGTGTATCTCAGGACTTAAAATACGGCATTCGAATTTTTTACATTTGCCAAAGTTATGTCGAACGATCAATTAGACCAGCACGCTGTAGATCTGGATAACCTAAACGAACACCGTGAAATTGTGACGTTTATGCGCCGCTCTGCGCCACTTAATACTTCGCAACGTACTGCGCTGGAACAATATGGTCATCTAATTTTGGAATATCCTGTTGGGGATTTGCGTCAGCATTTTGAACACCCTGAACGCCCATTAACTGTTGAGATCGGTTTTGGTATGGGGCGTTCTTTGGTACTAATGGCAAAAGCAAACCCTGAACGTAACTTTGTCGGTATTGAAGTACATGTTCCGGGTATCGCTCAATGTGTGTATGAAGCAGGTCTTGCAGGTTTAACTAACCTTCGAGTATTAGATGCTGATGCCATCCAAGTGCTACGTGAAATGCCAGATAACAGTATTAATACTGTCCAATTATACTTCCCAGATCCTTGGCAGAAAAAACGTCATTTCAAACGTCGTTTTGTATCTCATGACCGTATGCCATTGGTTGAAGAAAAATTAGAAATCGGGGGTACATTCCATTCAGCAACTGACTGGGAACCGTATGCTGAATGGATGATCGAAGTTCTTGAAGAACGTCCACGTCTTGAAAACCTTGCAGGTAAAGGCAATAGCTACCCTCGTCCAGACTGGCGTCCGCAAACTAAGTTTGAACGTCGCGGAATTGAAGCAGGCCATAAAATTAATGACTTCATCTTCAAAAAAGTAAACTAACTTTGGAATAAAGCAAAAAACCACCGTTAGCGGTGGTTTTTTATTGCTGTTTTTGATCTAAGATTTATCTGTGTTGTATCAAATCATATAAAATGAATAACCACTAAGCTACTTGCGCTTGGAGCTGACTTTGTCGAATCATATCCACGGCTTTTTCAGCAATCATCACTGTCGGTGCATTGGTATTGCCATTTACCACAGAAGGCATGATAGATGCATCGACGACACGAAGGTTTTGAATGCCGTAGACTTTCAATTCAGGGTCAACCACTGACATCTCATCTACGCCCATCTTACAACTACCGACAGGGTGATAAACCGTATCCACACGCTGACGTAAGATTGCACGTATATCATCATCCGTTTTGACCAGTGAGGTAAATAAATCTTGCTGATAATGACTCGATAAAGACGGCGACATCATTAACTGCTGCGTCAACTTAAAGCCTTGTACCAAATCTTCTAAATCCTGCTCATCCCCTAAAAAGTTTGGATCAATCAATAATGGATCATTGACACTGGAACCACTTAGTTTGATCGTGCCGCGACTTCTTGGATTGAGCAGACACACATGACACGATAAACCATGGCTTGTATGAAATTTCCGTGCATGGTCATCTACTAACGCCACGACAAAGTGTAATTGCAAATTTGGTATCGCTAAATCGGGTGAAGACTTTAGAAAACCGCCACATTCTGCAAAATTTGAAGCAATCATACCCCTTCGTTCCTTACGATAGCGACTGAACTGCTTGAACATATCAATTGAGCCGGGTAAAGACATGCCAAATGTGCCTTGGTATTCTTTGACTTTATAACCAAAAATGAAATCGGGATGGTCGTGGAAGTTCTTTCCTACACCCGGTAAATGGTGTTTCACTTCAATGCCATGCGCTTGGAGTTCGCTCTGGTCGCCTACTCCAGACAACATTAAAATCTGCGGTGACTGCATCGCTCCGGCACTGAGTAAAACCTCTCGTCTTGCTTTTAAGTGTTTCATTTGCCCTGCATGTTGGACTTCAACACCTGTGGCCACTTTATCTTCTATAATGATTTTATGTGTTGTGGCTTTGGTCAATACAGTTAAATTTGGTCGGTTTAAATGCGGAAACAAATAAGCACGCGCCACACTACAACGCTCTCCATTGATATGTGTTACCTGATAAATCCCTAAGCCTTCTTGTTCTGCGCCATTAAAATCATCAAGGACTTTATGACCTTCTGCACGAGCCGCTTCGGTATAGCGTTGATGGAAAATATTGTCACTTTGTACATCTGTGACGGACAGAGGGCCGTCATTACCGTGGAATTCATTGTGTATTCGGTTGTTATTTTCCGAGCGAATAAAATATGGCAAGACCTCGTCGTATGACCAGCCAGTATTGCCCTGTGCCGCCCATTGATCATAGTCATTTTTATGTCCACGAATATAAATCATGGCATTAATACTCGATGAACCACCAAGGCATTTTCCACGTGGTTGATAGCCTTTACGACCATTCAAGCCAGCTTGAGGCACAGTTTCAAAGGCCCAATTATTGATCTTAGTCGGTAAACTCACCACGCATGCAGCTGGAATATTGACCGTCCACTGATCACCTTGCCCACCTGCTTCTAATAAGCACACAGATATATGTGGATCTTCACTGAGGCGTGCAGCCAGTACGCACCCCGCACTTCCACCACCAATCACAATGTAATCAAATTCCATTTTTGACATTATTTTCATCCAATTGATTATTTTTATAAATGCACAATAATGGATTTAACGCTGACAGAAAAGTTTCTTTCTTAAAATAATGAGCGCCATACCGAGCAAGAAAAATGAGACTATTGATCAAAATTTTGATGCAAGTTTCACTCATGCAACGTAGTAACTATATCGGTGAAAATGATCGATAAACTTAGTACACGCAAACTTGGTCTTTATTCTTTTAATCCATAGCCGTTTTAAATGCACTGTAAGCTGCATAGCTAAAGATTTGACTGAAACAATAAATTTGATCAAAGCCTATTTCCGTCAGTAAGCTTTGATAGTGCTGCTGGCTAATCAGTTCAAAATCATCTTCTAAACGCTGCATCATTTTTGTCGCTTGCGCAGCAGATAAACCTTGCATTTGGCAAAATTCAGGCAGGACACGCTGCTCAAAATTCGAATGAGTTTGCATCAAGTCAAAACTTAAAAAAATGCCATGCGGTTTAAGTAATTCAAAAGCTTTAGTTAAAAATTCATTTTTTTCGGACAATGGAATGAAATGCGTCACCAAGATACTCAGCACCGCATCAAAACAACTCGCCTGCTCAAAAGTAGTGTGACTGCCCAAAACAAATTTGACGCGATGCAACTGTCCAGCAGCTTCAACACGTTGGCGTGTTTGATTCAGCATGTTTTCAGACAATTCTGTAACGGTAAATGACCATGTTGGATTCAAGGCCATGAGATAACCCAATTCATAACCCGTCCCACATCCAATAATCAATATATGGGCATCTTCAGCGACATGGCAATTCAACACCGCCTGAATTTGTTGATGGACAAGTTCATAGCCGGGAATTAATTTTCGAATATGCGCATCATAACTTGCGACCACTTGCGGACTATTAAAATCTTTTGCCATGTAACATCCTGTTTGACATGTATGTCTAAGCTAATAAATATTCATTGTTCTATACGGATTATTTATTTCTGATGATGCCCAAGAATCTGCTGACTCAGCATTTCATAGACCGCTTTCAGATCGACTTGATCAGCTTGCTCAAGCATATGGGCGTGCATTTGCATGATATTTTGATCCCCACGCATGGCAGGACCTGTTTGCATGTTACGTGGTTCAGCCTGAGTAGCTTTATTGGCTGTCTCTAAAATCAAAGGATAAAGTAAACTAAAATCGACGTGTTTTGCATCGACAATCTGCTTTGCCATGTCATAACAATAATTACTAAAATTACAGGCAAACACCGCAGCGAGATGCAAACTCAAGCGCTGTGCCGAATCATATTGATAAACCCTTTGGCTAATGCTGTGTGCTAAATCTGTAAGTGTCGTCAAATCTGTAGGATCTGCCGCTTCTACAAAGATCGGTGTCGACGTCCAGTCCACATCTCGATCTAAACTAAAAGTTTGTAAAGGATAAAACACCCCTGCTCGCGAATGCTGCTGGGTCAGTACTGTGATATTGGTGCTACCTGACGTATGCACAATCAGAACTTGTGGCAGATAGGCTTTGACTTGCTGAATAACGGTTGCAATCGACTGGTCGCTCACCGCTATGATCAATAGATCAATCTCAGCATTCAACTTAGTTGGGGTATGAATAGCTTCTGCACCTACACTTGCTGCAAGTTTTTCTGCCTTTTCAAGATTTCGTGCATAAACTTGCACAATGTGATGTTGTGGATGAAGCACATTGAGCAAATGATGTGCAACACGACCTGCACCCACAATACTGATTCGCATATAGTTTTAACTCATTTTGGATGGCTAAAGCATGTCAGGAAAATATCGGACGTGCAAATCGAGTCGTATCGATAGAATGATTTATTTTCAATTCTTTACATCAGTTTCGCTCAGATAAGACAAAAAAGGGATGCGCTTCATCCCTTTTGCTAGACGTCAATCTGAGTGTAATTCATATCATATCGCTTTCAATCTAGACAATATCCACGATATACACTTTCGTTTTTAAGATTTACCAATGATTTGATTCAGTGTTTGTAGGTATTGTTCTGCATCTCGGCGCGCATTGAATTTCTTTTCAAATACACCTGTGTTTTGCACACTGTTGGGTGTGTATTCTACCGAAACAACAAAGGTATCAAGCAAATCTCTATTAATCCGAATTGCAATAATATGATGTGAGTTTAAATAAAAACCTTCATCAACCTTAACTAACATGACCCGCCTCAAAAATCCCACATAATAAAATAGATAAAAAATCTAAACATTCATAAACTTGGATGCATTACCGCATACAGTCATTCATGTGTTAGACCTATTTTATTGTAACGCCATTATGTGATTTATGTTGCAATTATTATAAAATTTAAATGAATAATCAGAGAATGTCATTCAGTTTCTGTCTTCTAAACATGATTGATTTTCAATCCTAACTAAAGTTTAGATAAAAAAGACTGGATATAAAATGTGCCTGCTGCCATACCTATGACAACAGGCTCATTTTAGTAGGACTGATTTAACTCAAATCAATCGTACAGAGAGGTTGAACGATTAAACACTTAACATGCTATTTAAGGTTTCTGATACATTCTTCGATTTCACGACAGGTTTAAGCGCTTCAAGTTCGGCTTTGACTTCACTACGCTGCGGCTCTGCCAACGTGTACCAACGGGACAAAATTTGCAGTAACCGTGAACCGACAATTGGATTTTTCTCATCGAGGAATTTTGCTAATTCAACAATATGCTGCACACCAAAGCTCCAAGTGTTGACAGGATTGCTATTTAAGCCACCAGTAACCGCACGAATACGGTTCGGTACTTTCAAGTCATAATCAGGATGAGCAGTCAGTGCCTTAATGGTTTCCGCAGTTGCTTTCGGATGTGCTGCTTGCAACATAAACCATTGGTCCATCGACAAGGCTTCATTTTTAAAGCGTGTATAGAAAGTTTCTAAAGCTTGCTGTGCTTGTGGTGCATCATTCCAAACCAATACTTTTAAAGCACCAAGACGTTCAGACATATTGCCTGTAGAGCTGAATTGTTCATAAGCCAATTCAAATACAGATGCATCGCCTTGACGTGCCATCATGCTCAACATAATGTTTTTCAATGCACGAACACCCATGGCTTGTGAAAATTCTTTCTGCGCATCTGGGTCTAAAGTTGCATAAGTCTCTTTAAAGAATGAACCTAACTCACGTGCCACACGACTTAACAGTGCTTCACGCTGTTCTTGCACTTGGGCAGGACTGTAGTCGGTATCAATACGACTACCTAAATAACCCTCTGTCGGTACATCGAATAAACGTGAAGCAAGTAATGGATCACGCTCAACCAATGCTGGTAATGTATTTTGTATAGCTTGGACATAGATGTCAGCATCATGGCCATTTAACAAAATACGTTCTAACAAGGTTTGGCTGGCTTGCCATTGGTTAAAACCATTCGGCTCGTACTGCATCAGGAAAGCAAGCTCTTCATCTGAATAGTTAAATTCAAGATTAACAGGTGCAGAGAAATTACGCAGTAAAGACACAACAGGCTGGGTTTTTACATCGCTAAATGTAATGGTTGCAGTATCGGTATCAAATAAATACACGCCATCTTTGATGCCATTTTCAACCAATGCATCTGAGCTGAGAACTAACTGTTCACCACTCGTCGCATCAAACAATGCCAAAGCCACAGGAATAGGCACAGCTTTTAAATTTGGATATTTCGGATGAGCTTTTAAGCTTTGTTTCAAGCTTAAAGTATAGGTTTGATTTGCAGCATCGTACTCACCTTTTGCTTCAAGTTTTGGTGTACCCGGTTGGTTATACCAAATCAAGAAACTCGATAAATCTACACCTGATCCCGCTGTTAGTGCTGCTACCCAATCTTCAACAGTCACGGCTTGACCATCATGGCGTTTGAAATATTCGTCTGTACCTGCACGGAATTTTTCTTTGCCCAAGAGTGTCGCCATCATGCGGTTAATTTCCGCACCTTTTTCGTACACTGTTGCGGTATAGAAGTTATTAATTTCAACAAAATGATCTGGACGCGGTGGATGTGAAAGCGGGCCTGAATCTTCTGGGAACTGATGTGCTTTTAACACAGCAACATCATCGATTCGTTGTACCGCAGCAGATTGTAAATCTTCTGAGAACGACTGATCACGGAATACTGTCAAACCTTCTTTTAAGCAGAGTTGGAACCAATCACGACAGGTAATACGGTTACCTGTCCAGTTATGGAAGTATTCATGTGCAATCACAGACTGAACGCGCATGATCGCAGCATCAGTCGTGTATTCTTCATCAGCAAGCACACAAGAGGTGTTGAAAATATTCAAACCTTTGTTTTCCATTGCACCCATGTTAAATGCACTGGTTGCCACGATCATATAATTGTCTAAATCATAAGGACGACCATAATGTTCTTCGTCCCAACGCATCGAATGTTTTAAAGCTTCCATGGCAATATGACATTTTGGAATGTCTTTTTCTTCTGCATAGATTTCTAAAGCAACATTACGACCTTCAGAAGTCACGTAAGAGTCTTTAAGTAATGCCAAATCACCAATCACACAGGCAAAAAGATACGATGGTTTTTTGGTTGGATCTTGCCAAACGGTATAATGACGACCTTCACCGGTTTCACCCGCTTCAATCAAATTACCATTGGCAAGTAATACAGGGAATTTTTTATCCGCTTCGACACGTGTGGTAAATACCGACAACACATCTGGACGGTCAGGATAATAGGTAATTTTACGGAAGCCTTCAGGCTCGTTTTGAGTAACGAATAAATCGCCTGCCGCTTGGTATAAACCTTCGAGTTGAGTATTGCTTTCAGGATGAATCACGACTTCGGTTTCAATGACAGCTTGGTCAGGTGCATTTGAAATCACCAGTTGTTCTGCATCTACAACATAGGCATCTGCTGGCAAAACTTGACCATTTAAGCGAATTGATTTGAGTTCCAAATCACGACCCAATAACACCAAATCCCCAGCCGTTTGACGCTGCATCACTAATTTTGCATTTACATTGGTATGCTCATCAAAGACTTGAATATCTAGATCGATACTATCTACGACAAATGATGGTTTTTGATAATCTTTTAAATAAACAGTTTGGTCTGCTTCGACCGCTGGATTTGCCGCAATATTCATATCTCGTCCTATTCCTTAGTTATTGCTTCATCAGCTTTTTGAACACATTGTGAATGACTTGATCATACGACAAGATGCATAAGCTGTCTTCGCATTTACAATGATTTATATATGGGCTCAGCGCATGTTGTTTTCAATCATCTTTATAGAATAATTTAAAGGCTGGCACATATTTTCGCCATGTTTAAGCAAAATAAATGCCTGAGTTGAGTACAGCTATAACAATGTGCAAATTTTTTTATCTACCTAAAATAAATAAAGCGCCTATATACTAGAAAGAGAAAGTACAGGTGCTTAATCCATCTGTACGTTCAAATTATTGCGCTCAAACTTTCCTGCTTAAGACTTAGAGGATTATTGATTTACGAAAATTAAATCGAGTGCACTGTCGTAGTCTGCTGCAAAGTAAAATTGAAATGCCGTGACTTTTGAGGTGAGGAATTGCTGAATTTCTTCCGTCGCACCCGCCACATAAATTTTAGATACTTGATGTTGCTGCGCCAGGCCAAGTAACTCGATCGTCTTTTCCAGTGTTTGATCATGCCCAATAATCAGCGCACCAACCGTACCCTGTGACTGCTTATATAATTGCATACGGGTGATATTGCTGTTTTTAAGTGCGTCTGACATATGTATTCCATACAAAGAAAGGATAAAAAAAGATCAAAACCTTTAGAAATCCAGCTGAATCATACTATGTATCAATTTCAGTAGATTCCGCTTTGTTTCAGTCCTGCAAGTTAAGATCATTAGAATTATAAGCTCAATATATACAAATATACTTTTAAAATCCAATCGCTTAGACGATTCCCTCCAAAAAGCACCTTAACTCTCGAATCATATCAATATTCTGATTTAGATTTGATTGCATACTTCTGTTTAAACGATGCACCAAGATGTTTCTTTTTCAACAGTTTAAGCATTTTGAGAATTCATTAGACATAGCCATACGCATCAATATTATTTTATTACTTTTAAATTAATAATTTATTTTCAATATCTTAGCAAATAAATATACAGTTTATCTGCTTTAAAATCTCTACTCAAAACATTTGAGCATGCGTTTTGCATCTACTTAATTGCCAAAAGCAAAATATTCAGGCTAAAACAACAAGAGGTGCATTATGTTTATTAAAGAACACATCATCCGTATTGAAAATATGAAGACACTGCAAGCGCTTGATGCTGCAAATATCGACCATCAGGTGATTGCAATGTTTATGACCTGCGAAGGGATTCCCTTCAAAGCCTTTGAGGTCAGTTCATTACTTAACTCATATAGTGCATTAGGCACTAAAAAAGTCGCGTCTAAAAAAGTGCAAGCCTTAATACAAGCCAAACAATTTGGAGAGGAGGACGAATCGATCCCATGCCCAGCCGCCTATTAATAATCCATTCTAACTAAAAGCTGCATCATCACTATGCAGCTTTTTTATTTGTCGACTTCTCGCCTGAGCTGCCGCAACTCAAATTCCAAACCCGTCTTTAAACAGAGATGTGTATAATCAATTTAATCTTTCAATAAACGCTGGCAACATGTTCAATATTCTACGCAAACAAATGGATGAAAGTACGCAATGCCCGTTGTGTCGTGCATCTATGTATTGGGTAGATGCTGAAAAATTAGATGAGCAAGAATTTAATTTTTATCAGTGTAGCCACTGTCATCATCAAATATTTCCAGAACAGCAATACAACTGTCATTGTGAAAACTGTCAGGCTGCGCGAAAAAAACTACTGAAAGAAACCCGTTTACAAGAACAGCGTAAACTCAAAAATAAAGATATCGTTGAACGTGAATTAAGTGAACTGAGTTTTTTACAGAAACTCTTTTTGCTGGCTTTATTGGATAATCACGTCCAAGAACATACGGCGCATCAAGAATTTATCGACTGGGACGCTATTAAGTATCATAACATCAGCCCGAATTATTTCTTCCAACAGTCGCTCAAAAAGCATCTCGTGCATGAGCAAATTTTGATTGTGAAAGATGATGCGCTACAAGCTGAACAGTATTATATCAATGTCCGTCTGGATGGCTATTCGGAGCCCAGTCTTTTTAGCGTAGCGCAGCAACTCCGTCATTGGTTTTATGAAAATTTAGCCTTGGGTGTTCCCTTTAAAAGTGCTGACGAAGTGAAAGAGTGTTTGTATCTTCTACTGTTTCAAGAAATTGTGCAATTCATGCAGTTTTACTGTAAGACATGGGGTATTCAAATTGCAGGAAATAAAAGCTTTCAAGTGTTCTGTTATCGCCTACTCGACCATTTAGCGGTTGGGCAGATTTACTATATGATTCAGTCAGCACTCGAATATCTACATAAACAAAAAGCCCTGCAAGTTCGTAATGAAAATTTCATTAACACCAATCTGTTAAAAAAGACCTTACAGCAATACCGTGAACGTGGCTTACAGGAAAAATGGGAAACTTTTACCCTCCCTCGTCCGCCACAACTCCCCTTTAGTAAAATGAGTGAAATTTTGCTCTTTAACTTTTTAGGACTCGATGAAAGTATCTTTGTGCAACCAATACGCCATGCTTGGAAAAAAATCGAACCTCGCTTAAATTTTTATTCCACAAAGCGTTGCATGTACTGTGGTTCACAAGAACTCTCTGTCGATTATGATGCCGCAGATTATGTGACCCTGTTCTGCCGTAATTGTAAACATCAAGACCATTACTTCACCCGCTAAGGGAGAAAACAATGAATCAATCTGAAAATTTTGAAACGACCATGAACAGTGAATTAACTGACTTAAATAGCCCGCTTTTACAAAGCGTCATTAATGCGTGGATTGAACTTCAATCCAAACAACCTTTGGTGCACATCATCACCAATGCAGTTGCGAGCAATTATGTCGCCAATGTCCTTTTAGCTGCGGGTGCTTCTCCTGCAATGATTGATAATTCCTTTGAAGCCGAAAGCTTTGCCTCTATTGCCAGTGCATTGAATATCAATTTAGGTACGCCAACGTCTGAACAAATGCAGGCCATGCAAATTGCTGCACAAACAGCACAAAATTTAAATAAACCTTGGGTGCTTGACCCTGTCGGTTATGGCCCCGTTTTGCCGTGGCGATCTGAAATGGTTGACCAATTACTCCAATACAAACCAAGCATTATTCGTGGCAATGCATCAGAAATCAGTGGTCTTGCAGGTAATCAAGGTGAGTCACGCGGTGTCGATAGCACGCTCAATAGTGCCGAGATTTATTTAAATGCTGTGCCCTTGTTAGAACACTGTGAATGTGTGGCAATTTCAGGCGAATCAGATTTCATCTTATCGAAAGAAATGAATGCAGTGATTCAGATTAATGGTGGATCTTACTTACAACCCAAAGTGACGGCTTCTGGCTGCGCTTTAGGTGCGTTAACAGCGGCGTATTGCGCCGTGAGTGAAACGCTAACTGCTGGCACGGTCGCAGCACATTTGCACTTTGCGATTGCGGGTCAAAAAGCCTATGAAATTAGCTCAAGTGTCGGCAGTTTTAATGTTGCATTTTTAGATGAAATTTATAATCTCAATGAAGATGATTTCAATCAACTTGCCAACATGCAAATTTATTCACTATAAAGCTATGATACCTTGAGAAAACAAAAACAGCTTGAGTATAGGACTCAAGCTGTTCAGGGATTCATACTGTTTTGTACTAATTAATATGCGAAAAAATTTACTGTGCCGTACTGTCACTTGCAGCATTGGCATCAAACATTTCTGAATCTTCGATCGTTTCTGTTGGATTACTCAAAATCATGTCTAGGTCATAGTCTCCCGCATAGACAATATTTTTGATTTTTGAACAGTCGCCATCACTCATTTCATAATTTAAGACTTTGGCTTCATCACCAATTTTAAACTCAGCAAGAACGACGTTTTTATTTTCATCAAAACTCAGTTTAGGCTGAACGCCTTTTTTCGAATCTTGCTGCGGATCTTGGCTATCCGTGAAAATATCAAAATCTACATTACACGCTTGTTGCGACTGCTTACAGTTAATTTCTGCTTGCATACGTTCCGCTAACGATGGCTCAAAATAGGCAGCGAGTTGATCTTTACTCAAAGCATGTAATTTCAACTCTTGGTCATAAATTTGTTTGACCAATTTTTCAGGAGTAACACATTTCTGCGATTGCTCTTGTATTTTTTGCTCTGCAGGCTGACAAGCCGTTAAAAAGATTGCCGCACCAAAACCTAATAATCGATATATCGTCATTTGTCCCATAACACATCCATGTCCGTCATTAAACTGCTCGCCCAACTGCCAGATTCATACTTGCTTCAAAAATGGTTGAAACATTTAATTTACAAATACACATTAAACCCATGCCATCAAAATAATCTGGCACGTGCTGCATAAAAAATTGAACATGTTCATCAGATTTTTTCCGTAGCCGAACCAATTGCTCAGGCGTCACCTTCGGTAAATCACAACGATGAACAAAAATATCCTCAGCCCGATGCTGCACATCATGCTGACGGATTTTATAACTATTTAAAACATCCACATACTCGGTGGGCATCGGGACACCATGCCTTGGATAAAACTTAACAGAGCGCGAGGCAAATAATGTATATACCTTTGGTTGTGCCAATGTAGCCACAAACCACATCGGAATCGCTGGAAATCGAATCTGATGCTGCATCGCCACTTTAATCGCCGAGTTTAAGGTCAGGTTTTTCCGACGATAATCAACCAATACCCCTGCCCGTGAATTAAAAATAAAAATCGGCCGATTGTTATGCATAATTTTTAATATACGCACAATATTTTGCCCGATCAGTTTATCGTGCTCAAAATACTGAATGATTGGTAATGCAACAATATCGGGGTCATGCATGTATTGATAGAGTTGTTCAATCTTAGAAGTTGGGAAAATACATTGATCAAACTCCCAGAGCCGTTGAAACAACTCATGTTTTTCTTCAGTCGTGAGTTTGCAAAAATCAATGATATTCTCAGTGATCGCCATACCAACACCCATTTTCTTAATGGATTAACTTTGATGTTTTTTCAAAGTCCCTAGTTATAAAGTTTTCCGAAGCGGTATTTAAATGAAATAAAATTATTCATAGATCATCAATGATGATTAAAACCCCAAGTTAAAAATGAATCGCTATTTACCCTCTTGCTTTTTTAAAATCAACCCTATCAATATTTTTTACTTTTGAACCGCTTTAACCCTCTAAAAGCTCAAAAGTTGCAGCGTTTTTTGACTGTTACATCATGTAAATATAATACGTTTTAACATCGTGAATTGCAGCCCTCGTTATATAGGATTTCTTATACTTTCTAGTCATAAAAAAAGACAGCTTCGAAAAGCTGTCTTAGGGTCATTTTTAATATTTGAGCATTAGGCCTGGTAATAGATATCAACCGTTTTAATGCGGTTTTCATCCATTGCCGTGACTTTAAATTGAATGCCTTTAAAATCAACCACAGTACCGACTTCTACATTGCCGTGGGTCTGATCTAAAATAAGACCTGAAACACTGATATAACCATCATCTTCTTCGATCAAATCCAGCATTTCCAATTCAAGTTCTAACTGATACAGATCGAGCATGCCTGAAGCTTTCCAATGTTCATCATCGATTTTAATCAAATCAAGTTGTTCATCTGCATCAGGGAATTCACCAGCAATCGCTTCAAACACATCGAGTGGTGAAATCAGACCTTGTACCGCCCCAAACTCATCCGTAACCAACACCAAAGAGCCTTTTGAGGTACGCAAGGTATTAATCGCATCAATCACCTTCATCTTTTGGAAAATAAAGATTGGACGATGACGTTTAATCAATGCTTTTAGATCATCTTCACTGTCTAGAACATCAATAAGTTCTTTCGCGCGGACAATACTAATCACTTTATCCAAGCTACCACGACACACAGGGAATAAACTGTGCGGCACTGAAAGGACTTGCTCACGAATTTGTTCAGGTGTGTCATTTAAATCCACCCAAGAAATTTGATTACGGGGAGTCATGATCGACGCAACTGAACGCTCTGCAAGCGTCAACACCCCCCCAATCATGTAACGCTCTTCGTCTGCAAAGGTTTCTTGCGCCTGATTACCAACTTGATCGGATTCTAAGCGCCCACCCATCAGTTTTAAAATACTGTCCGCAGTACGATGACGTAATGGAATTTTCGCTTCATGTTTTTGAGCATTGCGTTGACTAAACTGGTTAAAGGCTTCGATGACAATCGCAACACCAATACCTGAGTAGATATAGCCTTTCGGAATATGGAAACCAAAACCTTCTGCTATCAAACTAATACCGATCAGTAATAAGAAGCTTAAACATAGGATCACGACGGTCGGATGTCGGTTTACAAAAGCCGTTAGCGGTTTAGATGCAAGTAACATCACTGCCATTGCCACAATCATTGCTGCCATCATGACATAAATGTTGTCGACCATACCGATCGCTGTAATGACAGAGTCTAAAGAGAAAACCGCATCTAAGACAACAATTTGCGCAACAACTGCTGTAAAGCTGGCATATGCCACTTTTGTTGTCACTTGAACTTCTGGTTTTCCTTCTAATTTCTCATGTAGCTCTGTGACTGCCTTATAAACTAAGAACAATCCACCGAACAATAATATGAGATCTCGACCAGAGAATGTCCAATCAAAAACAGTAATCAGGGGCTTTGTTAATGTGACCAACCAAGAGATTGCAAATAACAATCCTAATCGCATTAACAATGCGAGTGAAAGACCAAGTATACGGGCTTTGTCACGTTGTTCTGGAGGGAGTTTTTCTGCCAAAATGGCAATAAAGACTAGGTTATCAATCCCTAGTACAATTTCTAAAATAATTAATGTAAGTAAACCAACCCAGATTCCGGGATCTAACAAAAATTCCATTAGCTCTCTTCCTCATTCTGGATTGTAAGAATATCTTCAATCAGACCAACGCACGGCGACGGATCCATAAATTTAACCTGTGTAACTATAAACCATTCCATTATGCACAATCTTGCGCATTTGTAATGTATTCAAGCATATTTTTTCGCAGCAACAATATGACAAAATGTTAAAAACACTGTGAGTTATATATCACTTAGCTGATATAAATACACAGCAAGATGGTTAAACCTATTTTTTGAGAATATTGCTTCCAATTTTAAAAAAAAGCTTGAATTCACCTGACTTTTAATTAAATGTAATTAAGGACGCTTGTAATAGATTGTATGACAAATCTAATGAATTATTTATTTCTACCTTTTGGTAAAAAATATTAATATTCAATTCAAATTAAAAACTTATTTATTTTCACTACACTATCTCTATACCTAACCTTAGTTTTAATTTCTGTTAAGCATTTAGACAGAATATCAATATAATCTATTTAGATAATCTAAAAATGAGATATCTTCTACTTTCTATTTTTTTTATTGTGAACTCTTGCTATTACCCTCTATTTTTCAATAGAATGTTAAAACATTAAATAAAATTAAAACAAATATTCAGGGGACTCCTTTATGACAAAAAAGTATTCAAAATTTTTACCATCCACCGATGACTTTAGTTTAGAAAATTTTCCTTTCTACTGGGTTACTCAGGTGCATTCACAATATGTTTTAAACGTCGACCATGCATTGAAAAAGTATGGCGTTGATAATTCACGTCGTCGTATCCTGCTCGCACTCAAGTCTAAACCACATGCTAGCGTTTCAGATTTATCTGAAATGGTCGTGTCTAAAATGTCGACGACAACCAAGATCGTTTATCGTTTAAAAGATGAAGGCTTAGTAGATACCTATTCTTGTGAAGATGATGCGCGTATTACCCGCGTCGTGTTAACCGATAAAGGCACTGCTATGACGCAGAAGATTAACGATCTAACGAATGTCGTTCTAGAGCAATCTTTTGAAGGCTTAACACCGCTACAAATTGAAAAAACCATGGAAAGCTTAAAGCATATTTTCAAAAACTTAGCGCGCTAAGCATTCTGCATCACCGAAATATCAATCGAAAATATTCAGTTGGGGACTGATTTTTTCGATTTTTATTTTGGGTGCGTGTGCACATTCAAACTCATCAACAGGAAAACCTTGTACAAAACTTTGGATGTTGGGTGATTTCCAACTCAGCCACTCTTCTAACCTCGCATGCGGAATTACAATCACCGAACGTTTAACATTGCCCGGCTCATGAAAATGCTTCATCATCTCATGCTGAATAGCATCCATCGTAATCATGGTACTTGAGCGTACAATCTCATCACCTTGTCTACAAATGTCATATAAGGCAGCAATATAAAACGCTTCTCCATCTTTGCGCTTAACACTCCAACGCTGCGGCTTATTATCGATATACATTGACTCATAAAATTCAGACACGGGTATCACGCCAAACTTACATTTTGAAATCGCATTAATAAACGTAGGCTTTTGATACAAAGTTTCATTTCGGGCATTATAGGTTTTAAGTGCAATTGATTTGTCTTCGGCCCATTTAGGCACCATGCCAAAATTCACTTTTCGCCACTCTAGCCCTTGTTCAGACTTAAAGAGTAGCGGCAAATCATAATTTGGATAGACTTCCTCAGGATATTCAAAGCTGATTTCAGGCAAGTTTTGAGACTTTAATTGCGATAAGGTAATCGGTTTGAAATTAGCACACATATTTGCCATAATCCGCAAAAAATCAATCTTTATAATAAATGAAAAATCTAAACCGAAGTTGCTTTATCGTTTTAATTCTAATTTCAAGCCTCTATTCAACCCTACATGCTGCAAAAGTCTCTGTACATACCGTTTCATTTCTACCTTTTAGTCTCGAAGCGCTCTATCTCAACGAATATCCATTTAAACAAGACCTAATCAATGAGACTGAGATTCCTGCAGGCAAGTACCGCATTCAATATAAGCATTTTCGCAATCAGCAAATCATCAATTCGAATCACTGGGTTACGGTCAAAAATCTTCCCAACACCCAAGAACAACAATTTTCATTGGTCATCTTGCCTGATGGTGAAGTAATCAATGTCTCTGACTTTAAAATTAAATCTCCAGAGATGTTTCCTGAAATCCGTTTTGCAAAACGTGCTCAAAATAGTTATCGCTTGATGCAAAATCAGCAAAGACAAAGAGATCAGTTTGGCGTGATTCTTCCTGACGCAGATGAAGCCCATACCACGGAATTGGAAGATCAATTTGGCTGGTTTACGGTGAACGCAGATGAAGGGCGTGTCAGGACTAATTGTACAGGCACGTTTAAAATCAATCCTCAAGATGCGCTCCCCTATTTCACTACTGCAAATTCAGCTCTTCAGTTTAATTATCAACAAGGAAACAAAATACATAACGCATATTTAGCGTTTAGTGATAACAATCCGCTTATTCCAATCGAAGATCGAACAATTCATGAGGCAACAGATTACAAAAATGGCTTGAAGTTTGATGTGTATATTCACAATATCCAAAAAATGAAAACCGAGAGTATTTCTTCTAATTATTCAATCTACAATTATAAGGTACAGGTCAAGCTATATATGATGGCCTTGCAGCGTAAACCTATGCTGTTGATGAATCACAAAATGTACTATCAAGATAATTGTTCAACTAAGGATATTGGTGCTTTTCTATATTACAAGACACGTTGGAGCCGTTTATGGGACTATATAATTCCTGATATTTCATGGAAATAAACTAGAAATGTCATACGCAGCAGAACCTGCAGTGAAGTCTATTGCACAAGATAAAATAGACTTCAATTTGTGTATTTTAAGCAGGGAACGTTTGCCAATGGGTGCGGGTAAATTCCTCAAATATCCACTCACCATTAAAGCGACCAAGGCCTGAATTCCGTTCACCGCCAAAGGGTGCATTAGAATGATCCGCCACACTGATGCCATTGATATGCGTCATGCCTATATCGAGTTTGGCCGCAAACTCTCCGCCGCGTGCTAAATTTGAGGTACATACCGCACTCGATAAACCAAATCGGGTTGAATTCGCCAATTCAAGTGCATGCGCTTCATCTCGCGCTTTTAAAATCGGCAAAATTGGCCCAAAGCTTTCTTCTAATGCAATATCAGCGTGCGCATCCACATGGGTGAAAATATGCGGTGCAACTAATTGACCTTCTATACCGCCTGCATAGGCTAAAATCGCATCTTGCTGAATGGCATTTTGAATAATGGTTTTTAATTTATCGATTTGCGACTTATTGATGATAGGGCCTATCAGAGTTTCGACATCATTCGGATCACCGACCACAATGCTTTTTACCCGTTTAATTAATTTTTCAACATAAGCATCGTGCAAGGATTCATCCACAATCACTCGATTGGTACTCATGCAGATTTGTCCTTGATGCAAAAAACGCCCCATCACGGTCAGTTCAACGGCTAAATTTAAATCTGCATCATCTAAAATCACCAAAGGCGAATTGCCGCCAAGTTCCAGCGCTAAACGCTTAATCCGTGAACTTGCCAAAGCTTTCACCCCCACCTGTTGACCCACTTCAGTTGAACCTGTAAATGAAATCATTTTAGGCACAGGATGCTCTACAAAATAGTCGCCAATTTCACTGCCGCTGCCTGCAACAACATTTAATACGCCATGCGGCAAATCCGCTTCTTCAAATAATTTCCCGAGTAACGTTCCACCTGTGACTGGTGTGTCAGTTGCAGGCTTCAGCACCACACTATTGCCGCAAGCAATCGCAGTCACCACAGAACGCATCGACAAATGAAATGGAAAATTCCAAGGGCTAATCACCGCAATGACACCCAAGGGTTTGCGCAAGACAAAACTCTTTCGACTCGGATCTTTACTCTCCAACTGCGTGGTTTGCATTTTTTCAGGAAAACTCAGCGATTCTTGGATAATGCCGAGCGCCGCATCAACTTCAATATTGGCTTTTAAACGTGTACTCCCAGATTCATCTATCAGCCATTGAATAATTTCTTCTCTGCGCTGCTGAATGGTTTGAGCTAATTTGTTGATAACTTGCTGACGTACTTTAATAGACTTGGTCTTTTCTGATTTAAATGCTGCTTCTGCCGCACTATAAGCACTGTCTACATCGACACTGCTGGCTGCCTGCAATTCAAAAATCTGTGCTTGGCTAAAGGGATTTATATTTTTGATGTGACGCGTTGAAGTCCCTGCTCGCCATTGCCCACCAATATATTGCAAATCTAATGCGGTATAAGCTGACATCGTTTCCATCCCATTTTTATCATTCATTCCAATGTAATGGCTTCAGCATTGAAAAGCTATGAGAAAAACAGGATAAAACTTTATAATTAACTTCTTTTACAACCTTATACTTTAAACAGGCTGATGAATCTGCCGCATCGCTTTATAGATTCGCCAATAAATATAACAGCTAATGATGACTTCAAAACTTAGATCTTTAACTGTGGTGAGTTGCTCAAGCGCAGCCTCCTCCATGTTTAGGGTCAACATGGGTAACAGCCCTTCGACAACAACAGCGATCAAGATAAAGAGGACTAAACTCTGAATCGTCACTGGCAGATACTATGCAATAAAGCGCTTTAAAAAATCTCGGCCTTGCTCGCCGCCATTGGCTTTAAATATGGCATTCACCCAGCTGATCAGCAGACCAACTTGTAAAACAAACGAAGCCCAAGCTTCTGTAGGTTTGGATTCTGGGGTTAACATCAGTGCTAAGTAGCTAAAGAAAATCAATATTGAGCTGGCAATATAGTAGTTTTTATAATGGGTTTCAGAGACTTTATTCAGTCTTATATCCTCCACCAACCGATTTACATTCCATAAATACATGGAGTTTCCTTTTTATTTTTTTTGTCGACATTCTAACTTTCTCAAGCAATAAAAAAAGCCTCCGAAGAGGCTTTTTTTGATTTACAGATTAGTCACCTGTATAACCTTTTAATTTTAAACGGTAAGCATGAAGAAGCGGCTCTGTATAACCAGAAGGCTGCTCGCCACCTTTGAATACTAAATCATAAGCAGCTTTGTATGCATAACCATCAAAGCTTGGTGCCATTGGTGTGTAAAGTGGATCGTTGGCATTTTGCTCATCCACAACTTTCGCCATGCGCTTAAATACTTCTTCAACTTGTTCAGCAGTTACGATACCGTGACGTAACCAGTTCGCAACGTGTTGAGAAGAAATACGTAAAGTTGCACGGTCTTCCATCAAACCAACGTTGTTGATATCTAGTACTTTTGAACAACCTACACCCAAATCAACCCAACGAACAACATAACCCAAGATACCTTGAAGGTTGTTTTCGAGTTCTTTGGTTTTCTCTTCTTCAGACCAGTTTGTATCTGTCGCTAAAGGCGGCGTTAACAAGTCATCTAAAGATAGCGGCTGAGTATTCAACAACTCTTTTTGACGCTCAGAAACATTGCACTGATGGTAATGGATCGCGTGAATTACAGCGCCAGATGGAGACGGAACCCATGCACAGCTTGCGCCAGCTTCTGGATGCTCAATTTTAGTTTTGTACATATCAAGCAACATATCTGGTTTTGGCCACATGCCTTTACCGATTTGCGCTTTACCACGTAAGCCGGCTTGTAGACCGATCATCACGTTACGGTTTTCATATGCTGGGAACCAGATTTGAGACTTTACTTCGCCTTTACGAACGAATGGACCTGCTTCCATGAAAGTATGAATTTCGTCACCTGTACGGTCCATGAAACCTGTATTAATAAAGATCGTACGATCTTTTGCTTGTGCGATACAGTTTTTCAAGTTCACAGAAGTACGACGTTCTTCGTCCATGATACCGATTTTCAAAGTCTTCGCAGGTAGACCAAGCGCTTGTTCAACACGCTCGAACAATTCAACTGCAAATGCCACTTCTTCAGGACCATGCATTTTTGGCTTCACGATATACATTGAACCTTTACGCGAGTTCTTAATCGTGTTTTCACCACGGATGTCAGCAATCGTAAGAAGCGGAGTAACCAAGGCATCCATGATACCTTCATAAATTTCTTCGCCATCGACAAGGATCGCAGGGTTTGTCATCAAATGACCTACATTACGAAGCAACATCAATGAACGACCGTGAAGCGTAGTTTCACCACCGATTAAGTTTTTGTGCGTACGATCTTTATTTAATGTACGCGTGATGGTCTTACCATTTTTCTCGATTGACTCAGAAAGTGTACCTTTCATTAAGCCTAACCAGTTACGGTAGCCTTCAACTTTCTCTTCAGCATCAACTGCTGCAATTGAGTCTTCTAAGTCTTGAATTGTGGTTACCGCAGCTTCAAGAACTAAGTCTTTAACGCCCGCAGCATCAGTTGAACCAATTGGGCTCGTCGCATCAATTTCAATGATTACATGCAAACCATTGTTTAAAAGTACGATTTCGGTTGGCGCAGCTTCGTCACCATTAAAACCAACAAACTGAGCTTCTTTCGCTAAAGTTGCAGTTGAGCCATCTTTTAGGCTTACAACTAACTTTTTGCCTTCTACCGCATATTTAGTTGCATCTGCATGCGAACCATGAGCTAGCGGGAAAGTTTCATTTAAGAAGTTTTTAGCAAATTCGATAACTTTTGCGCCACGAGCTGGGTTATAGCCCTTACCTTTTTCCGCGCCGTCTTCTTCAGAGATCACGTCAAAACCGTAAAGAGCATCGTAGAGTGAACCCCAACGTGCGTTCGCAGCGTTTAAGCAGTAACGTGCATTACGTACAGGCACTACTAATTGCGCACCAGCCAATAATGCGATTTCTTCGTCTACATTTTCTGTGCTGATTTGGAAATCTTCTACTTCTGGTAATAAGTAGCCAATTTCAGTAAGGAAAGCTTTGTAAGCTTCGAGTTCAAATTTGTTGTTGCGGTGCCATTCATCAATTTTAGCTTGAATGTCGTCACGCTTAGCCAATAGTGCTTTGTTCTTTGGGCTAAGATCGACAACGACTTGTTCAAAGTTTTTCCAGTAAGTTTCACTGTCTAAACCTGAACCCGGTAGTGCTTCATTTTCGATGAAATCGTAAAGTTCTTTAGCAATCGCTAACTTGCCTTTTTGAATACGTGCAGTCATTGTCTTTCCTGATATTGCTATTTTTTATAACAAGAGATTCTAGTATACCCATTTATACTTTGCTGAATAGTACTATCACATTCCTAAATAATGATCATTTTCTATGTAATGAAATACCCTCATCATTCAACATAATAAAGATCAGAAATACGACGTCATCATCAGCCTGAATACCTTTTTACAGTGTATAAAGTTTTTGAAATGTCGAAATTAGACTTAAGTGCAGAATTTTGTTCTAAAACTGAACAAATAGACCCAAGCGTCAAACAAACTCACTCGATTAAGCCATGAAATGCTGCCAATGTCGATGCTACAACTTCAACCAATCAGTTTAAATTTAACGCTTTTATCGATGAATTATTAAACAACCCTTCTTCTTATTAAATGATGCTTTTATCTTCCGACCTCGCTTTTAAAGTCGATTGTTCGATCTATACTTTTTCTTATCTATGCATGTAATCTAAAACTAAAAATCAAAAAAAAAGAACGCCATCAAGACGTTCTTTTTTCATTCCAACAGAAACGCTTAATTTTCTGCCGTAGATTCTGGTGCATTGATTTGACGGTGAGAGGTATGTAGATAATCATCAGATTGCATTTCCAATAAGCGCGAACGTGTACGCTCAATTTCAAATGCCAATTTTTCACCTTGATATAATTCAATAATCGTATCTTCTGAAGTAAGCAACAACTTAACACCACGGTCATAAAACTCATCAACTAGATAGATAAAACGACGAGTCCCTTCAGACAAATAATCCGTCATGTGCGGCACATTACTCACCAAGACCGTATTATAAATATTGGCAATTTCAATAAAGTCCGCTGGACTACGTGGTTTTAGGCAAAGTTCAGAATATTCGCACCATAGTACATCTTCCGTATGACCAATGGTTTCCACAATACGCTGATTAATAATAATTGGCTCTTGTGAAACCGTTTGGGTTTGCGTTAATGCTGTAAAACGCTGTGCCATCCACAACTTATGTTCATGTGTTAAAGGCGACTTAAACAACTGCGCTTGTTTCAATACACGTAAACGATAGTCTACGCCTGAGTCTACATTTAAAATCACACAGTTCTTTTTCACCATTTCGATGGTTGGGATAAAACGGTCACGATGGATCCCGTTTTTATATAAACCATCTGGTGCGATGTTAGATGTTGCAACAAGGGTGATCCCACGCGTAAATAATTTTTGGAATAGATCACTCAAAATCATTGCATCCGTGACATTGGATACAAAGAATTCATCAAAGCAAATCACGACTGCTTCTTTATAAATTTGGTCGGCAACAAGGTCGAGTGGATTACGCTGACCTGAAAGCTTATTTAATTCACGGTGTACGTACTGCATAAAGTGATGGAAATGCATACGTGTTTTGCGTCGAAATGGCACAGAATCATAAAACTGATCCATCAGCCACGTTTTACCACGTCCTACACCGCCCCACATATACACCCCTTTCGGTGCAGTTTGACGACGGAAACGACGAAACGCTTTTTTAGAAGCCTTAAAACGTTGGATTAATTCTTGCCAAACTCGATCCAACTCATGCACCGCTTGCGCCTGTTCCTGATCTGGTAAAAACTGACCAGATGCTAAGGCTTGAGCATAACGCTCAGCCGGTGAAATCGGAGTAAATGCGGTGTTGTGTGGTGACTGAAAATCTGACATATCATTAAATACTTTTTTGGGCTAAATGAATTATAACGAAGAATAAACTCGAAGATATAACACTTTGGCAGTAAAGCGCATTGGCTATTTATTATATTGTCTCGGACTATGCCCAAACCAACGTTTAAACGCATGATTAAACGCCGCAGGTTCTGAATAGCCCAGCAATTCTGCAATCATTTCAATTGAATATTCATTATATTCAATCATACGGAGTGCTTTATCTTTAATAATATCTTCACGAATTTGCTTA
Source organism: Acinetobacter sp. YH12145 (assembly GCF_013418335.1). Lineage (NCBI taxonomy): Bacteria > Pseudomonadati > Pseudomonadota > Gammaproteobacteria > Moraxellales > Moraxellaceae > Acinetobacter > Acinetobacter sp. YH12145. The sequence continues at coordinate 55,393 of NZ_VPCE01000003.1, read as the reverse complement.
TAACTGGTATTTAACTGTTGCAGTTGATGACGCAAAGTTCTTTCAGGCAAGTTCAACGCTTGAGCAGTTGCTGCCATACTTGGCATCGCACCACTTTGTAATTCCAAATAATCTTGCACACGTTGAACCAATGATGGCGCATCTTCATCGGCGCTTAAACGTTCTAACTCCGCAATACATTTCGACTCATATAATCGAAAAGTAATAATATCTGCGGAAGGGATCCGAATATCTAAAACATCTTCATCGAACCAAAATGCCGCAAATGGCGCACCAAATCGAACTTGAGAGCCATAATAATCAGTAAACATTTTTAATTTTTCAGGATCTTTGGGTTCAGCAAATGGCAAATCAATTTGAACTTGTGGCGTAGATAGACCCATCATTTTGTACAAATCACGGATGAATTTATAAGTTCCTGAAATCTCTGACTGCGCCAATAATGCACCCAGTGGCGCATACACATCTTGCGGTTGATAGCACAAAGCCACTTTATGCTGACTGATTTGCAAACTCAAACGCCCAGTTAGATGTGTCAACTGTTGAAAGCGAATCCCCTGATTTAAAGCTTGGCGTAAAGTATCACTGGTGACCAATAACATCAGCAACGGGCCATAACCCGCCAACGTATAATGCTGACCAATAAATAACCCTTGCTCAGGTTCTACATCTTTACCAATGACTTTCAGTACATCCCACTCTAAACTCGGATGAATCACTGAAGTAGGATCGAGCGCATCGACACGCAGCCCGATAGTTTGCAAACGTTGATCGACATCTACGCCTGCTTTACGCATTCCTTGTACTAAATACATCAGGCTTAGAATGGATCGTTTCATAAATCGTAAAATGACATTAAATTTCTTCTTTTTTACTACAAATTTGCAATTATGAACATTGCCGTTTCGATCAATTTTTCTGTCACCTCAATCATATTGTTCTGATCACGCACTCAAGTATGCTTAACTTGTAATCTCGCTTGGAATTAAAAAAATGATGCAGGAAGCGCAAACAAAAACAGTGCAAACCCCAAAAGCCAATTCTGAAATACATACACAAATCGCCATCATCGGCGGTGGTTTTGGTGGTATTGCTATGGCGATACGCCTTTTACAACAAGGTAATCAAGATTTTTTGATCCTCGAAAAAGCCAATGATTTTGGTGGAACCTGGCGTGAAAACCGCTACCCTGGCGCTGCGTGTGATGTGCAATCACATATGTATTCGCTTTCTTTTGCACCCAAAACAGATTGGTCAAAACGTTATGCTGAAGCGCCGGAAATATTTGACTATATCCAACAGGTCACCCGTGAATATAATTTAAAACAGTTCTGTCGCTTTAACAGTGAAGTGCTTTCAAGCCAATACAATGAATCAACCTGCGACTGGCATTTAGAACTCAAAGATGGCGTTAAAATTACCGCTCAATACGTGATTTTTGCATCTGGCCCGCTACATGTCCCGCAAATTCCACACATTCCGGGCATTGAAAAATTTAAAGGCAAAGTGTTTCATTCTTCTCAATGGGATCATCAATATCCATTAGAAGGTAAAAAAGTCGCATCGATTGGTACAGGCGGCAGTGCCATCCAATACATTCCTGAAATCGCACCACAAACACAGCAACTGTATGTTTTTCAACGTACCGCGGCTTGGGTCATTCCACGAGATGAACGTAGTTATCATGGTTTAGAAAAATCATTATTTAAAAAATATGATTGGTTTCGAAAAATTCACCGCGCTCGCCTGTATTGGACCAACGAATCACGTGTCGTGCCAATTGTTAAACCAACTACCATGAAATATGCGCAAAAACTGGCAGAACTGTATATTAAGTATCAAGTGAAAGATGCTGAACTTGCCAAGAAACTAACCCCAAACTACATCATGGGTTGTAAACGCATTTTAATTTCTAATAAATACTTTCCAACCTTTAATAGACCTAATGTGGAATTGGTCAGTGATGCAATACAAGAAATCACTGAAAATGCCATTATTACCAAAGATGGAAAATCCCGTGAAATTGACTGCTTAATCTATGGGACTGGCTTTATTACTGACCCACGTATTTATCTCAAGTCCTTTGAATGTATTGGTGAAAAAGGTAAAGAACTGAAGCAGCAGTGGCAAGATGGCGCAGAAAGTTATTACGGCATTAGTACTAAAGGCTTTCCAAATCTGTTCCAATTATTAGGCCCCAATACAGTACTTGCCCATAATTCAGTGGTCTTTATGATTGAGGCACAAGTCGATTACATCTTACAAATGATGCAATTGGTTTCAAAATCTAATGTTCAAGCCATCGCTGTCAAAGATCAGGTGCAAGATCAATTTAACACTCATGTACAAGACATGCTTGATGGCACGGTATGGCAATCAGGCTGCGTGAGCTGGTATCAACAAAATGGCGGTAAAAATTTTGCACTGTGGCCAACTTATACATGGAAATATTGGCTGGCTACTCGAAAAATAAATCCAGCCGATTTTCGACTCCTCAGTAAAACAAAATCTAGTCATGCAGCTTAAGCAATAACAGGTCATAATAGGCAGGTATTCATTATCTGCCTATTTTTGTATGCAATCTTTCTGGTTGATTTTCCAGCTCTTAGCCTGTTTAGGGCTTGGTTTTATTCTTGCACGTCGCCTACCCACTTGGCTTGAAAAAATCGCCTTTAAACTCCTGCCGTACTTTACTTATATTTTGTTATTTGCGATTGCGATCGAATTTTCTGAAACATTACACACTATTCCAGCACCTCTGCAAATCCTCTCTTCATCAGTAGTTATTGCACTATTAACCTCAATGGGTGCTTTTATTTGCTGCTATATTTTATTTAAGCTTTTAGGCTATAAACCCAGTCATGGCAAAGTGTCCATGCAGTTAGTAACAAGCTCACTCATCAATATTAGCTATGCTTTTATTGCATTAGGTTTAGGTTATGCTTTTGCCGAAATTGCAGCACATTTTAGTCTTCAGCCACATACGAGTACTTGGGATCTACTTTTAGTCTTTATGTTTCTGATTGGTCTAGATCTCGCCTACTCACCGCTCGATCGTTCTTGGTTAAATTGGAAAATTCTACTTGTTCCTCTGGGCTGTATCGTCGGTTCACTTTTGGGTGCTTTTGCTGCTGCCTATCTATTGCCACAAATCAGCCTGAAAGATTTGATTATGCTGTCACAAGGCTATGGTTTCTATTCGATGACAGGCATCGTCGTGACTGAATTAAAAAATGCGCATCTAGGCAGTATCGCACTGATGAATGATTTATTCAGAGAAATCTTTGCGATTGTATTTATGTATATTATTGGCTGGCGCTACCCACGCTCTGCAATTTCATCTGCGGGTGCAACAGCTATGGATGTCACCCTACCTATGGTCAAACAAGCCTGCGGTAATGATTTTATTCCACATGCCATGGTCAGCGGCTTTATCCTTTCTGTACTTGCACCGATATTGGTGAGTATATTGGCGGTGCTTTAACGATTTTAATCTCCCTAAATCCCTCTTTAAAAAAGAGGGACTTTCTCCTCCCTTTTTCAAAGGGAGGTCGGGTGGGATTCTTACAAATTCGCCAAAATATCTTTTAAAGTTTGACGCATATTGTCCGATTTAGTAATTGGACGGCCAATCACCAAATGTGTAGAACCATCAAGCATAGCTTGTTTAGGTGTCACAATTCGTTTTTGATCATCAGCAGCAGAACCCGCAGGACGGATACCCGGTGTCACTAAAGCAAACTCTGCACCCAAAGTTTCACGCAGCATTTTTGCTTCTTGAGCCGAACACACCACACCATCTAAACCACTTTCTTTCGTTAAGGTCGCAAGACGTTTCACATGTTCAAAAGGCTCAACATCTAAGCCTAAATCCGCAAGATCTTCACGGCCCATCGAGGTCAAAACTGTAACAGCTATCAGCTGAGTATTGTAATTGCCCGCCTTTAAGCGCTCTACACAGGTTTCCATCATTTTACGGCCACCTGATGCATGCACATTAACCATCCATACACCCATATCCGCAGCCGCACAAACTGCTTGCGCTGTGGTGTTTGGAATATCATGGAATTTAAGATCCAGAAATACTTCAAAACCTTTATCATGCAATGCCTTAACGACACTTGGACCCTCATGGGTAAATAACTCTTTACCAACCTTAACTCGACATAATGCAGGATCTAACTGTTCTGCAATTGTAAGTGCGTCATATTGGCTTTTAGCATCTAGTGCAACGATGATACTCAAGAGACTTACCCTTCATTTTGACAAAATTAGTGCATTATAAATGGATTCAACTTGATCAGAAAGCTATAAAACTCATGTTATTTGAAATGATTAATTTGAATTGAGCTATCTCTTTATTTTATTTGAGATAAGCGATTTATTTTTTTTACCCATAAAAAAACACCCCGATGATCCACCGGAGTGTTAAATATAAAATTTAAATCTACTCATAAAAGTAGTTAATTTACTTCTAAAACCCAATTATAATGGGTTAGAAGGACGCTCATTCGCATCAATATCTAAAACTGTCTTTTCATGACGCGTATGTGCAGCCGCTTCAGCAGCAGCCAGTTGAGCAGTTTGAATTTGCTCTTTACGTAGGCGGTCAATATCTTTACGTAGACGTTTAATTTCCCAGTTATTTTGAAATACTCGGAATACTTGCACTGCCAATAAAAGACCTAAAACCAAACCTAATGACAAGGTTAATAGCAATAAAAGCCCTAAACGCATTGCAGGCACTTGTGTAAACAACAAATCGACTGAAAGTTCAGTTCCGTTTTGCAGAACCAAAGCCAATGAGTATCCAAATAGGACCAGTAGAATTACGACCAATACGTAACGCATAAACACCCCTAACAATGTTTTGAATTAGTTTGCAGATTCGTTTACCGCATCACGTAAAGCTTTACCAGGTTTAAAGTGCGGTACAGCTTTTGCTGCAACTTCAACTGATTTACCTGTTTTTGGGTTACGACCCACACGTGGCTCACGGTGATGTAATGCAAAACTACCAAAACCACGGATTTCAATTCGGTTGTCTGTAGACAAAGCTTCGATCATTTGATCGATCATTATCTTAACGGCCTCTTCCACTAAGGGTTCAGCTAAGTGTGGGTTTTTAAGAGAAATACGCTCTATTAAGTCAGACTTATTAAGTGCTTCAGTAGTCATCTGCGACCTCTTTAATTATCAAGCTACCTAGGATCAGTTTCCTGATAATAACCTGTTTAAATACAAAACGGTAGCGTAATAATCACTTACTACGCTACCGTTACAGTAATTGTGTAAAATATATTAATTAATTTACATTAACAATACAATTCAAACACTTACTTAGTGGTTCATTTGAGCTTTGATCAAATCACCAATAGTCTTAGGACCATTGTCTGAAGTTGCTGTAGCTGTCTTGTTCAAGTTAGCTACTGCTTCTTTTTCTTCAGCTTCGTCTTTCGCTTTGATAGACAAGTTGATAGAACGTGATTTGCGGTCTACGTTGATGATTTTAGCTTCAACTTCTTGACCAACTTCAAGGAACTTAGTTGCATCTTCAACGCGGTCGCGGTTGATTTCAGATGCTTTAAGAGTCGCTTCAACTTCGTCAGCTAACTTAACAGTAGCGCCTTTAGCGTCAACTGCAGTTACAGTACCTTTAACAAGCGCACCGCGTTCGTTAGCAGCTAAGAAATCGTTGAACGGATCGCTGTTCATTTGTTTGATGCCAAGGCTGATACGGTTGCCTTCAGCGTCTACTGAAAGGATAACCGCTTCAACTGTGTCACCTTTCTTGTAACGACGGATAGCTTCTTCGCCTTGTTCGTTCCAAGAAATGTCAGATAAGTGAACTAGACCATCGATACCGCCTGGTAAACCGATGAAGATACCGAAGTCAGTGATTGACTTGATAGTACCTGAAACTTTTTCACCTTTGTCGTGTTCTTTAGCAAACTCTTCCCATGGGTTAGCACGAGTTTGTTTGATACCAAGAGAAATACGACGACGCTCTTCATCAACTTCAAGAACCATAACGTCAACTTCGTCACCGATCTGAACAACTTTAGATGGGTGGATGTTTTTGTTAGTGTGGTCCATTTCTGAAACGTGTACTAAGCCTTCAACGCCTTCAGCGATTTCTGCGAAACAGCCGTAGTCAGTTAAGTTAGTTACACGAGCTTTAACGATAGAACCTTTAGGGTAACGGTTCATGATCGCTAACCATGGATCTTCGCCTAATTGTTTAAGGCCTAAAGATACACGGTTACGTTCGCGGTCGAATTTAAGTACTTTAACAGTAACTTCTTGACCAACTTCAACAACTTCTGAAGGGTGCTTGATACGTTTCCAAGCCATGTCAGTGATGTGAAGAAGACCATCAATACCGCCAAGGTCAACGAACGCGCCGTAGTCAGTAAGATTTTTGATAGTACCAGTAACTGTTTGACCTTCTTCAAGCTGAGCAAGAAGAGCTTCACGGTCAGCTGAAGATTCAGCTTCCATAACAGCACGACGAGATACAACAACGTTGTTACGTTTAGCATCAAGTTTGATTACTTTAAATTCTAACTCTTTACCTTCTAAGTGAGTAGTATCACGAATAGGACGAGTATCAACTAAAGAACCTGGAAGGAACGCACGAACTGGACCGATGTCAACAGTGAAACCGCCTTTAACCTTACCAGAGATAACACCAGTAACGATTTCGCCGTCTTCAAAGATTTTTTCAAGTTTAGTCCAAGTTTCAGCACGTTTAGCTTTTTCACGTGATAAAACTGTTTGACCCATACCGTTGTCAAGAGCTTCAACAACTACGTCAACAGTGTCGCCAACTTGAACTTCAAGTTCACGTTGTTCATTTAAGAATTCAGCGCGGTCAACAATACCTTCTGATTTAAGGCCAGTGTCAACTGTTACCCAGTCAGAGTCGATATTTACTACAACGCCTTGGATGACAGCACCCTTTTCAACGTTGAGGTTTAATTCGCTTTCTTCAAAGAGGGCTGCAAAAGATTCGGTCATGATATACCTAGTAAAGTCAGCGGTCTTGGATCAGACAAGGCCGGTTTAATTAAGCGTCTACATAGTCCGTATAAGACTGATCAAGCTATGCTTCTGCTGAAAATTCTTTAGTTTGCTAATTGCTGATCGATGTAATTCGTCATCAGCGTAAATACTTCATCAATACTCAAAGTTGAACTATCAATGAAATAAGCATCTGGCGCAGGCTTGAGTGGAGCGACTGTGCGTTCCATATCTCGCTTATCACGCGCTTCGATATTAGCTAAAATGTCGTTTATTTTAACATCCACGCCCATAGCCTGCAACTGATTTACACGGCGCTCCGCACGGGACTGAGCAGAAGCCGTTAAATAAATCTTGGCTTGGGCATTTGGAAAAATCGTTGTTGCCATATCACGGCCATCTGCAACCAAACCAGGTGCTTGGGCAAAGGCATGCTGACGTTCTAAAAGCGCAGTTCTAAGTACAGGAATTGCAGCAACTTTTGAGGCATACTCTCCGACTCTCTCTGTACGGATAACTTTTGAGACATCTTCACCGTCTAAAAGCACTGAAACACCTGTTTCATTTGTCACAAATTGTATGTCTAAATTTGTTGCAATTTTTACGCACTCATCGAGCTTTGAGTCTAATGCATCAATTAAGTCCTGCTTATGCAATGACAATCCCAACAGACGATATAACGCACCTGAATCGAGTAAGTGGAACTGATAATGTGCCGCAATTTTTGCTGCCAATGTTCCTTTACCTGAGCCACTTGGGCCATCAATTGTAATGATTTGAACTGTCATTGCTCTTCCACTTTTGTTTATACGGTTTTTGCAAGTTTTGAAAAACCAATTTTAATCGCTGACTTCAGTTGCGCAAGGATTAATTGACTAACGAATGGCGCACGCACCTGTAATTCAATCGTATAAGTGACTAAAGTACGCCCGGCATCGATCGCTTCGAATTGAATCACGCCCAAATGATGCTTCACCAATGGGTTTTTAATAATTTTATATTCAATACGTTGGTTTGGCTCAAGCAAGGTAATTTGCTCTTGTAACGGTTTCACTGGCCCAAAGCCCATACGGCGCACAGAACCCACACCATCAGGACGCTCAGGATCTACTGAATCTTTAACACGCACCACTTGAATCGGCGCAAAAGCCACGTTATAGGTCGAATGTTTTGAAAGTAATTCAAAAACTTGCTCGACCGGTGCATTAAATTCTTTTTTTACTTGAATGGATTTCATGGTGTACCCTATTTTATTTGACAATATTAATTGTCAGTAGAGTTTACTTGATTTTTTAAATTAAGTTCAGTCAAAGTGGCTTTTTCCTGTAACTTCATCAGTCGTTTTTGTTCACGACGCATTTTAAAAAAATCACTTAATTGTTGGGAGCATTGCGCTTGTAGGCAACCATGCTCAAACTCAAAGATATGGTTATAGTAGCCTGAATTTAATAATTGACGCGAACTGACCAAAGAACCTGCTTTAGGCTCAGTCGTCGCAAATACCACTCGTTTTATTCTTGAATGTACCAAAGCACCCACACACATTGTGCATGGCTCTAAAGTTACATATAAAGTTGCGTCGTCAGGTAATCGGTAATTATCGATATTCAAACAAGCTTGTCGCAAAGCTTGTACTTCCGCATGTGCGGTGGGATCTTTCAGAGAAATCGGCGCATTAAACCCTGCACCTATGACTTGATTTTGACTCACAATGACTGCGCCTACAGGAATTTCTTGCAATTCGGCAGCTTGTGCAGCCTGCTCGAAAGCAAGCTGCATCCAATGTTCATCACTATATAGATTTTGTTCAGACATCAATTAATTAAATTACACCATACTGTCTTAACAGTACATTCCAACTGTCAATATTGGTTACAGGAGGCTCATCAGCCAGAATTCCTTTGAGGGAAAGATCTGTACCTTTTTTCCATTCTGGAGATAAGTCTTTATCGACTAGACGTGCGCGCACACCTTCCACAAAGTCTGCATGACGAATTTTCCAATCCGAAATTTGGGTTTCCAGTTCAAACACTTCATTCCAAGAATGCACTTGCTTGCCCCACTGCCACAATAACCATGTTAATGCTGCTGTTGCAGGTGAACCTTTTTGTAGATTTTCACTGGCTTGACGTAGCCAATCACTGCGTGCATCGCTTAAACCAATAATTGATTCATAGTCATGTTCAAAATTATGCCCACGGCACACACTTTGAATCACATCTAACGAGTTTTGTAATGGCCCCGGCCCCACAGGACGATGCATACTATTTAAAGTGTCATCAATGGCACGAAAATCGCCCGCTGGATAATGATCCCAATCAATATTAATGACAGTTTCAAGTACATTATCACGCTGCGCATCACAAATATGCGTCGCCCAACCGATACCATAAGCACCTGCTGCAGTCATAATCGAGCCTGTAAGTCCCGTAAATAAACCAATGGCACCACGGTCAGCCAAGAAACGCGTCGCACCGACATCTGGATACAAACCAATATTAATCTCAGGCATTGCTAAACGTGAATAAGGTGTCACCAAACGGAAAGGTGCAGCCATAAACAGACCTAAACCACCACCCATGACATAACCTTCGCCCCAAACCAAAATCGGCTTTGCATAGTTATGCAGCAGCAAATCTAGGGCATATTCTTGTTCAAAGAATTTATTCGCCGTTTCAACTTCATCATTGACCACCAATTGGCGCAATTTGCGTACATCGCCACCTGCACAAAATGCTTTTGGCGTAGTGGAATCTAACCAAATTGCTTTTACAGCATCATCGTGTTGAAAGTCCTGAAAGACTTCAAGCAACGCTGTACAGATTGATTCATCTAATGCATGAAGCGATTTTGGGCGATTCAAGCGAACAATGCGCCAGCCCTTTTTCGCTTCTTCAACAATCAGATCTGGGTGATAATTTTTTGAAACGGGAGAATAAGTCATGCGTCCAGCTGCCAGTCTATTGGCTCAATGCCATTTTGTTTAAGATAATTATTACTTTTTGAGAACACCTTACAACCAAAAAAACCACCGCGGTTTGCAGCCAAAGGTGATGGATGCGCGGCTTTTAGCACCAAGTGCTTATTTTGGTCTATGCGTTGTCCCTTACGCTGTGCATATGCCCCCCATAAAATAAAGACAATATGCTCACGTTGTTCATTTAAAACATCAATCACATGGTCTGTAAAATCTTCCCAGCCACGTTTTTGATGTGAAGTTGGTTGCCCAGCCTCAACAGTCAGTACCGCATTTAAAAGCAAAACACCTTGTTCTGCCCAGCGTGTTAAGTCCCCATGTTTTGACACTGGTACCCCAAGGTCGGTATTTAACTCATGGAAAATATTACGTAAAGAAGGTGGTAATGCAACCCCCTTTTGTACCGAAAAACTCAAGCCATGTGCCTGATTTGGCCCATGATACGGGTCTTGGCCTAAAATCACCACCTTTACATTCGCCATAGGCGTCGTGTTTAGGGCATTAAAGATCAGCGGATTCGGTGGATAAATCACTTTATCCTGTTTGATTTGTTGTAACAGAAAGTCTTTTAACTCATCCATGCGGGGGCTAAGCAAAAACTCACTTAGGGCATATTTCCAGCTAGGCTCAAGCTGCACTTTAGCGAGTTTTGCTTGTTGCTCTTCTGTTAAAGACATCACTGTTAACCAATCCTAATAAAACCAAATATTTACTTAAATTCTAACTTGTAAATCAACTGCAGGGTTTAAAAATTTTTGACCCTGTTTTAATTTTTCATACATTTGAGTATCGTTCCATTCCGACTGAACCTGTTCGGAGAAGACGATTTGATCTAACTGCAACAACCCCATTTGTGCGTTGTCGATATCTTCTAAGAAGCTTTGCGCATAGCCTGTGTCTGTCTCATGCACGATCACAGAATACACCTCAACATCACCCTCACCATTTTGAGTTTCTGTTGATTTTAGAACTTGTTGTGCCAAGTAAAAGAAGATTCGTGAAAACTGCTCTGCTGAAGGCGATACAGGTAGTTCAACCCAACGTGCGCTGAACTGTTTGCAGGCACGAATGTACTCGGCATCATCGTGTTGCCAAAAACAAATCGCGTGATCAAAACTGTCAAATAAGTCTTTAATTACCCCTTTGAGCAAACCGAAATCGTAAACCATTTGCCCATGGTCAAGTTTCGACGCTTTAAGTAATAGTTCGACTTTATAACTATGTCCATGAATGGAACGTTTGCAACGGTCTGACGTGCAATTACGCACGATATGCGCGTTTTCAAACTTAAATAACTTACGAATTAACATATGTCGTAATGCAATCAAATAATCTATGGGTTCTTAGAGATTATAATGCAAAAGTCTAGCAAGAGGCATTAATTTTGCTGTTCAGCACAATTGGGAAAAGGCATCATGAAAATTTAGCGACCTTTAAGACCTAAAATGGTGCCATACTGCGAAAAGCCACATATACATCTTTATCTTTTCGCACTAACTCACTGGTAAATTGACGCTTTCTTTCATTTAAAATAATTTCAATTTGCGCTTTAAAATAGTTCGACTGCACACCCAATTGTGAATTTAAAACTTCCCTATTTTCTGTGCTCACCTGTGCAAATGGCTCCATTGCCCATAAATCATTGATATTTTCGAAATGTTCAAATTTGGCAGCTTTTTGTTGCAAAGCTTGCTCAACTGCATTGACATCTAAACGATCATCCATAGTCGCTAACAAAAATGCAGGAGCGGTATTAATGTTTACCGTTGTTTCATGCGAGGGCAAGCTACTCACATAGGGCGCAATCAGTTTATATTGAGCACCTTCAAAACCACGGACTGATTTCAGTTCTTCCACACTATGGAATTTTGCATTTGGCGGTAGTGCCGCATTATTTAAACCACGATAGTATGCCAGCTCTGCTCCCATCGGGCCAGAAGTCTCATCATCTTCATCTTGCCAGTCAATCACGGCTTGACTTAATTCTGCGGGTAAACCAACACGCTGCAATATTTTTTCAAACCATAACTTTGCTTTGTCATTTACTACACCCTCTTCTGAAACCAAACTATTGAGGTTAAATTTTCCAGATTCATCTTGCAGCACACCTGCAACAGTTCCACCTTCCACTGGAAAGGCGGGCATAGGCTGAGCCCAATTTTCTTGGAGGTGATCCACCTGCCCTGCATTTTCGGCATCATTTACCAAAAGTTCAGCAAAAAATGCTTCGGCACTTTTCGCATATAACAACGACTGATTTTGGCGCATCACATAAGCGGTATTTTCAGAAGTATGGGCTTGTTGTTTTGCGATGCCTGCTGCAACTATGGTTGCCAAAGCTACCATCATCAGGATAGTTAACAAAGCGATGCCACGTTGCTGTTTCATACGCAACTCCGAACTTCAAATGACTCTACTACCTGACCGCTAACCATTCTTATTTTTATCCAATAAAAAATCAGTATTTAACAAACTGAATAACCATTCGTAGTTTGTCCCATCAACTGTGAGCTGCATCCTGATACCCCGCGGTAACAGTTGAATGGTTTTTTCATTATTCAAATCAGCGGCAGCATCTGGCCAATTCTCTAACTCATTTGGATTGAGTACCGTGATTTTATATTGTTCAACATTATCCAGTAAAACACTCGAATCTGGCTGATCATGCCCCGTTTGGTTGAGATTTTTAAATTTTAGCCGATACAATTTTTTTTCATCAGCTTTGTATTGATATTCCACTCGCTCGTCAGGTGCAATGCCCTGATTTAATGGATCAGTGACACCTGTCTTACTGAAATTAAATCGGCCATTTTGCAATACTAACGCTGGTTGAATATCTCCATTAATATTGGCAGTTAACGGCACAGCTTGTACAGTGTCTCTGAGTATTTGCTGATGGGCATCTTGCAACTGACTGAGCCTTACTTCATGGGTTGCGTTTCGCTCTTTCACTTTCGAGACATAATCAAAGACCTTCCAGCCCAAAGCAGACAGCACTGCGAAAATAGCAATCGCAACCAAAAGCTCAACTAAGGTAAATCCTGCTCGATTCCTCATTCCTTGCTGCACAAGCACAGGCATATCTTGAGATGTACGTTTTTTTCTAGTTATTATTTTCATCCAACGGAGCCTTATAGTTAAAGAACACCAAACTGCTAATCCCTGCTTCAACATCGCCTGTTTCAGCATTCATCAAACTCACTTGGATATCAATACGTTGTACATTTGGACTAATGGTGGCTTGGGCTTTTTTGTCAATTTGCCATTGTTCGCCTTGTTCAGTGACTTGTTTAGATGCAGTACCTGTCATCCATTCACGATTGATTTCCATCTTAGCGATTTCATTCAACGCGACGAATTGTGCTTTATTTCTTAAAATTGCGTGTGCTGTCGACTGTGTATATTGCATCGCAACATTAGACAAAGCCATTGCCGCCGTCGCAAAAATTGCCAATGCCACCATGACTTCAAGTAGCGTAAACCCTTTAGCCCGCATTGACTTTCCCTAAATGATCAATTTCGATTTCATTACCAATGGGACGTTCTTCAAAATAAAACTGTATACGTACAGGCTTTACCTCACCATTGCCCAACCATATCAACTTGGGTGCATTGGTATTTAACAAATCATCATTATTGGCATTTTCATACTGCTGATCTAAAGGCTGAATTGTAAAAGAGACATTTTCAGGTAATACTCGGGTTTCAAAATCTTTATAGTTTTGCCATTTATTATTTTGATTTAAAATACTATTTTCTACACGTTTTTGTTCTGGTAAATATTCTTGTACCGCATAGCTTTGCGTGTTGACATCCGTTCCAGCTTTTTGCTGTAAAGCCAATATCAAAGCTTGATCATTTGCATCACGTAAAATTCGTTTCAGATCCATCACAAACACTTCGCGTGCTTGCATGGCTTTGCGTTGATCTGTCCCACCGATATTCAAAAGCACCAATGAGGCCATGATGCCCATAATTACAATCACCACCATCAATTCTACGAGGGTGAAGCCACGAACCAATGATGGTGATGCACTTTTCATAAGCAGCCTTTAAGCGAATTGAGCAACCGCATGCACTTGTTTTGGTAAGGCCAAGGCTTGATCAATATACGCAACCCGCAAGGTGTCTCTTGAACCCAAATAACGCTGATAAAAACTAGAGTTCAAAATTGCTGCAGCGCCATGTGTAAGTGACCAAATTGAAGCAAGATAATCACGTACTGGCATGCTACTTTGAATCGACTCCAAATAATGCTCAGTCATACGAATGATCAATCGTAGGCGTTGTTTGCGCACTTGATAAAGTTCACTAAACAAGTGTTGAATACCCACACCCGTTGTCGATAAACGCTCTTCAATTTGATGAAACAACACTGTACGTTCTGGGTGATGTAAGTGATGCAACATAAAGAAAGCAAGGTGTTCAGGAAAAGCTTTATCGGTGTCTTTAATCATTTCCAATAACATGCGTTCATTACGAATAATGAGCAACATATATAGTTCATCTTTACTTTGAAAATGTTTATATAACGTCCCTTTTGCCAAGTCGAGTTCTGCCGCTAGCGCATCTAGTGTCATCCCTGCTTCGCCATTTTCCAATAGCAGCTGCTCTGCCACTTGGAAAATTAATGCCTCTCTTGCTCTAAACTGAGCTTGACGATCCATCTTCACCCTATACTCTCTTACTCTTATATCAATTCAAATTATTTACTTAAGATTGAGGAGATTTTCAAAGTTTTGCATTGTAATGAAAGCCATCTCTTCAATTGACTTATCATATACATCACTTAAGGCTTTGGCTACATAAGGAACGTATTTTGGTTCATTAGACTTTCCTCTATAGGGCATCGGTGCAAGGTATGGGCTATCTGTTTCAATCAGCACGCGATCCAGTGGTACTTGCTTAGCCACATCACGTAAATCTTGCGCATTTTTAAAAGAAACAATGCCTGAAAATGACACGTAATAACCACAATCTAAGACCGCTTTTGCTGTTTCCCAATCTTCAGTAAAACAATGCAAAATACCGTGAGTGGATTTCTCTGCACGGATAATATCCACCGTATCATGCTTTGCAGAACGGGTATGAACAACCACTGGTTTTTTTACAGCTTGTGATGCGTGAATATGGCGGGCAAAGCATTCTTTTTGCTCTGCAATAAAGTCGGTACTATGAAAATAGTCCAGCCCTGTTTCACCAATCGCCCAAACCTTTTCAGGTTGTGCTAATTCAATGAGATATTCTTCTGTTGCCCGAGCCATCGTTGCAGGATCTTCACATGGGTGTACCCCAACGGAATAACCTACATCTGCATGACGTGCGGCAATTTTTGAAAGTTCGATATGGTCATCTAGATCAACCGAGATACTCATAAATTTTGAGACCCCGGCTTGACGAGCCTGATCCAATGCAAGATCTAAATTACCCTCATAAGGGCTTAAGTCAAGCATGGTTAAATGGCAATGGGTATCTACAAACACAATATGTACCTACAAGTCTTCACTGTTGTAACTACATAGTGTAACTTCTACGCCCCTCAGATTTAAGCCCTGCAAGTAAACGTTCTGCTTCTGTTTTGAAATAAACGCCTTTTTCGCCGCTTAATTGAATCCCAAAGCCTTGTGGTTTAATGCCATTTTGCTTTTGCGAAATCCAAATCACTTTCCCTGTCAAAGGAATTTTTATACTTTGTTCAGGCAAAGTCGCCAATAAGAAAACCTCATCACCCATTTTCACAGCTTGCTTTGATGGTACAAATAAACCGCCACCAACGACATAAGGCATGTAGCTCGCAAAAAGTGTTTCCACATCTGGAATATTAGCGTGAACAATCCCGCCCATACGTGGTTGCATGATGTTTCCCCTTAATTAAACATTCATCAGTTTGATACAAAGCTCATCTACGACCAGATTCCCCTGTACGTTCTGCTCGATGAACCGCTTAGACTGCTGTAATTCTGTATAAATCCCAAAGAGTGTTTCGAGCGAATATTGCTCTGCCAACACCCCAAAATCCAAATCTATATTTTTTATGGATTGATTTAGCTTGACACAAATTATATCGGACAACAAGTATTCAAACATTTGACTAAAATCACTAAAACTCAGTGCTTTATTCCACTTGGTCGCAATTGCCATCGGCATGTTTTTTTGTGTCACAAGTTTTTGCCAATCTTGTAGAAACTCTTGGCGCATATTTAGCCATTCACTACTTGCCAATGAAATTGCTTGTAATGGCATTTGACTGGCTAAGTTCATGAGAACTTTGCGCTGAGTTTCACCACTATCGGGCAAATGCTGCTGTAAATATTGCTGTGATTGTTCGGGTTCAATACGATCCAATGCATAGTGCTGCATTCGACTGCGAATGGTTGCCGGCAATTTCAAATAGTGCTCTGCCAACAACATAATCACAATGCGTTCGCCAGGCTCTTCCAATGTCTTCAGCAAAGCATTCGATGACGCAATGTTTAATGCTTCAGCAGGCTCAATCAACACAACTCGCCAACCGTCTACGGTTTGCTGTACAAAGGGCAATAAATCACGAATTTTTTCGATTTTAATTTTGGCATTTTGCTTTTTATTGTCTTCATCTGTGCTGATGTGGACAAAATTTGGATGTGTATCTGACTTTAACCACTGGCAACTCCCACACTCACCACATGGCTCAGTTCGCTCATCACGTTTTTGACACAGCACCCAAGCAAGAAATTGTTTTGCAAATGCCTCTTTACCACAGCCTTTTTTGCCATACAAAAGCACGCCATGTCCCAGTTGTGGAAAACGGCTGGTTAATGTATTCCATGTATTTTGCTGCCAAGGGTACACTTGCGCCACAATGTCATTTTGCATAAATCGTTAAACCTTATTCGAAGTTTGAAACATCCATTTGGTTCAAACGATCAAGGTCAGCTTGAGTGTCTACGCCCGGTGGTAGGTTCGCTTCTGCCACAGCAATGGCAATACGGTGACCATTTTCCAAAACGCGTAATTGTTCAAGGCTTTCTAATTTTTCGAGCACACCCATATCCCAAGTGACATATTCTTGAAGGAGTTTTACGCGGTATGCATAAAGTCCTAAATGACGAAAAGCTTGATCATGCAAGGTTTTTTCAGCTTGCTTTGCACCGTCTCGGTCATACGGAATAGTCGCACGGCTGAAATACAGCGCTTGATTGTGCTTTGACATCACCACTTTGACGATGCTGTCACGTTGAAACTCATCCAGACTATGAATCGGCTCGCAGAGCGTCGACATTGAACATGTTGGCTGATCAACGAGTAATTGTGCAACTTGTTTTACCAATTGAGCGGGAAGCAAAGGTTCATCGCCCTGCACATTGACAATAATGTCATCACTTGCCCAACCTTTGATACGTGCAACTTCACTTAAACGATCTGTCCCAGATGGATGCTCTGTAGAAGTCAATACCACATCAACCCCTTCCGCACGACACACTGCGGCAATACGTTCATCATCTGTAGCAACACAAAGATCATCGAATCCTGCAACTTTTTTGGCTTGATCGACCACACGTAAAATCATCGGACGGCCATGAATTTCAAGCAATGGCTTACCTGGTAAACGTGAACTTGAAAAACGTGCAGGAATAACAATATGTTTCATAAATTAAATGCCTTCGGGAAGTTTCAGACCCAGTTGTTTCAACTGTGCATGCAAAGTTTCATAACACGCAGGTGATAACACTGCATCAACAGGAACAACCCATATTTCTCTTTTAAAATCTGGATTATTTTTGAGGATCGCTAAAATTTTAACTGCATCTTTTTCAGTGGTAATGATGGGATTGGCATCTTCAAACTGCAAATCACTCAGTTCATATTCATAATGATCCGGGAATTCATGACATTGAAATTGATGAATCCCCATGTTTTCAAGGGTTTTATAAAATCGTTGCGGAAATCCGATACCCACCACAGCATAAAAATCTTTGTTTGCATCAAATGTCGTCACAAGATCTTTATTGAGCAAATAAGGCTGCGCCGCTTCTAGATGCATATTCAGTGGAGAACTTGGATCTGCTGAATGTTCAATGACTGTTCCACTGGCAAGGCGCTTTTTCGGTTCACGCAAATAACCTTCGGGTAATAATTTTTCATTGCCTAAACCACGGTTATTATCCAGTACGATCCATTCCAACTGACGTTGAAGCGCCCAATGCTGTAAACCATCATCGCAGATGATCAAATCCAATTCATGCTTAGAGAGCAGCAACTCAATACTTTGCTGGCGGTTTGGACCGACTGCCATCGGTACACCTGTAGACTGAACAATTAAGCTCGGTTCATCACCTACCATTTCAGCCGTCGAGTCTAAATCCACATAGGCCGGAAATGGTCCTTGACCACCATAGCCACGACTGATCACACCAACACGCAGCTTTAAGCTATTTAAATAACTGACCAAGTGAATGAGCAATGGGGTTTTACCACTTCCACCCACTGTGATGTTTCCAATGACCATGACTGGAATAGGCGCTTTATAGCTTTGCTTAATACCTGATTGATAGAGTTTTTTATTGAGTAAAAAGCCGCCACGATAAAGCCATGACAAAGGTCTAAACACAACGAGCCACTTTGCCTGTTCATTCCAAGCATCCTGAATCAATTGTGCAAAAGACATGACTTAATTTTCCTCAAAATTACGCTGATGAAGTTGGTAATATGCACCACGCTGTGCCATCAACTCTGTATGCGAACCTTGTTCAATAATACGCCCTTTATCCATCACCACAATACAGTCTGCATTTTCAATGGTCGATAAACGATGTGCAATCACGATCGTGGTACGATCTCGCATCGCAGCGTCAAATGCTTGCTGAATGAAAAATTCAGATTCGTTATCTAGCGCACTTGTCGCTTCATCTAAAATTAAGATCGGTGCATTTTTCAAAATCGCACGCGCAATCGCAATCCGTTGACGTTGACCACCAGACAGATTTAAACCTTGGGCACCCAATGGCGTGTCATAACCTTGCGGTAAATCCATAATAAAATCATGTGCAAATGCAGCTTTAGCAGCAGCAATGACTTGTTCATCTGTTGCATGCTCTAGCTGTCCATAAGCAATATTTTCACGCACAGTACGGTTAAACAAAACCACTTGCTGATTGACCATCGAAATCTGAGTACGCAAGCTATTTAGCTCAATATCATGAATATCATGCTGATCTAGCAACAATTGTCCAGAAGACACCTCTTGATAACGCACCAACAGATTGACCAATGAAGTTTTACCTGCACCTGAACGCCCAACTAGTGCAATGGTTTGCCCTGCATTAACTTTTAAATTGAAGTCATGAATCGCATGGTGACCATCAGCATAGATCAAATTGACATTTTTAAATTCGACATCACCTTTCAAAGCAGGCTTCAGCGTGCCGTTATTTACTTCTTCAGGCATATCTAGCAATTCAAAAACTGAATAAGCTGCTGCCATGCCTCGTTGTAGTTTTTCGTTGACATCCGTCAAGGTTTTAATTGGCTTACTCAGCATACCTGCGGCAGTGATATACGCTACAAACTCACCCGCTGTTGTATCTTGTAAAATCTCAGGGCGTAGCGCGATATACATCACGATACTGAGCGCGATCGACATAATCAGCTGAACAATTGGGCTATTGAGTTGCTGCACCACAACCATTTTTAAGCCGCGGCGTAAGTTCTCCATCGAGCTTTCATAAAAACGTTTTTGTTCATAATCTTGCCCTGCAAAGCCCTTCACTACCAAGTTGCCTTGTACTGTCTCTTGCACCACATGGTTAACGTCACCCATAGTACTTTGTACTTGCATGGATAATTTACGCATGCGTTTCGACGCTTTACGGATGATCAGACCAATAATTGGGCCAAAAATCAAAATACACAGGGTTAAACGCCAATTGGTATAGAGCAAATAACCCAATAATGCGATGGTAATCAGACCCTGTTGTACAATCGTTTTCAGTGACTCAGACGATGCCGCCGTCAACTGTTCAACGTTATACATAATTTTTGCAGTGATATGACCGCTCGAATTATCTAAATAATATTGCGAAGGCAAACGCATGAGTTTTGCGAACACTTGCTGACGAATATTAAAGATTAAGTTTCGAGAAATCACTGCGGTAAAATATCCTCCCATGAACAAACCGAGTCCACGGAAGAACATCAATAAAACCACCAAGAGTGGAAATAAGGTTGTAAAGCTTTGATCTTTGTTTTGAATGGCTTCAATAATGCGTTCCAATAATTTTGCGACAGAAACTTCTGTCGCAGCATTAATACCGAAACCAAGCAAAACCAGCAGGCCGATTCCCCAAAAAGGTTTTAAATAACTTAATAGGCGTAAATAGACCTTAAAATCGTGCTTCACTAATAACCTCGAGTTGGAACTTTGGTACTGATGTTGATATTCACAAATCCAAGTTGACCTGCAACATCCATCACCCGAATCACATCCTGATGTGTTGCTTTTGCATCTGCGGCAATCACAAACATTAAATCACGACGATCATTGGCTGTCTGTTTAATTGCAGTATTCAAATCAGAGACTTCTTTACTCGCCAATGACTGACCATTGACAGAATAATGTCCTGTTGAATCCACCACAACTTCAATCTTTTGATCATAGTTTTTAGGTGGAACACCCTGTGCATCTGGCAAAGTCAGGTTCATTCGACTCATCTGGTTAAAGGTGGTCGAGAGCAACAAGAACACCAAAATGAACATCAAACAGTCAATCATCGGTGTGAGGTTGATATGAATATCTTCAACCTGACGACGTTTAAATTTCATGCGCAGTCTCCACTCAGCTGGCTTTCTGAATGTCCTGACTTTCTACTTCAGGTGTTTTTTTATAAAACAAAGCGGCATGAAATAACGTCGACTGCTGTTCTAACTCAGCCACATATTCCTGAACCAAACGTTGGAAATAGCGATGCGCAAATAATGCAGGTACAGCAATTAACATACCGGCAGCAGTGGTAATCAAGGCTTTAGAAATACCCGGCATCATCAACACTGGATCACTATTGGTGCCTATATCAATCATTAAGAATGCTTCAATAATACCGATCACCGTACCCAACAAACCTAGTAAAGGTGCAACAGCGCTTAAAGTGCCCAAAAAGTTGATATTTTTTTCTAAATAACCAATTTCTTGTGACGCTGTGACTTCCATTTGCGCACGTGCATATTGCTCGTTTTGATCTTTACTAGCGTAACCTGCGCCCAATACACGACCCAATGTACTTTGTTGTAAAGTTAGACTTTGCTTTAGCTGCTGCACCACATCTTTCACCGATGTGTTTACATTCATCATCAAGTCTTTTGGTAACACCATTGATTTCTTTAAACGAATAAAGCGCTCAATGGTAATGGCTACCGTAAAAATCGAACAAATGACGAGCGGGATCATTAACCACCCGCCCGCTTTGACTAATTCCCACATTTGATTTTCCCCAATAAATCGAATTTAAAAATTATTCAGCTAGACAAATATTTAAAATGCCATCTAGCTCTTCAAGAGTATGGTAGCTAATCACCAGCTTGCCTTTCCCTTGTTTATTATGATCAATTTTCACGTCTGCACTGAAACGATCAGAGAGACGTTGTGTCAGTTGTTGAATGTCTGATGAAACAATTGGTTTAGCTTTTTGTTGTTTTGGTGCATTCAAATCACGAACAAATTGTTCGGTTTGACGTACAGACATACTTTTTTCAATCACCATTTCAGCAACTTTAAGCTGATCTTTGGCTTTTAACGTCAAGATCGCACGTGCATGCCCCATATCGAGCAAACCTTGCTGCATAAAGTCTTTGACTTGATCCGCTAAAGACAAGAGGCGTAGCAAGTTACTAATCGTGGTACGTGCTTTACCGACCGTATCGGCAATCTCTTGATGACTTAAACCGAACTCGTCATGGAAGCGTTGTAAAGCCATAGCTTGATCGATTGGGTTCAGATCTTGACGTTGAATGTTTTCAATCAATGCCAAGGCAATTGCCACTTGGTCACTCAACTCACGAACAATGGCTGGAACTTCGGTTAAACCTGCAAGCTGAGCCGCACGCCAACGACGCTCACCTGCAATAATTTCGTAGGGATGCTTTTCATCTTCTACAGGACGAATCACGATTGGCTGCATGACACCATGCTTTTCAATCGATGCAGCAAGTTCTTGTAAATCTTGTTCTTTAATGAAACGACGCGGTTGATACTCACCACGTTTCAATAAATGCACATCAATTTGTTTTAACTGTCCATGATCTAAAGCTTTTGCTTCGAGCTGTAGTTTTTCTTTTTGGATTGAGCCGAGTAAGGCATCCAGACCACGACCTTTAGCCAGTCCGCGTTTTTTTACGGTCATGCTTTAGTTCCTTTTTTTACTTTGGTTTTTTTTAACATCTCAGCTGCCAAGTTCAAATAAGCAACTGCACCCTTCGAGTTTTTTTCAAAATAAATCACTGGTAAACCGTGCGCAGGCGCTTCAGCCAAACGAATATTACGCGGAATGACCGTGTCATAAAGTTTCTGACCGAAGTATTGTTCAAGCTCAGCAGACACATCACGTGTTAAGGCATTACGCGCATCGTACATGGTACGCAGCACACCCACGATCTCTAGATCTGGGTTTAAAGCTTGCTGAATACGGTCAATGGTTTGGGTTAGGTCAGCCAAACCTTCTAGGGCATAATATTCACACTGCATTGGAATCAGCACAGCACGTACCGCTGCAAGTGCATTGACAGTGATCAAACTTAAACTTGGTGCACAATCGACAATAATATAGTCGAAGTCTTTTTCAACGCTTGCCAACGCTTCACGCAAAATAAACTCACGACCGTCTTGATCCGCAATCGCCAGTTCAACACCGGCTAAGTCACGGTTTGCACCTAAAACTTTATAGCCCACTTCCGCTTTATAAATGGCGGTTTCGATCGGCACTTCGCCGAGTAAGACATCCGTGACTGAATACAACAAATCATTTTTTTGAATGCCCGAACCCATCGTGGCATTGCCTTGTGAATCCATATCCACAAGTAAAACTCGTTTTTTTAATATGGCTAAAGATGCAGCCAAGTTCACAGCCGTTGTGGTTTTACCTACGCCACCCTTTTGGTTTGCAATCGCAATAATTTGAGCCATGGTAACCCCAGTCCTTTGAAAATTTTAAATACGTTTAAGAAAAATTAAATGACGCTGCTCATCAAGTCGTGGAACTTTTAATGCAACGATATCAATCTTGAAATCACTTTTCAGTGCTTCAACTTCTTCTTCAGGAATTAAGCCTTTCATCGACGCGATAATACTTTGCGCATGCATATACGGTTTAGACGCATCCACAAAATCCGTTAACGATGCAAAAGCACGACTGGTGATCACATCAAACTGCCCCAGTTCATTAATGCTGTCTTCATTTTCGACACGTGTTTGTACCGCAATGACATTTTTTAGTTTTAAGTCAGCAATAAATTGTTTTAAGAATCGAATTTTTTTACCATTGGCATCTAAAAGCACACATTCACGTTCAGGCTGACACAGTGCAATGATCATGCCCGGCATGCCACCACCCGTACCGATATCCAATAAACGACCTGCAGGCAAATCATTTAGGATACTTAAGCTATCCAATAAATGCTTAACCAACATTTCTTTAGGATCACGAATAGCAGTCAAGTTATACGCTTTGTTCCACAGCACTAGGGCATCTTGGTATTTCAGCAATAGATTTAATGCTTCTTCACTCAAATCTAAGCCAAGCTTTTGACTACCTTGCTTTAAGTCTTGAAAAAAAGGATGCATAAAGAAGACATCTCAATAAAAATTAACTGAAGTATACCGATTTCTAAGCCGTGGAACAGTAGCTAACGCTTAGCGAATATGCACTTAATCGTACATGCCTTGGCGAATCTGTAGATCTAGATCACTTAAACGCTCAGGTGTGCCAACATCAACCCACGCAGTTTGCATTTTCTCTGCAGAAATTTTTCCATCCAACATAGCTTGTTTCAATAAAGGTGCGAGCGGACGCTTGCCAGCTTCCAATCCATTAAACATGTTTGGATGTATAACTGCGATTCCGCTATAGGTGAGTGCCTCGCCTGCATGTTCTTGCTCAAAGGTATAACTACGCCCAGCATCCAAGATAAAATCCCCCTTTGGATGTTGCGCTGGGTTAGTCACATAGACCAAGTGTGCCAAGTCATCTTTTAGCTCAATATTGAGCAAGGCTGAAAAATCGTAGGTCGTCCAAACGTCACCATTGACTAAAATAAACGGTTCTGTCCCAAGCAAAGGTAAAGCATTAATAATGCCACCGGCTGTTTCCAGACCTTCCGCTTCACGTGTCCAGCGAATATTCACACCAAACTGCGAACCATCACCCAAAGTACCAATCAGGATATCTGCAAGCCATGCAGAATTGATGATAATTTCAGTTACGCCAATTTTTTTTAGCTTTTCTATATGCCAAACAATCAGTGGTTTTCCACCCACTTCAAGCAAAGGCTTTGGCTTATACAATGTTAAAGGGCGCATCCGATTTCCGAGACCCGCCGCTAAAATCATGGCTTTCATTATGCAACAACCTCATAAGTGCCGTATTTGGCTTCAAATTTCGGCAATACTTTAGCGCGAATAAATTGCATAAAAGGTTGTAATTCTGCATATGGTTTACTTTCTTCAAGTAAATACCACATCACACGCGGCAAATCTTTGAGATAACCCGACTTACCATCACGCTCAAATAAGCGCACAAAAATACCTAAAATTTTGATATGACGTTGAATCGCCATCAGGTCGGCGTCTTGTTTGAATTGCTCAAAGCTACGACCATCTTTAGCCGATGCAGGCAACAAATCATAGAACGTTTTAAACCATGCATAAACGCGATCTGCATTCCACTGCACATAGGCATCACGTGTAATAGAAATCAAATCATAAGTATCTGCACCAATCACAGCATCTTGGAAGTCAATCACACCCTGATCTTGCTCATCATCAAGTACCATCAAATTACGGCTATGAAAATCACGATGCACAATCACTTGAGGCTGAGCCAATGCAGCATTGGCTAAGATAGCAAAGGTACGTTTAATCAGTGCCGATTCTTCTTCAGTAGGCTGCACTTGTAGAGATGGCAATAACCAATCGGTTAACAGCTCCATTTCAGAAATCAGCTTTTCATAGGCATATGCAGGAAAATGAGCAGTTCCATCAATTGACTGCAATTGAATCAACTGTTTAAAACTTTGAGCATAATGTGCGTCTACGGTTTGATCATTCAACAACGTAGACAATAAAACATCACCAAAATCTTCTAACAATAAGAAGCCTTGATCGAGGTCTTTGGCCACGATATGTGGTACACGCACGCCATGTGCATCAAAAAATTCATCAATCGACACAAAAGGACCACAATCTTCTTTTTCTGGTGGTGCATCCATGAGCATAAATGTTTTATTATTCAATTTGATTCGTGCATAACGACGGAAGCTTGCATCGCCTGCTAAGAAGTTAATTTCAAATTGATCTGAACCGAGTACAGATGAAATCCATGTTTGTATCAATTGTTCACGTTGTGTATTCATTTGCGATAAATTCTAATACAGGCTGAGTTTTTAAAGTGCTAAGTGTAGCTACTTATCAACTTTTTCTCTATGATGCGACAATAATTAATTGCGATTAAGCATACCTGGTTAATGAGACAAATGAAGCATCAGTTTAAATTTAATCCTTTAGCGACTGCGATCTTAACCCTTCTATGTGGTAGCTCGTTACCAAGCTATGCAGCACCTGTTTCAAACCCGTCCACGGATGACGATACAGAACAACTCAAACAAAGCATTTCAGAAGCTTATCCGGGGCAGCAGTTCTTCGAACAATATTATGTCGATAAATCTGCACCTGAAGCACAGATTCGTAACACCAATCAGTTAAGTTCAGCGTTTTGTACAGGCACCTGGATTACCCCAGTTGCTCCAACAACAAAAGCGGTCGCACCTGAAGACGTAACCTCTACCATTACCGCAGACTATGGTCATTTTGACCCGAATGGCGACTCCATTCTTGAAGGTAATGTTCTGATTGACCAAGAAGGTCGTCAAATTCGTGCCGATCAAATCAAAATTGATAAAACCCAAACTTATGCCAATGCTTCTGGCCGCGTGCAAATGGCACAGTCTGGGCTGATTTCTCAAAGTGATTCGATTGATTACAATTTAAAAACCCAACAGGGTGATTTAAATAACAGTTTCTTTATTGCTGAACAGCAGCATGCACACGGTCGCGCTGAGAAAATTTCACGTACTTCAACCGAAACACTCGAATTAGAAAACGCTGTTTATACCACTTGTCCACCTGATGAAAAACCAACGTGGAAAATTCAAGCAGACAAAATTAAGCTGAATCAAGAAACTGGCCGCGGTGAAACCAAAGGTACAACATTATATGTAAAAAACGTACCTGTGATGGCTGTGCCCTATTTCAACTTCCCGATTGATGACCGTCGTACCACAGGTATTTTGACCCCAAGCTTTGGCTTTACCAATGATGGCGGTATTGAACTTGCAGTACCAGTTTACCTAAACCTTGCACCAAACTATGATGCTACGGTAACGCCGCGTTATATCGCAGACCGTGGTGCAATGATGGAAGGTGAATTCCGTTATTTGACCAAAAACTTTGGTTCAGGGATGGTGTGGGGTGGTTATTTACCATCCGACCAAAAGTATGATGATCAAGATCGTAAAGACTTACATTTCCTACATAACTGGAAAATTAACGATCAATTCACGACAAATTTAGAATACAACTATGCATCCGATAAAGACTATTTCTCAGATCTCAATAATAATCCAAACTCAAAAACTGACCTAAACTTACGCCGTGCATGGGAACTCAATTATAAAAATGGTATCCCTGGCCTAAAAGCACAGCTTAAAGTGGAAGACTTCCAAACACTGGATAAAACTGTCAGTGATGAAGACCGTCCATATGCGCGCTTGCCGCAATTCCTACTGAACTACAAGAATGGTAATCCGCTCGGCTTACAGTACGAATTCAATAACGATACAGCGTATTTTAAAAAGAATCTGCGTGGCGATAATATTCCGCAAAACAATAGTTATGCGACAATGTATGAGCCAAGTGGTGCACGTATTTATAACGACTTTAGTGTGCGTTATAACTATCGTAACCCATGGTCTTTTGTAATACCAGAAGTGTCTATTCGCAACGTCAACACGATTTACGACCAAGATACCGTTGATCGTGCAAATACAAATAACAATCACTCTAGTAGTGAAAGTAAATCGGTCATTGTACCGCAATTCACTTTAGATGCGGGTCTTGTGATGGAGCGCGAAGGTCGTTATCTACAAACCTTAACGCCACGTTTCTTTTATGCGTATTCTCCATACAAAAACCAAGACACTAACCCGAACTTTGACTCAACCACAGCGTCAATTAATTATGACCAATTGTTTAGCCCGCGTCGGTTCTATGGTAATGACCGTTTAGAAGACAACAACTTCGCGTCTCTAGGCTTGAGCTATAGTTTATTTGATGATGTTGGTCTTGAGCGTTTAAAAGCTAGCGTTGGTCAAAGTTTCTATTTTGAAGACCGTCGTGTCACACTGAACAACTTCTCTGATAAATTTGATACCGAACGCCATACCGGCCCTGTCGTGAGCATTTCTAGCCAATTATCTGACAGCATCAGTGTGAATGCCAATTCAGCATGGATGGCGAATGGTGATAATGCTCAGCGCGATATTCAAATGTATTACACAGGAAATAAAGGCAATTTATACAATGTCGGTTATTTCTATCGTAAAGACATTCCTAATCGCCAAGACAGCTATGACCAAGCAGTAGCATCGTTTATTCAACCTATACACAATAACTGGCGTATTATTGGTCATGCACAATATGACCTCGACAACAGTATTGCGCGTGAATATTTACTGGGTGTGAACTACGAGTCATGCTGCTGGGGTGTTTCAGTTTATGGTCGTTCGTACTATAACGATTTAGATGATGTAACATCTTCAGATGTTAAACCAAAACGTGCCATTATGGCGGAGTTCACCCTAAAAGGTTTAGGTGGCTTCAACAATAAATTAACCTCTTTGCTTGAAAACCGAGTGTTGGGTTTTAACAATATTAATCAATCTTGGACAGAACGTTAATGAAGACAAAACAGTTAAAACAAATTTTTAAAGCGTCAGCCTTGGCACTTTGCCTATCGACTTCTGTATCTGTATTTGCTGCTGCGCAACCTAAAGATGAAATTGTAGCTGTCGTTGACAATAGCGTGATTCTACGTAGTGATCTTGATCAAAGCATTGCCGAGATCACTCATCAATTTCAAGCAAAAAAACAAACCGTCCCACCGACTGAATATTTGCAGCAACAAGCTTTAGAACAGCTGATTTCGCGCCAAGCACAGCTTGAACAGGTTAAACGATACAATGTCAAAGCGGATGAAAAATCGCTCAATGAAGCCGTACTTAAAGTTGCAAAAGACGCAGGCTCCCCAAGCTTAGAAGCGTTTCAGCAAAAATTAGATGCTGTTGCGCCAAATACCTATGCAGGTTTACGTGCACGTATCGCTGAAGACATCGCTTTACAACGTCTACGCCAACAGTTGGTCACTTCTCGCATTCAAATCAGTGACCAAGATGTGAAAAACTTCTTAAGCTCACCACAAGGTCAAGCTGCGTTAGGTAATCAAGTTCATGTCTTACATGTACGTGTAGCTAGCAGTGATAATGCCGTTAAAATCGCGGAAGACATTCGTAAAGAACTTGCAGCAAGCAACGATGTAAAAGCGATTACTAGCAAATACAGTACCAAAGATATTAAAGTTGACGGTGCCGATATGGGCTTCCGCAACTTATCTGATATTCCAGATGAACTTGCTGCACGTGTAGCTCCTTTGCAAGTTGGTCAAACCACTGAACTAATTTCAGTACGTGATGGCGTTCATGTTTTAAAATTGGTCGACCGTAAAAGTGGCGAACAAAAAGCCATTGTTCCTCAATACCAAACTCGCCATATCCTGATTCAACCATCTGAGGTCGTGAGTCCTGAAAATGCCAAGCAAATGATCGACAACTTGTATAATCGCCTGCAAAAGGGTGAAGATTTTGCGGTCTTGGCTTCAACATTCTCGAATGACACTGGTTCTGCTGCCAATGGTGGTAGTTTAGGTTGGGTTAGCCCAGGTGTTATGGTTCCAGAATTTGAAGCAATGATGAAATCAACAGCGAAAGGTGAAATCAGCAAGCCTTTTCAGTCACAGTTTGGTTGGCACATCCTTCAAGTGACCGATACACGTCAACAAGACATGACTCATGAAGTACAAGAACGTATGGCACGTCAGATTTTAGGTGAGCGTCAATTTGACACTGAACTAGACAGCTGGTTACGTGAAATTCGCAACAATGCTTATGTTGAAATTAAAGATCCTACTCTAGATCGTAAAAAGAAATAAGTGAATAAATAAAAAAACCAGCTTCGGCTGGTTTTTTTATGTCGATTCTTATCATCATTCAGCACTTTAGTAATTATTACATACCCTTTGTGAAAACAATCTACTCTTTTATAGGCAAAAAAAACCTCCCATTTGGGAGGTTTTTTTAATTCAATTAACGATTGTTGTTTTCGTCGTCTTGAGCATCTTCAAATTTAGTTTCGCCATCAAAACCAGCATTTTGACCGCCGAAACCACTTTGACCGCCAAAGCCACCTTGACCACCGAAGCCACCTTGAGCGCCAAAGCCACCTTGACCACCGAAGCCACCTTGACCACCGAAGCCACCTTGACCACCAAAGCCACCTTGACCACCAAAGCCACCCTGGCCACCGAAGCCACCTTGTTGACCGCCGAAGCCGCCTTGTTGACCACCGAAGCCGGCAGCGCCTTGAGCACCAGCAGGAGCACCAGCAGGACGTGGGTTACGTGCTGGAACAACAGTTGAAATAGCGTGTTTGTAAACCATTTGGCTTACAGTATTTTTTAATAAAACAACGTATTGGTCGAAAGATTCAATATGACCTTGTAATTTAATACCGTTGACAAGGAAGATCGACACAGGAATACGTTCTTTACGGAGAGAATTTAAGAACGGATCTTGTAAAGTTTGACCTTTAGACATGTTATAACTCCAAAAAATAATAAAAATCAGCGCAAAAGCTACCTTTACTTTTCAATTAAAAATTATCAAAAAGGTAGTCTGTAAATTTTGCTTTATCCGTAGCACTTTCGCAAGTCTTCTTGAGCCTGCTGCGCAGTTAAATATGTAGTAAATTTATGCGTTTCTTGCAAAGATCTTAACCAAGTATATTGACGTTTTGCAAGTTGTCGTGTTGCAAAAAGTGCCTTATCCTCCATTTCACGCTGTTTTTCGCTACTTTGATCACTATTTTTCAAAAAATCTAAAGCTTGACGATATCCAACTGAACGCATAGAGGGTAAATTTTCATCTAAATCGTATTTTTCAATGAGAGCTTTCACTTCATTTAAAAATCCAATTTCCCACATTATTTTTAGACGTTGAGCTATACGCTCATGTAATTCTAATCGGTCGGGCAATAATGCGTAATTATGAAAATTGTAACGATATGGTACGTTTTTAGGTTGCTCAGCTTGTAACTGCGTAATGGGTTTACCTGTTAACTTAAAAACTTCGAGCGCACGGATAATTCGTTGCTTATCACTCGGTTTAAATTTTTCACCTGCCAATGGGTCTACATTGCACAGTTCTGCATATACAGCATCCCAACCTTGCGACTCAGCTTTGGCTTCAATTTCAGCACGTACAGCATAGTCTGCACTTGGTAAATTTGAAGACAACCCTTCCAATAAAGCCTTGTAATACAACATTGTACCACCAACTAAAATCGGTGTTTTACCTCGTGCATGCATATCATCAATCAGCACACACGCATCTTCCACAAAGTTCGCTGCCGAATACACTTCTAGCGGACTGATAATATCAATCAAATGATGTGGATATTTCTCCAACTCAGCTTTACTCGGCTTGGCCGTACCAATATCCATATCCTGAAAAACCAAAGCAGAATCGACTGAAATTAATTCGAATCCACCTTGCTCGTATAACTCACATGCCAAGGCGGTTTTACCGCTTGCAGTTGGTCCCATTAAGTTGATGACCGGCAATTGATTTGACATGTAAAACTACTCTCCCCGAGCAAAAAGTTTATCTAGCTGTGCCAATGGAAACGCACGCCACGTCGGACGCCCATGGTTACATTGGCTGGCAAATTCAGTTTGTTCCATCTGACGCAGTAATGCATTCATTTCAGATAGACTTAAAATACGGTGTGCGCGTACAGCGCCGTGACAGGCCATGCCTGCCAATATTTGATCACGCTTTTGTAGTAACCCTGCAACCTGATCACTTGGGTCTAAATCATTTAATAAATCTGGAATCAGCGCATCAAAGTCTGCTTTATGCAAAATGGCAGGAACACCTCGGACAATGACTTGCTCATCGCCATATTGGTCTATTTCTAAACCTAGGCGTGCCAATTGTTCTTTGAGCTCATCGACGCGCATCGCTTGCATCCGACTGATACTGACGACTTTAGGAATCAGCAACTGCTGTGATGTCCAAAACTCAGGTTTATCCCAAGCTGTTTTCATCTGTTGCAAAACAATGCGTTCATGTGCCGCATGCATATCAACAATGATTAAACCTTCGGTGTTTTGGGCCAAAATATAAATACCATGCAATTGCGCAATGGCAATCCCCAAAGGATGCTCATCAACTTTCTGCTGAATATGTTCAGCTAAAGCGGTATCCGGATCATTTAACGACTCAGTTTGACGTAAAGGCGCTAAATAACTTTGCAATGCATTATTGAGCTGTCTGGAACCCGCTAAATTTGACTGATATCCAGTGCTATTGTTCGACGCATTTGAATATTGCTGTGTATAAGCTTCCAGACCTGTTGGCGCATGATTTGAACCATATTGCACCGTTGCTGGCGAACTAAAGTCAGTAAGTCCACCCGCGATCTCTGGACTGACAAAATTTGTGCCTTGCTCTGCAACTGGCTGAGGTTGATGTAATGAAAATTGTTCCTGATGACGCGGCTGCGGAATAATATTTTCGTGTGCCTGCCCATCAAGTTTCATTGCAGATGACAATTCGGCGGTCGCGGTTTGAAATTGCGCTAATGTCGATTTGGCAAAATGACGAACAAACTCATGTACTTCACGTTGATTTAGAAACCGAATTTCATGCTTGGTCGGATGCACATTCACATCGATATTTTCAGGATCAACTTCCATAAACAACAAATAAGCGGCATGTTGATGTCCATGCAAAATACCGTCATAAGCCATCCGAAGTGCATGTGAAACTGTCTTGTCTTTTACGATACGTCCATTCACATAGACGTATTGCATATCGGCTTGCGCACGTGCATCTGAAGGATGGCCTAACCAACCACTGAGACGCATATTGACGCTATCAGCATCTATCCAGTACGCATTTTCAGTAAATTGACGGCCTAATAATTGTTGTACCCGCTGAAAACGCAGCGCGCCACTGTCTGCAATAGGCAAGTTCAGCTTAATACTATTGTTATGCTCAAGGACAAAACGTATATCAAAATGGGTCAGTGCCAAACGACGGACAATTTCTTCGATATGTCCAAACTCAGTCCCCGGTTTTTTGAGGAACTTACGCCGTGCAGGCACATTAAAAAATAAATCTTGCACACGGATGGTGGTGCCTTGCGTCGCTGCCACAGGCTGAATTTCTTGCGAATCAAATGCGGTGCCATTTACTTCGACCTGATAGCCTACACCGTCATCATTTTGGCTACTGGTCAATGTCAAACGAGACACCGCAGCAATCGAAGCCAAGGCTTCCCCACGAAAACCTAGACTTACAATGGCATGCAAATCTTCAGCAGTTTGGATTTTACTGGTGGCATGGCGCATGACCGCCAAAGGTAGATCTTCAGGGTGAATACCCCGACCATTGTCTATTATTTCAATCAGTGTACTGCCGCCTTGTTCAATACGAACAATCAGCTCAGTCGCCCCTGCATCAATGGCATTTTCCAGTAATTCTTTGACCACAGAAGCAGGACGTTCAATCACTTCCCCTGCGGCAATTTGGTTGGCTAAGGCAGGATCAAGCGTTCGAATGCGGCGGGCACTGATTTCATTCAGCATGGTTAAATTTTTGCTCCAAAGCGTTTTGCAAAGTTTCTGAAGAAGAGCTTAAAGTTGCTGTACGGGTGCTTTCATCCGCAGACTTTTCAATATTAATAATTAAATCAGCTTCAGGGATTTCGTCGCCCCCTTTAGATGGCCATTCAAATAAAAATAGGGCGTTCGGCGTTTCTAAATAATCACGGATACCCATAAGTTCAAGCTCATAAGGGTCATTCAGACGATATAAATCAAAATGAAAAATATCTTGTCCTTGAATATTGTAAGGTTCAACCAATGTATAGGTTGGACTTTTTACCGCACCTTGATGACCCAAGTGTTGTAAAAAATAACGTGTTAACGTGGTCTTTCCTGCACCCAAGTCACCAATTAAATACGCTACACCCGTCGTAAAATGCGTCGCCAGTACGGTAGCTAAGTTTTGGGTATCGACTTCACTATTAAGTTCCAGACTGAATGAATACTGCATATTACTCACAACATGTACATAAGAATTAAATATGATAGCATCGCACTGGCTAAAATGGATATGTTCACACTATAGATTGAGCATTTTTCATGATGTGTTCTCTGCTTTATTTGCTCAGTTTTTAGATCTTTCTTCATGCACAGTTTTGAATTTACTCCCCCAATGATCAATGGTGTTAGTGCCAGTAAAGTCTTCCTTGACGGTCAACACACACAAGCCACAACGGTCTATGCATATTTGTGTAAGCAATTTCCTCATATCCAAGCAGCAGAGTGGCAACAACGATTTAAGGATGGTCTAGTCTATGCTGCAGATGGTGACGCTTTAACGATAGACAGTCCTTTTGAAGCAAATCGTCATGTTTATTATTATCGATTCTTAGCGCATGAAATCCATGTTCCCTTTGAGCATCAGATTTTATTTGAAAATGATCATTTCATCGTGGTCGATAAACCGCATTTTCTCACCATGAGTCCGACCGGTCAGTATGTACAAGAAACCTTGTTGGTTCGACTCAAAAAACAAACGCAGCTTGAACACCTAACACCGATTCATCGTTTAGATCGTGAAACTGCCGGCGTAGTTCTCTTCTCCAAATGTCTCGAAAGCCGTGGGCTATATCAACAGATGTTTGCCAAGCGGCAAGTTCAAAAAACCTATCATGCCATTGCAGCTTATCGAGATGACTTAAATTTCCCAATCACAACTCGCTATCGTATGGAAAAAGGTCAGCCTTTTT
Organism: Acinetobacter sp. YH12145; assembly: GCF_013418335.1. Classification (NCBI taxonomy): domain Bacteria; kingdom Pseudomonadati; phylum Pseudomonadota; class Gammaproteobacteria; order Moraxellales; family Moraxellaceae; genus Acinetobacter; species Acinetobacter sp. YH12145. The sequence continues at coordinate 20,960 of NZ_VPCE01000003.1, read as the reverse complement.
ATACCATGCAACTGGTAGATGGTGAGCCAAATAGTGAAACATACATTAAGCTCCTCCAGCAGCATGGAAAACATGCAAAGTATGAATTAAAGCCCCATACCGGCAAGCAACACCAACTTCGTGTGCATTTAAATGCTTTGGGCATTCCAATTCAAAATGATCCCTTTTATCCAGTAGTACAACATAAGGCAGATGACGATTTCAGCCAACCTTTACAACTACTTGCGAAACAGCTTGAGTTTATCGATCCTGTGACAGAGCAGGCTTTTCAATTCAGTTCTGCCTATGAATTGACACTGTAAATCTATTGTCATTACATTAAATTGATAAAATACTGCCAAACTTTCTTGAATTTATAACAGTTTTGATTAGAATAAATGCGAAAAGTTAAGTATTTAAAAGCTTTCTAAGAATATGAGAAAAACTGAAGTCTACCAAATCCGTCTCGATTCACAGGAAAAGAAACAAGCCTTTGCCGTGTTTAAACAATTAGGCATTACACCTGCACAGGCTGTACGTCTATTCTTTAAACAAGTTGTTTTAACCAAATCGATCCCCTTCTCTATTGAAAACCAAAATATCAATATTGAACAATTGATTAAGTTACGCAAATTAAAACAACAAGAAGCCCAAGCTATTTCAACCATTGAAATTAGCCCTGCTGAATTAGAAATTTTAAATAATGATCCATTATTAGATGATGATCATCTCGACTTGTTTGAAGAACTCAATGCAATTTTGGGTGAAGGTGACAAAACTTAACACTGTCGCATTTATAAACAATTTATAAATCAACCAATTTCGAAATTTCGATATGCTTCATGCAAGACTGATAAAAATAGCATGGAGTATAGAAAAAAATGATCGTTCGACGCGCAACAGAAGCAGACCTTCAGCCACTTGCTGTTTTATTTGATGAATATCGCCAATTTTATGGCACCTCTTCTAATCTTGATATCTCATATAAATTTCTAAGACAACGTTTTGAAAATAATGAAAGCGTAATTTTTATTTGCTTAAAAGATGATGTCATTACTGGGTTTATCTTACTGTATTTAGGCTTTTCATCTGTAGCTTGTTCAACCTACTATATTTTAGATGATGTCTATGTCAGCCCTGTATATCGTCGTCAAGGTTCAGCCAAACAATTGATCGATACTGCGGTTCTCTTTGCTCAACATGAAGGTGCGCTTCGAATCAGCCTCGAAACTCAAAAAAATAACTATCACTCACATCAACTCTATGAATCGATGGGCTTCATTAAAGATGATGAATTTCAAACCTATCATTACTTTATTCGCTAATGCTCTGCTAGGCATTAAAAACATCATCAACGCATATTAGAAACGCATCTTTAAATAATTAGCAGACATATTTATGGGCTTTAATACCGCACATTCATCCTTCAAATGATGACCTATCAAAGCCCAGTACCCATTACTGTGGAGCGATATTTTCGCGAAATTTCGATTGTTCAATTTGCGCTGCATTCAAATAGATCCACTCACCCTCAGCGAGATCTTCAAGCTTTAATTGTCCTATTTGAGCACGATGTAAAGTTTCAACTTTATTGCCGACAGCCGCCAACATCCGTTTCACTTGATGATATACCCCTTGATGAACAGTCATTTGTAATTGCTGTGAAGCCAATAGCTGCACATCGGTTGCAGCGAAAATGCCTTTTTCGTTTCGCAGCTCCACGCCTTGTTGCAATTGTTGCATTTGCTCAGGCGTCACAGGATCTGCTGTATGCATTGAATATACTTTGGCAACATGCTTTTTAGGGTGTGTCAGCGCTTGTAGATATTGACCATCATCCGTGAGCAGCAACAGTCCCGTGGTGTCTTGATCCAGTCGCCCGACGCATTGCAGACCACGATTTAACAGCACATCATCAAATAATTCAAAAACACTGAAATGATGAGTTGCCTGATGTGAACATTCATAACCTTGGGGTTTATTTAACGCGATGTAAACATGCTCACGATAGGTATAGTCCTGTCCATGCACACTGTAAGTTAAATCATTCAAGTCCAGTTTTTGCTTTGGATTATCTACAATCTCACCGTGTATTTCGACCGCACCATTTTTAATCAACTGTTGGCAATATTTACGCGAACCAAAACCTTGTGATTGCAGCATTTTTTCCAGAAACATAGAACAACCTAATAAACACCATATATTGCTATTTTATACTGAACAGTGACTCAACTTGCAGGAAAAATAGCGGAAATGATCTTGAACGCCAGTTTTTAATGTTTCTGCGCTACACTATTGATTATTTATTGAAGTTTCTCACGAATATCCTATGTCTCAGTTGGATTTAAATCTGATCGTGTTATTGGTGTTATTGGCTTGTGGCATCTTTAGCCACAATACAGCGATCACCATAGCAGCAGGTGTCTTGATTATTTTCCGCATCACGCCTTTGAGTGAATTTTTCCCCTATCTGCAACAATATGGCTTAAACATTGGCATTATTATTTTAACCATTGGCGTACTCACACCGATCGCTAGCGGGAAAATACCCGGTGATTCGATTTTAAAATCCTTTTTAAGTTGGAAATCCCTCGTCGCAATCGCTATTGGCATCTTTGTCGCATGGCTAGGCGGACGTGGTGTCAAACTGATGTCGAATCAGCCAGATGTTGTTGCCGGACTACTGATTGGGACAGTCGCAGGTGTTGCGATGCTGCGTGGTGTACCCGTCGGCCCACTCATTGCAGCAGGCATCTTGTCGCTACTGATTGGGATTAAACAATAAGGCCGTTGCTGACATAGCGGTTTAACAAAATTTTAATTTGAGCCATGCTGCATTTGAAATAAACGTCGACTAAGCATGATTCCAACGAATGATAATGCTGACATCAAGATCCCCGCCCAAAACCACGCTCCAGTTTGTGAAACCACAGTGGCAATCACAGGTGGCAGAACAAATTGTGATATGGCAGAGCATTGTAAAATCATGCCGACCGTCGTACTAATTGCCGCAGGATAAGGTGCAAAATGCAGTGATTGCGCAAAGACCGTCGCAGCAACCAAGCCTCCAAAAAGCGAAAAACTAAACACCGTTAAATATTGCAGTAAAAAAGGTAACGCATCTTTAGAGAGATAAAACCCTAAGGAGCAAATGATCAAAACAGCAAAACCCAGTTGGACTAAAGTTTTAGCTTGAAAACCACGCTGTAATAGCAGTCCACACCCCCATGTGCCCACAGCATTCGCAACGGCAACACTGGCTGTTAAAGCACCCGCCAGTTCTGCTGAAATTTGGTTTTGGGCATAAATCATCGGTAAGAAGCCCACCAATGCAAACCACTGCCCTGCATATGTCCCAAAAATGAGCGCCAAAAGCCATGCTGCAGGATGTTTCAGAGTATCCCGAATGAGACCAATAATAGGTGTTGTATTCAGCGCCACATTAGGCTGAGGAATAAACATAGCGATACAGAGTAGTAATGCTGCAGTAATCATAGCGAAACTGAGCCAAACCACACTCCAACCATATTGAGCAATTAGAAATGGCGCAACCAATAAGGCAATGCCCATACCTCCACCCATATAGGCACTCCACAGCCCCATCTTTGCGCTGATGTGCTGTAGCGGTACAAGCTGACGGATAAATGCAGGCCCTGTGAGTGTCACCAATAAGAAGCCAAATCCTTCTATGACACGCAGTAGCAACAAGACATCAAAGCTTTGTGCAAAGCTCCCCCATGCACTTGCTATCGTCAATAGACTTAAGCCCAATAAGATACACAGTTTAAATCCAATTTTTTGGATATAACTACCAATCAACAATGCAAAGCACATTCCTGCACCCTGTACTAGTGAGAGCAATAAACCAGACTGAATAAAGCTAATGCCGAGTTGCTGTTGTAATACAGGTATTGCGGGCGGTAGTTTCCCGATATGCATTGCAGCAATAAAACCTGCCGCAATAATGAATAAATCTTTTGACATCCCTTTCATTGAATTGTCATGCTCTTTTCGCCATGCAATAGTGCACAGCTTAACAATTCAAAATATTATTTTGAGTCAAAAAACAAATGACCTTAGATGATTTTTCAATTATTTAATCATCTTGCACCGTCACATGCTAAGCGCACTTTGATTTAAATTAAACAATAATATTCCGTGATGTCATCTGCAATTGTTTGAGACAACACGTATTCCCATCAAAAATGTTTTTTCTGATACTTTCAATAATTTGGCGGTAGTGAAGGAATTCACCTGCATAACAATTAGTGAATTATTTAAGCAGTGAATTATTTAGGCAGTACGTTATTCAGGATTGATTTGTTTCCGTTCACGCTTATTGGCGTACATTTTCAAGTCTGCCATTTCGACCAATTGATCGATGGATTGGGCATCCTCTGGAAATAAAGCCATGCCAATACTGGCACCAATTTTCAAGCTCATTTGCTCGAATGCAAATGGCAGTCCGCAACTTTCTGCGATTCGATTCATCGCCGTTTGCGCACGCTCTAAGTTGGCAATATTGGTTAAAATCACAGCAAATTCATCACCGCCCAAGCGTGCAACCAAGTCATCTTGACGTGTTTCACGCAAAATGCGCTGTGCAATTTCTTTCAGTGCAGCATCCCCAATGCGATGTCCAAACTGATCATTAATCGGCTTCAGACCATCCATATCAATCATCAAGATACCCAACACTTTTTTCTGCGCACGTGCTTTTTCTATCCCTTGGCGTAAAAAGTCGACAAACAAAGCCCGATTAGCTAAGCCGGTTAAGCTATCTTGCGTCGCCAATTTATATAGCTCTGTCGCACCGAAACGTGTCGCTTGGTACATCGCCGCAGCGATCAACTCAGACATCAAACTTAATATATGTAAATCAGCTTCCTGAAAGGCATCGACTTGGTCAGAGTAAATCTTTAAAACACCGACACCTTCATCACAATGAATCAATGGCACTACTGCCATCGAACGCAACCCGACACGTCGACATGCCACGCGATCTACCCGTGCATCTGTTTCCGAATCTTGGCAATACAGTGTTTGTTTTTGCGCTATACATAGACCCGATAAACTATTTTCAATATGTAGTCTTAAACCCAGTAAATGGCTCGCCCCGCCAGACACTGCACGATAGACCATATCACCATCTTCAGCCAACTCTACAACTGCACCTTTAGCATGTGTAATCTGCTGCGCCTGTTCTGCGACCACGGTCATCACTGCATTTAGATCTAAACCCAGTTTGGCAATAGCTGTCTGCGTTTGAATCACAGACATGAGTTGAGTTGGTGAGGGTTCTATAGTATTTGGCATGATTGAGTTCAAACAGGGTTCAGTGTGAGATACAGCTCAATTCTAGAAATTATTCATCCACTTGTATAGCGATCTTAAAGTGATTTCTGTGCATTCATGCACTTTAGATACAACTCATTGAGATACTGCGCTTTAAAAGAAAATGCACTCAAGGAAACAACAGAGCAAGCAGAATCATCGATACATATTTCGCAGGTTGGGGAAAGTCATGATGTTTGGATGACCCACGTATTTTACGACTCTCCCTCACGATATTATTTCAAGGCATAAATTTCACTCTGCATCCATTCTCCGCCTTCCAGTTGTACATCGACAGCAACACGTTGATATTCAGTACCTTCAAATTCATCTAAAGCAGCCCAATGAGCTGCTAAGTTTTCAGAGATAAAAACATAGCCTTCAATGGCTTGACCTGCCTTCGATAAACGAATACCCGGACTGCCCATAGCCGCACCCCAGCCTTTATCTTCTAATTCACCCCAAACCACACCTTTCTTCCACATGCCACCTATGCGTTCCATCACGTGTGCATTGGGCTGACCTAGACGTAATGTCCCGTATACAAAAAGACTCTGAGTCATAGATCCTCCTTAGTTGGAATAATATTGATTGCGCTTTTGTGAGAATTTCGCCAACTGTTTTAGGAAGCCTTCAAAATAGCTTTTTTCAGCCTCTTCGGTACGATAGCCTGCGTACAAGGTCCGTCTTAAACCTTCAGGTGAAACACAATCTAAACGTCGAGAGGTCACCCAACCTTTTTGTTCATATTCATTTACCACCCAATCTGGTAATGCCGCAATACCACGACCACTTGCAACCAACTGAATCAGCATCTGGGTCAAATCTGTAGTACGAACGTGTTTAGGCTGAATATTGGCCGGTAAAAATAATTTTGCCATGATATCTAAACGATGTTTATCGACCGGATAGGTAATCAGCGTTTCTTCTGCTAATTCTTGAACAGTCACATTTGTCGCACGAACCAATGGATGTGTATTGGACAATACCAAACGAGACTCATATTCAAAGATTGGGAAATATTCCACACCTTTTAAATTGATTGGGTCTGCCGTAATCAGAAGATCAAACTCGCCTGTTTGTAATAGTTCATGCGGATTGGCTTCAAAGCCAGAAGCAAAGTCCAAATCTACATCAGGGTATTGCTGACGGTAGACATTCAATAACGGCATCAGCCAGTCAAAGCAACTATGACATTCTGAAGAAAAAATAATTCGGCCGGTTTGACCATGCACAATACGTGTAATGTCCGATTGCGCAATTTGAACTTGCGGCAAAATGTCATCGGCAAGGCGTAGTAAACGTTGCCCAACATTCGAAAAAGTCACAGGACGTGTGCGTCGGTTCACCACCTCTACCCCATACCAATGATCAAGCTCTTTCAACTGGTGTGAAAGTGCAGAAGGCGTTAAACACAGATCATTAGATGCAGCGACCAAAGAACCGTGTTCTCTGAGTGCCAATAAGGTTTTGAGATGGCGTAATTCCAACATGATTGTTCTCAACTAAACTTGGGAGCAACTTTGCAATCGAATAGTTTTCGCAAAGCATTAATGAATTATACTCATCTTATCATTATTTTATTAAGTTTTATTCATTTAAAGTTTTATTTGGAACTTTAACCACCAATTCATCGTTTTTAAGCAGATGCAAAGGATGAAAATAAACACGATGCCCCTTATTAAAAAAGCCAGATTGATCAATCTGGCTTTAAATGTATGTAATCCAAAGAATGTGTTATTCCACAAATAATAAAGCCAAACGAACTTGGTCATATCCCATGCGTGGACTGGTCAACTCCACAATTGGGCGCAGCTTAATAGTACCATCATCGTTATAATGTGCTGGGTCTTGTCGTTTCGCCAAACGTTTATAAATTTTACGCACCTGCTCAACCACGTCTTCTCCCGGATGTGCCACCGATATATCTAAACCTTGCTCTTTTTGCAGACGAGCCAAATGATTAATAATCGTAGCAGGTGTTAAACCACGCTCCACTGCAATATCTTGAATTTCATAACCTTCCTCAAACAATTCACGAGTTTGATCTAAAGTCGCTGTGGCAAAGCTTTGTTTCGCACCAGTTTTGGCAATTTTCTTTTCATTGCGCTCAATTTCCACTTCATTCAGCGTTCCACCACAATGACGAATAAAGGCTTTATGTTGAACGGTTAAATCAGCCTCTGCAAAATTGGTTTCCGCTTCATCAGAGAGTTCCTGAAAACGTCGATCGGCTTTAATCGCCAAACTGTCGAGTTCTAAGGCTTGTTCATTAAAACCAAGTAAACGTAAACCATCTAATGTTTTTAAACGCGACAATGCCACATAACCCTGACCTTTCTCAAAAGTATGCGTCAAGTTAATTTCAGCCGCTGCAAGGGTCATCCCTTGAGATTTGTGAATGGTGATCGCCCAGGCCAAACGCAGTGGAATTTGTTGGAAACTGGCAATGGTTTTACCATCATCATTATCGACAGACCATGTTTCAGGTTCTACCACCAAGGTCGTGCCATCAGTGAGTTTTACTTTAGGCAAGATGCCATATTCATCATCTTCTTCAAAACCTATCACTTCACCGAGGCTGCCATTGATATAGCCCACGTCAAAGTTGTTTTTTACAAACATCACTTTGGCATTTTTCTTTAAGGTCAAAGTTTCCGGCGCACGCACTGAAGATTTTAAGGTTTCGATCAGTTTATCATTACCATCACATTGGGCATCAAACTGGCGAGATTCTTGCTCAATTTCATTTAGATGTTTATAGTTAATACTATCTACATCCATATTATGGGTATACAAGCGAGTAAAGGTTTCACCTATATTTTGTGAACTTGTCTGCCTTAAAGCATGCAAATGATCGCCCGTAATTTGCTGAGCACGAATCGCATTTAGAATATCATTGAGATAGTCATTACCCTGACGATGTTGTTCGGTCAAATAACACACGCGAAACTTCGCTTCTACCCATGCCTCAGACATAAAGCAAAACTTGTCACGGTTTAATTCACCTTTGCGTCCCACAGGGGGTAACTGGAAGAAGTCACCTGCAACAATGACTTGAATCCCCCCAAAAGCATCTTCACTGTCTTTAAAAAATTTTAAAACTTTATTCACCAAGTTTAATTGCTTGGCATGCAACATCGAAATTTCATCGATGATTAAAACTTGGGCATTTTCCAAATGCTCTTTTAAATATTTACGTTCTTTTAAGCGCTTTAACTCATCTTCGGAAATCGCATCTTTAATCCCAATCCCTGCCCATGTATGAATTGTCATGCCATTCATATGGGTTGCAGCAATCCCTGTAGAAGCCGTAATTGCCACCGGCACTTTGCGCGCTTTCAGATAATTGATGTATTGATTTAAAGTATAAGTTTTACCTGCACCAGCCGAACCTGTTAAAAACACATTTTCGCCTGCTTTGAGCAGCTTGAGTGCAGTTTCTTGTTTCATAAGACCTATACCGTAAAAGAACGGCTATAGCCTAACGATTTTTGACTCAAAAGTTAAGCGCACAACACAGTTTCCTAAATCCGTATTTCGCCAATCTTACTTTAAGCTATTGAACCTATTTAAAAATTCTTTGGCGATATTTACTTTTTCTATTTCTGCTTGGGTATTATTTGAATACTCAAGTTGATCAAAAACCAAAATGTGGTTTTGCACATGACAGCCCAAAGTCATCGATACATGCAAAATGGGATGGTACATATGAAAAGCTACATATACTCTTGCAATGATACTGGCGCTATAACTTGATGCCAAACAATGTTTAAAGTGAATAGATTCATCAATAATTCGATCGATGGTTTTTAATTCTTCAAAGACCCACTCTTGAAAATATATTTTGTCTTCTGTTGTAAATGACTGCCAGACTGTTGTCGCAAATTGACGCTTTAATTGAGTTAACACTTCCTGCTTTTGTTGCTTGGCATGCCAATGCACCGCCTGATGAAAGACCCCATTCCAGGTAATATTTTTAGGGACTGTATGACCTGTAGAATAAGTCGCACTAACATAGTCACGCACATATGCATCAAATACAGACACTCTTAAATTAGCAGGCTTTAAATAAAATAAATTTCGAAAATCCTGCAGTTGAATTTTATGCTGTCGTAACATACTTAAAAACTGGCGATTTTCTTGGGTTTCTGGACGGATATAATCCATCAAAGCCTGCGGTAAATGCTGCGTACAACTTACTAAATGTTGTAGATAGGCCTGCATAATACGGCTCAAAGGTAGATAGACTTTTTTTATGGCCTGATCCTCCGCGCCTAACACCTGTCGCATTAAGATCAACCACTCATCTAAATACAAAATCGATGGGCTGATCACTACACGATGGTCATCATGCTGCTGATATTTTCGCTGTAAAACAAACTGCAGATTTTTTTCATGATTAAACCAATCTTGTTCATGCGCAATCGTATGGCAATTTTGAATAAATAAGCGCGCTGCAACAAATTGAAAATGTTGTAAAGTCGCAAGAATCAATGTTGGATGAATATACTGCGTATCGACGAAACTCAATGCCGTCACAGCCACACGTACATTACTGTGTTGAAAATTACGACTCAGCCAATCCAACACTTCGGCTGACTGCTTGAACATCCATCGAACTGCACGATTGTTATCGAGTAAAGGGAGTTTTCCACATTTTTTTTGCCAAATTGCTGTGGCTTGCACAAAATTACTATGGCTCAATATGTCCTGCTCTGCCCAAACATCCCGATGCATCAAACGAATAAAACCCAACAAATTGGGACGCTCATATGCATGGTCGAGCAACAAAATAATATCTTCTATATGTTCATTTAATTCTTGTAAATTGAACCGATCTTCATAGCTCAAACTCATGATCCTGTATATTGTCGGATCTAAAAATTGTGCTGTAGCAAAACAAATCTCGTCCAAACTATCCATCAAGAGCTGTATTGGCAATATTTCAGCTTCTGTAAGTGAATTGAGCGCAAACATCTGCTCAATCTTTTGCATCAACCAATGGGGTAGACAGATTTGGCATTCGATATACGTTTGTAATAGCGGTGTCTGATAAATCTGCTGCTCTTGCATCAACTGATCAAAAATTTGCGCTTCAACTCCTGTCATCTGTGCTAAAAACTGCTGAACACGCGCTGGCCCATTTAGATGTTGAAAAACGGACTGTAAGATCAATTGTCTAAATTGCTGTGCTTTTTCTCTGAGCAAGAGTGAATGTTGCGGCTTTAGGTCGCCAGTAAAAAAATACAATTCATGAAATAAGAAATCTTCTACTACTTCAATACATGGCTCTGTCGAATGCAATTCAACAATTTTGATGGGTCTAAATGGACTTCTAGGAAACTGATAGCCAATCGATTCACGGCTTTGTAGCTGTAAGGTCCACAGCCCATTACACAGTTGAATACGGTGCTGCTCTTGTTCAATTTTAAAGATATTTTGTGAATTGAGTGCTGTAGCAAGTTCCATCTGCTCTTGATACAACTGCTTTAAACTTGGAGATATTCGAATAAGTTGCCGAGCGATATGCTCTAGCTGCGGGGTCAAGCTTTTCTTTTCCATCTTCCGCCCTAACGATCGTTGATTATTTTTCAACCTTCACTATAGTCAAAGTTTAATGCTCCGACTACTGCCATTAATCAGCCAAATAGCTGTAAAAAAGGTCAATACAAAGGAATTATTTTGAAAAACCGAAAGGCCAATGTTGTGACTCATTTCTCTACGATTTTGAGCTGTGACGAATAAAAAATGGATGAAGTTGAAGAGTAGTCACTATTATTGATCTGTAGAATGTTGTTCTGAACGGATTTTCTTAAGCTGTTCTATGGCAGTGTAAATATCTTGTTGTAATGCCTCTCGATAGAGCTTTAAATCCTCTACACTCTGTATATGACTCAAACTTTGACGGGGTAAAAATTGAAAATAGAATGGAATGCGCTTGGGGATAATACGTTTGGGTAAAGACGGAATCACATCACCATGACGTAATAATTTATCGATTTTTTGTATTTTTAATAGTTGTTTAAACCAACGATGTTCAACAATCACACTGGCATCAAAACCCAGTTCAAAGACTTCATCTCCACCTAAAGCGGCAAAAGGCACGATATCATAATTAAATTCTTGCGCCAGTTTTAAAAAGCCATAACGTTGCTTCCAAATCAGTTGATAGGCTTCGCCTTTTCGCTTCAAAACCTCTCGACCACCACCGGGAAAAACTAAAATGGAATAACCTTGTTGCATCACTGTTCTGACATAGTCCTGAATACCTTGGACTGCACCGAACTTTTTGACCATGCCACGCCAACCGGGCAAATAAAAATGGCTATGATCAGCGATACTGACCACAGCCACTTTATGTTCATTGTAGAGATAATCAATAATCAACGGTGAATCGAGTACACCGTAAATTGTATGATTCCCTACATACATTGCAGGTTTAGATGCATCGATGTATTCAGCGCCTAAAAATGTTGGCGTGAAATACATGCGGGATAAAGCGCTTAAACGCTTTATCCATTTTGCATCATGTTCAACCTGCAAATGTGCTGACCTTAGGCAGCATCATGTTTTTGAACAAGTACAGAACCTACTGAGTAGCCTGCACCAAATGAGCAAAGTACGCCATATTCGCCATGGTTTACTTCATTCGCAGTACGGTGCAATGCAATAATGACACCTGCTGATGAAGTATTGGCAAATTCATCAAGAATGATTGGCACAAGGTCTGGCTGAGCATGTTCTTTACCCACAACCAGTTTCAGAATCAATTCATTCATGCTGGCATTTGCTTGGTGTAACCAGAAGCGTTTTACATCTGTTGCCGCAATTTTATTGTCATCCAATTGCTTAGTGATCATTTTCGCCACTAATGGACACACTTCTTTAAATACTTTACGACCGTCTTGACGGAAACGGTTGTTGTCGATGTCAGCATCGACTTCACTCATATTTAAGTAACCGAAGTTGTTACGAATGTTGTTTGAGAACTGAGTAAACAGGTCAATATCCAACACTTCAAAACCAGCTTTGGTTTCAGTTTCTTCAATGATCGAAGCCGTTGCAACGTCACCAAAGATGAAGTGACAGTCACGCATACGGAAATCTGTGTGACCAGATGTGATCTCAACGTTTACCAATAACACGCGACGAGCGCCTGATTTGATCGCGTCATAGGCTTGCTTGATACCAAAAGTTGCAGCTGAACATGCAACGTTCATGTCATAGGCATAACCCTGAATACCCAACGCAGTTTGAATTTCAATTGAAACGGCTGGATATGCACGTTGAATGTTAGAGCATGACAAGATCACAACATCGATGTCTTCAGCAGTCACACCCGCATTTTCCATCGCTTGCTTTGCAGCAGCAACGCCCCATTCCGCTTGTAGCGAAATTTCATCATTTGGACGTTCATGTAGCACTGGGCGTAAACGTTTTGGATCTAAAATACCGCTTTTTTCAGCAACATAACGTGCTTTCACGCCAGATGCTTTTTCGATAAATTCTGCACTTGAACCACGGCGCGCTTCTAGCTCACCGGCTTCAATTTTTTCAGCATTATCACTGTTGTACTGTTCCACATAAGCATTTAAAGCTTCAACTAACTCTTCGTTAGTAATTACGTCTTCTGGATGATAAAGACCTGTACCCGTAATGCGGATGCCCATGTAAAACTCCTTTTAGAAAATACCTATATCTTAACTGATTCCGAGCTTATCCCATACTTTTTGCAAGCGGGATGGAGAAATTGGCATCTTGGTCTTCATTGGTTGAGAGAAAATAGAGATGCGTAACTCCTCAACCATGAAATACAATTCTTTAAGGCGAGTGTCATTTTTAAACTTAAATAATTTTTCCATCCATGGGTCAACTTGATCAATGGCAGAATTGTCCCTTTGTAGGTTATTTGGCAAGCGGTCTAAACGCAAGACTAATGCCTTCAAATATCTTGGAAATTCGAGCCACACATCGGAAGTTTTGCCATAAACAAAATCTGAAAGTTGCATCAAATCGAGTTGATCTTCAATGTCATCAATGTTCTTTCCAAACACAGAATCATCTAAAACCAACAATTTCCGACGTATATCCTGCCATTGAATATAGGTTTCAGTTAAAACGGCTAATGCTTGTTGCCCATGAGTTAAGAAAGATTTCTTTACATTTAAAATCAGGTTTTGGTACTCCTGCACATTGACAGGTAGCTCATTTATTGCAAGCTGAAGTGTGGCATAAACTAACATTTGCTCTAGTTTGGCTTTGTCACCTAGCGGTGAATAAGCTAATGCCAAGGGTTTAGAAATCTGTTTTTTCAACTGACGAACTAAGTCACCCAACTGCATATGAACCAAACGAATGATCCCTTCGCGATGTTGTTTGACTGCTTCAAATTGGTCATTGAAAGTCTGAATCACCACACCCGATTCGTCTTTGGCATCCAACTCCGCAAAGCTTTTGACTGGAACAAGCGCTTGATATTGTTTCACCACCACACCCGTGACTTTTTGTGATGCTTCGAACACAAAATTATCAGGGAAGGTTTTAAACTCACCTTTTAACTGTTTGACTGGGCTATGAGTTTCCGTACGACAGCGTGCTTTGAGTTCATCTAGATCACGACCTTGCTCAATCACACGGCCTTTTTCATCAATGACTTTGATTAAAGGCAGCAGATATTGCTCAACACGTTCCCAAGAAAAGTCCTTATCTGTGATTTGCTCACCACGCAGTTGGAACGCCAAGAAACTAAAAATATGCTCGCGCAAATGCACGGCATCGACACGATCCATTAATTTACGAGCCGTATCTGGTATTGGCACCAAGTGACGGCGTTTATCCTTAGGCAGTGCTTTAAGCAAGGCTTCAATCAGGTCTTGTCGCCAACCGGGTATGCCCCATGACCAAATATTTTCATCCACTTGCGGCAAAGCTTGAACTGGAATTTTGACCGTTGCACCATCTTCATCATGACTTGGGTCAAAACGATAACTTGCAGCCAAACGCAGTTCACCATTTCGTAGGTAGTCTGGAAATTGCTGGGTCGTTGGACGGTCATTCATCCAAAGCGAATCATCATCGATAAATAAATGCCGTGGATTTTGCGGTTCTACCGTTGCACGCCAGTCTTCAAAACTACGACGACTTGCCACCTCTTCAGGCACTTTTGCAGCATAAAATTGGTAGATGGTTTCTTCATCCACCACCAAATCACGACGACGCAGTTTATCTTCAACACGCTCAACTTCTTCGAGTTTTAATAAATTGTGTTTTAAGAACGGCGGCGTAATACCCAAATGTCCCGTCGTCAACGCATCGCGTAGGAAAATTTCATGCGCCGCCGGATGATCCACTTTTTCATAATTAATCTGACGACGTGGCTCAATAATCAAACCAAACAAAGAAATTTGATCATAAGCATTCACCACACCAGCTTTTTTCGACCAATGCGGCTCAAAATAATGATGCTTCAATAAATCGCCAGCAGCCAATAAAATCCATTCAGGTTCAATTTTCGCCAATGTACGAAGATATACCTGAGAGGTTTCCACCATCTCAAAAGCCATGACCCAAGGTGTATTGGTTTTATGCAAAGTTGATGCAGGGAAAATACGTGCCTTTTGCTGACGCACTGCCATGAACACATTACGTTCATCGGTTTTGTTGGCGATAAATGAAAGTAAACCCGTTAATAACGCACGGTGCAGATTTTCATAATTGGCCTTCTTTTCATTAAAGGACAGTTTTAAGCCCTGAGCCAAATCCACCAATTGCTCATGGGTTTTTTTCCACTCACGAAGACGTAACCAACTGAGGAAATGATTGCGTGCAAATGTACGACGCTTATTTTCACTCATATCACGGTTAGCAACCAAAGCTTCCCATAACTTGATATAAAACAAGAAATCTGAGTCAGCTTCACGGAACAAAGCATGTTTCTGATCGGCCTGCATTTGTTTATCCGCAGGACGTTCACGTGGATCTTGTACCGCTAAAGCAGCGACAATAATCAAGACTTCATTTAATACGCCAAAATGCGCTCCACCCAAAATCATCCGTGCAAGACGTGGGTCGATCGGCATTTTCGCCATTTGCTGACCAATTTTGGTTAAAGCACCATTTTTATTATTCGCATGTTTTGTGCCTTGTTTTGCTTGGTTTTCCGAAGCAACTTGCGGTGCATACGCCGATTTTTCTTTTAAAGCACCTAATTCAATTAACAGCTTACGACCATCATTCACCAAACGATGATCTGGCGGCTCAATAAAATCGAAGTCTTCTAATTCACCAAAGCCCAAACTTTGCATTTGCAAAATAACCGAGGCCAAGTTGGTTCGTTTAATCTCCGGTTCGGTAAATTCAGGACGACTCATAAAGTCTTCTTCTGAATACAGTCGAATACACACACCCGGTGCAATACGACCACAACGACCTTTACGCTGATTTGCTGCCGCCTGTGATACAGCCTCAATTGGTAGACGCTGTACACGTGAGCGATAGTTATAACGGGATATACGTGCAAAGCCACTATCAATTACATAGCGAATATTTGGCACAGTTAAAGCCGTTTCTGCCACGTTGGTGGCAATAATAATACGTCGCCCACCGCCTGATGGATTAAAGATCTTTTGCTGTTCTGCCAAAGCCAATCGAGCATATAAAGGTAAAACTTCGGTATGTCGTGGCCCAAACTTTTGCAGTGTTTCCTGTAACTCACGTATTTCTTGTTCAGTGCTGGCAAAAATCAAAATGTCGGCATGTTCAGGATGACCTTTTTCCTGCGCATCTTGAAAACATTCTTCTACTGCCGAAACTACGGCACGCGGTAAATTTTCTTCAAAATCGTCAAATTCATCATCATCACTGCCAACAATACTCAGCTCTGAAATCGGACGATAACGCAATTCTACAGGGAAGCTTCGACCTTCGACTTCAAAAATAGGTGCCCCATCAAAGTAATTCGAGAAGCGATTTACGTCTAATGTCGCGGAAGTAATAATGACTTTGAGATCTTTACGACGTGGCAAGAGCTGTTTGAGATAGCCCATGATGAAGTCAATATTTAGCGAACGCTCATGCGCTTCATCGATAATAATCGTGTCGTATTTATTTAAGAATCGGTCATTGGCCAGTTCAGCCAATAAAATACCGTCGGTCATTAAACGAACAATCGAATCTTGCGAACCTTGCTCGTTAAAACGAACTTTAAAGGAGATCGACTCCCCCAGCTTTTCGCCCACTTCTTCTGCAATACGTTGCGAAACACTACGCGCTGCTAGTCGACGGGGTTGAGTATGACCAATCAAACCCGTTAAACCACGACCTGCAAGCATGGCAATTTGCGGTAACTGCGTGGTTTTACCCGAACCGGTTTCACCTGCCACAATAATCACTTGATGCTTTTGAATCGCTTCAATTAGTTTGTCCGCATACTGCGTAACAGGTAAGTCTTGATTTAATTTAATATTGGGAATGCGGGCAATCCGTTCGCGCACTTTCGCATTCGACTTTTCAAACAAATCTTGAAATTTTTCAGGATTGGCTTCTTTGCCTTTTTTCAGCCGACTTAAGCGATGGCGATCACGAACCATGACCAATTGATCGACATTTAACTGACTTGGCACAGATGCATTATCCTAATAATTAAAATAGAACCAAATATTTTACGCTGTATGTAAAAATAGTGAAAGATGAATCTATTTTTTGCGTGCCTGAAACCAATAGGTAAAGCCGAACAGAATAAAATGATAAAAAACTAAAATTGCGGCCAATAACCAATAATTGCCACATGCTGACTAGAATAGGCAACTCAAGCTTATCCATTTGGATGCTTTATCCATTAGTTTTCAGTCCCATAGAAAATATAAATGATACTAAAAACAATAAATATACTCTGCCCGATCACCCATGCGAACAACCAACCATTATGACAATAAACAATACTGTCATAGATAATTTTTGAAATTGAAGCAGTTTCTATCATTAAAATGATGATGAATTGAAAAATCGCATATAGCCATAATATAACCACATACCAAGCACGTCTAAATGATAGCAACAGTGGGAAAAAAAAGAAGATTCCAACGATTCCCATGGTACTCAATAGCGTAGGATCATCTGATGAAGTTCCTAATAGTTCATTAAAATAGGTCGCTTTTTGAGGTTGCAAGTATTCATAGATACATAAATTTGTACCTGTGTCTTCAACTTTAAGAATACATAGTGATGCAAGTGCAAGACTGAGAATGGCAATGATACGAAAAAATTGACTAAGCACCTGATCAAATCTGGAGTCATTTTATGTTCATGCCATCTTATATGAACAAATTCTATAATTTGAAATATTTTTTATAACTTTTTTAGAGATCACCCTTGAAATCTTATGCCACAAGCATCATGTTGGTTACAGACTTTGAAAAGATGATTTTGTCATTTTACTTTCAACTTTATATGGCATTGATATGGCTTATATCGAATGAAATAATGATAAATAATCGTTATTGCTGAAATAGTTCTGGAGTGTACTAATTCGGATTTTCCGATATTAGTTATGTAAAAATACTATTTCAGCAATAAGCAAAATTTCTGTACCCTATTGGAAATCAAAAACAAACCTCAATCATGGAGACAATGATGAGCTTAATTAATACTGAAGTTAAACCGTTTAAAGCACAAGCATTCCAAAATGGTCAATTCATCGAAGTAACTGAAGCTGATCTTAAAGGTAAATGGTCTGTTGTATTCTTCTACCCAGCTGACTTCACTTTCGTTTGCCCAACTGAACTTGGTGACCTTGCTGACAACTATGCAGAATTCCAAAAACTAGGTGTTGAAATCTACTCAGTTTCTACTGACACTCATTTCACTCACAAAGCTTGGCACGATTCTTCAGAAGAAATCAAAAAAATCCAATACGTAATGGTTGGTGATGCGAACTGGACTCTTGCTAAAAACTTTGACGTATTAATCGAAGCTGACGGTCTTGCTGATCGTGGTACTTTCGTTATCGATCCAGAAGGTAAAATCCAAATCGTTGAAATCAACGCTGGTGGTATCGGTCGTGATGCTCAAGAACTTCTTCGTAAAGTTAAAGCAGCTCAATACGTACACGCTCACCCAGGCGAAGTTTGCCCAGCTAAATGGAAAGAAGGCGACGCAACTCTTGCTCCTTCAATCGACCTAGTTGGTAAAATCTAATCTGTATTAGATTGAACTGATTCAAAAACCACGCTTTTAGCGTGGTTTTTTTATGCCTATTATCTGCGAGTATATACCTCCATACACCCTACGCAGTTCACACTTTATTCCTACAACTTTAACGCTCAAGCACATTCCACATGTCTGTAGATATTCATCAAGTTAGAGCTTACACAAATATAATAAAAATGCGCCGCAAACCCGATTGTCTAGGCTTACATCTTTGCCAGTATTTCAGTATTTTTAACATGAATTTTAGGTCAATTGCTTATTTCAGGAAGATGTAAGCCCATGAAAAAATATTTCGTCTCGATCAGTTTAATTTTATGTTCGTTTACAACTTTTGCTGCCGTGAACTGCGAAGGTGAAATTAAAAACCAAAGTATTCGTGAAGATATTAAAGTCAAAAAAAATTGTCAGCTTGAAGGTTTAATTGTTCATGGCAATGTGATTTTAGAAAATGGTGCCAATGTTGAACTGCATGACAACTACATCAAAGGCAATATTGAATCGAATAAAAATTTTACCAAGATCATTGCCAATCATAACAATATCAGTGGCAATGTCGATTTTACGACAGGGAAAAACATCCAACTCCTCAATAACCAAATTTCAGGCGACCTGAAATTAAAGAAAAATAACGGCAATATTGTGCTAAATAATAATGAAATCGCAGGTAATTTAATTTGTCTTGAAAATGCTTTTTCAATTAATGGCAGTAACAACCAAGTCAAAGGCAATAAATCAGAACAATGCCGTAGTTTTTAACTCTCCTTACACTAATATGGGAGAATGACACTTATGGCATTTATTTGAACTGGCATTATTTTTATCAAATTAGTTGATAAAGAAATGAAAAAAATGTGAGATAAAACATTATTTTTTAACAATTCTGCAATACTCCACGCCTTGAATTTGTCTTAATTTCAAAAGAGATAAACCTTTAACTGCAGTATGACTATAACAACGCAATAAGGGGGTGGCTTATGACAACAACTGTGGTAACTTCTTGGAAATACAGTTCTTCTTCACGTTACTTAAAAATATTTTATGCGAATGGTTCTGGGGATCTCTTTTATCCAGTTTCACCTTTTATTTATGATAATTTACTTCGATGTAGTGATAAAACGGCATTTGTCCACAAATATTTAGAATATGATCTACATTTTTCACGCGTAAGCTTACAGGGTTAAACCGCTACGAGCTTGGTGCTATAGCAACAGTATTTTTATTAATTAAAAAATATTTTCAATCAAATCAGGGCTGAATGCTCTGATTTCTAGTTGCGCCAAGTCACCATAAAGAGCCCTGCGCCCACATTTAATATCGTACTGATAAAACGGTCATCCGCTTCAACACGTTGGATAAATTCAGCGACCTCATCGGCATGTGACAGCACATTGTCCACGATTAACACGCCATTTTGAACTTGTATTAATTCAGCTAAATATGACCAATACGCCACATACGCATCACGTTCTGCATCTAATAAAATGAAGTCATAACGACGATTTGAATGCTGTAAAAAATGCAGTGCATCGCCATGATGAAATTCGATGTATTCGGATAAAGCTAAATTTTCCGCATGCTGTTTAGCTTTCTCAATGCGCGCTGCATCAATTTCAATGGTTTCGACCCGCCCTTGTGTAGACTGCGCAGCATCTGCTAACCACAGCGTGGAATAGCCTGTAGATGTTCCAATTTCCAAGATCTGTTTGGCTTGTTTTAAGCGAATTTGCATAGCTAAAAACAGTGCAGACTCAGGCTCAATATTTCGGTAACGCGCAAGTCGGTGATTTTGCGCAGCATCGTGAGCACTAAAGTCTGCATAGAGTTGTTGCATATAGTTTTTAAAATTTGCATCCATGCTCATGATTCTGTCCTTTTGTTATTTCTTTCATATTTAAAGATTAAAGTACTAAATGTCTGCTCAGTGGGTTTCTTGGATCAGTTTAAAACGTGGAATTACTTCACCATCAATTTCAACGGTTTCCATAAACATCTCTAAGGGTCTGACCCACATGGAATAGTCGTCATACAAGCACTGATAGACCACAACTTTTTCACGCGTTTCACTATGTGTTGCAACATGAAAGATTTGATACAACTGACCTTTATAATGCTGATAAATTCCCTGTTTAACCTGCATGCCATTTCCCTAAAAAGTTCTCAATACAATAGCGTTGACTCTAGCATTGTCTTGCTTAAAGCGCGATGAATTCGTTTATTTTTCCACTATTTAACTTGTATTTCTCAATAGCGGCCCAATATTGACTGGATTCACATCGGTATATTCTTATGATTTAGAAAGAAATTTAACTATTTGATTTGTAAAACCGATTAATTTTATAAAAACAAACCGTTTCACCTATTTAATGGTTTGTTCTATCATTCTCTCATCAAATAAATTTACTCCTCTGGAGACGTTAGCAATGTTAGATCAAAATACT
>NZ_VPCE01000032.1:0-1102 GCF_013418335.1 Acinetobacter sp. YH12145 | reverse complement strand
CTATCAATCACCATACCTGATATTCTGCTCAAGCTTTCGTTTGTAGCTGATACCAGGAACACACTTGAACCCATCACACTTCTGTGATAGGCCAATCACCCGGTAACACCGTGGACATCGACCCAATTTCTTGGCTCTACGTCTCTTGGCGTACGTCGACAGGCCTATCTCAGGGGGCTCCAATTTACTAATTATCACACTAGCTATGTCATCATACTCACGCCTTGGCCCTAAGCCATAGTGACGCTTGAACACACCGACTAGCACCTTTCTCAACACCTTTGAACTAAGCCTCATTGCCGCTTGTTATTCGCATTGTTGTGATCCCGAATTAACTCTGGCCCAAGTCTGCCCCCGGTAATCTCCACGCTGGTATTCGCATACGTCTCGTTCCGATTAGCCTTCCTCAAAGCAATGTCTTTGTGGGTGTCATGTGCAATCTTCTCCTGCGGAGTTGGCAGCCTGATTAAGCCCTCCAACGGCTGGATAGCCGCTGGATTCTCGACATAGTCGAAAAAGTCAAATGCCGCAAATCTCTCGTTCTTCTGGAACCCCATTGCCTGCCAATCTGAGGGTGGATCATCGTGCACGAGCATGTGGTTCCACACTATTGGTGCGTACAGTCTGCACACTCTTCTTAAGGTATTCGCATCTCTCTTCATGACCGCAAGCACAGAATCGGCAGTTATCGCTCCCCCAGGGTACCCGAACGTGCCTCTCGGGGCTAGAAACACAGAACTACTTGTGCTCTTGCAGTAGATAACAGCTTGAATGATGATCATGGAGACGAACTCTGTAGGCACTCCCAAACCTTCAATCGCCACGGTAACTCTTGCCATGTCCTCAGGTGTAGCGAGGTTATTGGAGACTGCTCTCGGCTTCAGTTTGTACAGCATGTCTATGGAAGGTCGGCTGTAAATGTTCCCGGGGTCGTACCTCATGTCCTCAGTGGGCTGCAAGCTCGGCCTGCCAATCTCGAAACTAGCATTCGTGATTTTAGAGGAGCTCCTTTCTGCACGCAGGGTTTCCAGCAGTTTCATTATCCTGCTTTCCATGAATTGCTCCGAGTTGCCTGTTTCTTGCGCACCGCCTGTTGGTGCGG
>NZ_VPCE01000031.1:0-1416 GCF_013418335.1 Acinetobacter sp. YH12145 | reverse complement strand
TAACAATCCTAAAGCTAAGACCTAAGCTAACGCCTCAAACATTTGCGTTACTGAAAACTTCAACAACATTGGACCTACAGTGATGCTTATTTTTCACAATTATCCTCACGCAGTTGTAGAAGGCTTCCAGCTCCTCCTCATCCATTCGATTCACAGCGCGTTCTCCCAATTTGTACGCAAAGGCAACTTCGATGGCATAATTATCAATACAGTTCCGCAGATTATTTGTCTCTTTTGCTATGCACATGCGCTCGAGGACCAATTGAGGTTTTTTGTAAATTCCATCAGCGCACAAATTCCACCCGCAGAAGGTGGGCTTTGAAGTGTGCTGCACTTTTGCTTTTAATTTCAACTTACCCAGAAAAGCCTCATGCTCCCTGCTTACCTGCAACCTCTTGGATGAGCACATATCGTCACCTGCGAAGCATATGTACTCATTACCCTTTATCTCATACCTCATGAAGGTGAACAGCATATTTGCCATGGTATTGAACAGGAAGGTACTGGCCTCGCCCGAGAACCTCATTATCGCAAAGTTGCCTAGCTTAGATCCTAGGTGTGTCTTGATGTACTGGTAATCAGCTATCAAGTCCCGGGGTAGTCCCAAGTACTTCATTATTTCTATCTCAAAAGCCATGATGTATTGGTCCTGCGAAGCATCAAATGCTTCATAGTCGGACTCTGTGCAACAGCCCTCAAACTGCCCTTCAATGACCCAATTGTTTAGCTCATCAAGCCCCTTTCCAGAGTGAATGTAATACTTCTTGGGCAGAACCTCATGCAGCTTCTTTTCGATGTACCGCATGTATGGAGCAAATCTGCATAGCACTGCATGCTGGAAACACACGATTGTTTGTGCCGCCTTGGCATCCCTGAATCTATTATCAAATTTAGTGCATATTTGGCTCTTAGAGAAAATCTGCCCAATATCCACTAACCAATCCCTGCAGGATCTGCCGCTGTGGTTCTCAATTGTGGCTGCACTCTTGCTGGTTTTCTTCAATTCAAATTCATGCTTAGCTTGGGCCATTAGTTCCGTGTTATGCTCCCTCCTTAACGGCACCTTCTTCAGAAATATCTCCATCAAATACCTGCCGTAGTTCGATGCCTCATGCAACTTGGCCTTTTCCTTGGCCGGGCTCGAGAATCTCAACCTTTTCTTCACTGCCATGATGAAAGTAACGGTGTCATTTGCTCTGTGTCTGGGGTAAATAGTTTCAAAACGCTCACAGGCGTTGGTCAGTTGCATCCCTTTGTTCTTGCTATGTTCATCTGTGAATTGCTCTGAAATCAGCATGCCCATTCTTTTCTCGCGAGCTTCTTTTGCGAGGATTTTGTGCACCCACCTTGCGCGCACAGACTCTAGTTCACACTGCGGTAGATGCGTTTTGAACCACTCCTCTTGCATCACCTCTG
>NZ_VPCE01000030.1:0-1665 GCF_013418335.1 Acinetobacter sp. YH12145 | reverse complement strand
TTGATTTGTAAAACCGATTAATTTTATAAAAACAAACCGTTTCACCTATTTAATGGTTTGTTCTATCATTCTCTCATCAAATAAATTTACTCCTCTGGAGACGTTAGCAATGTTAGATCAAAATACTTCTGCTCAATTAAAAACCTTACTTGAACGCCTTGAAGGCCCGATTGAAATCGTCGCAACTTTAAACGGTACAGACAAGTCTGACAAAATTAAAGAACTCGTAACTGAAGTTGCTGCTTTGTCTAACCTTGTTACTGCTCGTTTCGATGGCAATAACAGCCGTTCACCAAGTTTTGGTATTGCAAAAGCAGGTGAAACACCACGTGTATTCTTCGCAGGTCTACCGATGGGCCACGAGTTCACATCTTTGATTCTAGCTTTGCTACAAACTTCAGGTTATGCACCGAAAGTTTCTGACGAAGTACTGAACACCATCAAAGGTCTAGGTCTTAAAACTGACTTTGATGTGTTTGTATCTTTAAGCTGCCATAACTGTCCTGACGTGGTTCAAGCACTTAACTTGATCGCAATTTACAACCCAGGTACAACTGCAACCATGATTGATGGTGCATTCTTCCAAGAAGAAGTGGAAGAACGCAAAATCATGGCTGTACCAATGGTATTCCAAGACGGCAATCACATCGGTCAAGGTCGTATGACCTTGGAAGAAATCATTGCCAAATTAGACACCAACTCTGCTGCAAAAGATGCTGAAAAGTTAAATGCCAAAGAGGTATTTGATGTGCTTGTGATTGGTGGTGGTCCTGCAGGGAATACTTCTGCAATCTATGCTGCACGTAAGGGTATTAAAACCGGTATCGTGGCTGAACGCATGGGCGGTCAGGTCATGGATACCATGGACATCGAAAACTTCACGTCGATTCAAAAGACTCAAGGTCCTAAGTTTGCTGCTGAAATGGAAGCACATGTACGTGAGTACGGTGTGGACATCATGAGCTTGCAACGTGTATCTGACATCAAAGGTGCTGACCAAACAGCCAATGGCTTGGTTGAAGTGACTTTAGAGAATGGTGCAAAACTTGAATCTAAAACAGTGATTCTTTCAACAGGTGCACGTTGGAGAGAAATGAACGTTCCGGGTGAACAAGAATACCGTACACGTGGTGTTGCATACTGCCCACACTGTGACGGTCCATTGTTTAAAGGTAAACGTGTTGCGGTGATCGGTGGTGGTAACTCAGGTGTCGAAGCGGCGATTGACCTTGCTGGTATTGTAGAACATGTAACGCTTGTTGAGTTTGATACTAAGCTTCGTGCTGACCAAGTCCTTCAAGACAAGTTAAACAGCTTACCGAATACGACCGTGATCATGAATGCATTGTCTACAGAAGTGGTGGGTGATGGTTCACAAGTGACTGCATTGAACTACAAAGACCGTGCAACAGATGAAATCAAAACGATTGAATTGGCTGGTATCTTTGTACAAATTGGTTTGTTACCAAACACTGATTTCTTAAAAGAAACAGCTGTAGAACTTTCAAACCGTGGTGAGATCGTAATTAACGAGCGTAACGAAACCAATGTAAAAGGTGTATTTGCTGCCGGTGACTGTACAACAGTACCGTACAAACAAATCATCATTGCGACAGGTGAAGGCGCGAAAGCATCATTATCTGCTTTTGATTACATCATCCGTTC
>NZ_VPCE01000029.1:0-1707 GCF_013418335.1 Acinetobacter sp. YH12145 | reverse complement strand
TTTCAAAGCCTCTTTTCCCTGATTACAGCTCCCTTTTGATTTATCCAGTTAATTTTTAGGCTTTGCCGACACAATGAAAATAACTGTGAGCAATGACGACGACGACGAGCTACGAGGAGGAGGAGGAAGCGCGATTGTTTTTATTATTCTCCTGACTTAATATAATCCAAGAAATAGAACAAAAAACATCCAATACCCACTACTTTACAGTGGGGGTTAGAAAGAAAACTGTGAATACCCCCACTAATAAGATGGGGGTAACGGTATCCGATCCATGACGGAATTAACTTCCAAAACAGAAATGGAAGTTAAAATTAACTTCCAAACTAAAAATATTTCCCATAAAAAAAACCGACCATATTGATTTATGATCGGCTTTAGTTTTATATTGGGTGCACGGTTATTAATTACTGATAATAATTAATAACGAAAGTTATATGAGCTACCAACTCGATATAAGATTCAAGATTAAATCTCCGTGCTGTTATATGATTATAACGTTCGTAGAATTAAAATAAATCCCTCTTTCGTTCTTAATCCGTTCAAATAATTAATTTCCGTCCTTAATGTGGGTGGGAGGTACAGTGACGCCAGCGCATTTTAGGTTTAAGTCTGCTACTGGGGGATCTGAACAAAGCAGACAACGGCATGAGTAGTCATAAAACGCTGATCGTGAGTATATTGGGGTAATCCCTTGCGGTGATCATTAAAAGGCGTTTATAGGCGGTTTTGGACGTGTTCAGGGGGTGACGTAAGCCCTAACCAAAACAAGCGCAGCATTACGCTGTGATGCGCTCCTGTGAAGCGATGGCTCGGCTCCGTAGTGATGCCTTACATTGTTCGGGTGATACTGCTTAGGGTGCTTTTAGTGCTCTAGGGTGAGTATTCCCTGATCTTCTCCAACTCTCACCATAATGATAAGTCACTAATACTTGAATATTTAATTAAATAGAGTTTTTTTAAATGAAAAATATTGAGATAAATCAAACAGTTGAACACTTAAAAGATTTGTTAGGCAAAAAAGTTTCATATAGTATTTGTTTGGGTGGAATAACTTATCAAAGTGATGGTGAGGTTACTTCGGTTGTTTTACATCTTCATGGTGATCATGAGTTTTCTGTAGATGATGGGGATTATTATTCTTTTTCCGAATTGACAGAATTTCAGGTTTTAGATGATCGCTCTATTGTGGACGCTGCTTTTACTGGTCTTATAACGGATAACAAGGATTTTATTGATTCCTTGTCGAAGTGAGGACGGTGGCAGGCTGAGGGCTCGCAAGCTGCACCGCCCGCAACGATGACAATAAGCAAGCCTACCTGTATATACAGGACTTGTAAGGGGTTCGACCCCTTAGACCCCAAAGGGCGCACTTAGCCATTTGATTTCATCCAACGGCAGTGCTCCCACCAGTAAACAAGTTTTTATCTGATTTGCTTGAATTTCAGCTTTTAGCTACAAGTTAGTTATATATCCCCTGTTTACAATGCCCTTTATCTACGTTTTGGGCATTTTTTTATTTATGGGGTGTTTGGGGGTGTTATAGAGCGAATGTCTATGAGCGAACGGACGTAATTTAATTTCAAAGCCTCTTTTCCCTGATTACAGCTCCCTTTTGATTTATCCAGTTAATTTTTAGGCTTTGCCGACACAATGAAAATAACTGTGAGCAATGACGACGACGACGAGCTACGAGGAGGAGGAGGA
>NZ_VPCE01000028.1:0-2372 GCF_013418335.1 Acinetobacter sp. YH12145 | reverse complement strand
GCCCAAAAACGTGCCATTCATGTGCAATTCTCCAACCCTGCGTTGAATGATGAGCTTTTTATTCAACGTATTGATGGGGAGCATGTCTTAAACCAAGGCCTGCAAGCGACTTTGATTTGCCTATCTACTAATGCCCTTATTCCATTAAAACAATTTATTGGCGCACAAGTCGCCGTTGATCAAGTGACCGATCAGGGCGAACTCTTCCGTACCACGGGTATTATTACCGAAGCCACCCAAGGGCAGAGTGACGGTTCACTCACGCTGTATAAACTCACTTTAGAAGATGCAACATCGCTGTGGCATAAGCGCCGCAACAGCCGTGTGTTTATGAATAAATCAGTGCGTGATGTTAGTGAGACTCTTTTTAAAGAATGGCAATGCAAAAGTCCGCTTTTTGCTGCCAGTCTAACGCTTGATCTAAGCGGTTTAAGTCAGAACTATGATGTCCGACCGTTCATCATGCAATCGAATGAAAGCGATTATGACTTTTTAACGCGACTTTGGCGCAGTGAAGGCATTAACTGGCTCATCGATGAAGCACAGTTGAAAGTGCCGCATTCCTCAGCGCCAATTGAAAAACAAAAACTCCGCCTGATTGATGACAATAGCCAATATCAAGCGCTCAGCCGTCGTAGTATCCGCTTTCATCGCTCTAGCGCCACAGAAAAACAAGACAGCATCACCAGCTTGATCGGTGAGCGTAGCATTCAACCGACTGCGGTCCATGTACAGCGCTGGCAAGCCGATGGACTGAACCAAGAAGAAGGCGCAGGTTCAGTTCAAAGCAAACATCAGCATAGCCAAAGCCAAGACAATGCCAGCTTAAGTTTGGAGCAAGCATGGCATATCAGCCCTGCATGGATGCAAGATTTAAAAGGCGAAGACCAAGCTACCGCTTCATCCAATAGCCAAATTGAAAAATTGAATCAAAACCTAACGCGCTATCACGAGCTACAATCGAAAAAATTCAGTGCACAATCGACTGTGCGTGATACCCAAGTGGGTTATTGGTTTGAACTGAATGAACACCCAGAAATCGATCAACACAGTGGTGCAGACAAACAATTTTTAATCACAGAAAAGAAATTCTATAACCAAAATAACTTACCTAAAGACCTCTCTGAACAAGTCAATCAACTGATTGAACAAAGCCAGTGGAATATTAAACCGATCCATGAACAGACCGAGCGTCAGGCCAATCAGCTCACATTACAACGCCGCAATATTGCGACGGTTCCTGCATATAACCCACTCGAACACCGTCCAAGCACCCATCCGCAACGGGCTAAAGTTGTCGGGCCAAGTGGTGAAGAAATACATGTCGATGAATGGGGGCGTATCAAAGTCCGCTTCTTATTTACCCGTGGAGATGACCACAGCCATGATGGTGGTGCAGGCAGTAATGACAATGACACAGATTCTGCATGGGTCGATGTGCTTACCCCATGGGCAGGCGAAGGTTATGGCGCACGCTTCTTACCGCGCATTAATGAAATCGTGGTCATCGATTTCTTTGACGGCAACATCGACCGTCCATTTGTGGTGGGGCGTATACATGAAGCACAGCGCAGTCCGACCCAATTTGATAGTAAAGGCAAACTACCTGAGACCAAAAAACTGGCTGGAATAAAAAGTAAGGAAGTCCAAGGTGAAGGCTTTGGACAACTGCGCTTTGATGACACCACAGGACAAATTTCGACACAATTACAAAGTACCCATGGTGCCACCCAGCTCAACCTCGGTAACCTCAGTCATCCCAAAGAAACCGCAGCAAGTGCAGGACGAGGGGAAGGCTTTGAACTGAGAACCGACCAATGGGGCGCAGTACGAGCAGGACAAGGGCTCCTTGTCAGCACACACTCACAACAACAAGCAGCGGCAATGCACCTCGACGCACAAGCTGCAAAAGATCAAATCGAAGCCAACTTAAACAGCAGTAAAGCTTTAAGTGAAGTGGCGAAAAATCAACAAACTGACCCACTTGAAGTCTTAGATAACCTGAAAAACTTCCTTGGCCAAATCGAAAAAGGGAGTAAAGAAAAAGCCGACGCTTTTAAACAAGCCTTAATGATTTTATCTGCACCAAACTCAATTGTTGTGAGTAGTCAGGAAGATATTCATCTTTCAGCCGATGGGCAGATCAGCCAAAGTGCAGGCGATAGCATCAATATCAGCAGTCAAAAATCCTTAATTGCCCATGCACAAAGCAAGATCAGTCTATTTGCAGCACAAGAGGGATTAAGAGCTTATGCAGGCAAAGGCAAAGTTGAAATCCAAGCCCAAGGAGATGGGGCAGATTTGATTGCCCGAAAAGGTATTCAAATTATTTCCACGGAAGATAAAGTTGAAATCAAAGCGAGCAAAAAAAT
>NZ_VPCE01000027.1:0-2557 GCF_013418335.1 Acinetobacter sp. YH12145 | reverse complement strand
GCGACTCATAAGTGCTCGGTTATATGCGGGCCAATTGGTTGTGCGGTAGATTTTGTGTGCAGGCTTCTTCATTTGAAAATTATATCGCTGAAAAAGCCTTTACAGATAGGTTTGTGCAACAAAGCCATTCAAACATAAAAAATACAATTCCCCTGCACAAAAAAAATGTGAAAAAACCAAATATACGACATGCAATTCATTTAGAATAAATAAATTCATTCAAACTAGTTAAATAATGAAAATCACCTGCAATAATACTTGGCGATAGCACTCTAAGATCCATAACAACATAATATTTTAACTCTGCATCATCTATAATTTTTTGATATTCTTCTAGCTTATCCATTTCATTTTTATCTAACTTGAAATGAATACTTTTTTTCATTTTCCCAGGCAATATTAGATTGTTTAATAAATCCTCATTTTTCTCTATCAAATTATATTTATTCAAACTAAATTTAAAAGATGCATTCAAACCATCCCTAATCACTAAATTTGATATTATTTTACTTCTTCTATTTTCATTACTCACCTCCCAATCATTAACCCCAGTGATTAATATATCTTGCCCAGATAAATTCTCAAATATCAATTCTAAAACATAATCAGATTCACTTTTTTTTATTTTAGTAATAATTTTAAATCCTATTTCCATTTTACTTTCACTGGAATTAATAAAATTTATTTTTTTTTCATTAAACCATTTTAAAACTTCCTGCCCATTACTGTCTTTTGAATTAAAAAGTATTGAAGAAACAGTATTCTCACCTGAAATTTCAAAAAATCTAAAATTTAGCTTCTTATCTTTACTACTTTTGACATCATATTTTTTATTAAGCAAGAAAATTTTTTTTCCATATTTGTCATAATCTTCAGCCTCTTTTTCGGTTAAGCTTTTAACAATCAAACCAACTCCGTTTATTTTATTATTTTTACTACCTATTCTATCTACTGTAGAATTTTTCAAATAAAATTCTTTACCATTATTAGCCCAAAATTTTTCTATAAGAGGATTACCCCAATAATTTGGATATGTACTCGTGTAAAACTCTTGATTATTTTTCGCCATTGATATAGTACTCATAAATAAAATTGAAACCATTATAAATTTAAGATTTAACATCCCAATTAATCCCTGTTTCTTTTTCAAACCAATCTCGAATTTGATGCAGATAATATTCATGCATTTGTGGATTTTTAATTAAAGTTCCTTCACCCATTAAATTATTTTTTGAATTTCTTTTCCAAAAATCTGCAGGCTCTGCAATCTTAAGATCTATTTGATATAGTGGATTACTTGTAGCTAAAGTATATCTTTGATTTACTGCTCCCCCATAAGCAAAATACTCATCTGGCCAATTAAATAAATGACCAGATTCATGCGCATGTATATTATTCGACATCCAACTTGGCTCAAATTTCCAACATCCGAAGTCATATTGTTGAAAATCAGTTAATGAAGTTGAGTTTTCAATAAATTCATAAATTTGATAGTAATCAGTTACCTGTTTTTTCGATGCTTCGTATTCTGCTGTAGCATTTATAGACCAATTACTTGAATCCGCACGTGTACTTAATTTGTATATATTAACCTCATGACCATCTTGTGCTTCTACAACTTCCAACCAAACTGGAACTTTACACGTACATTTTGATTGAGCACAGTTTTTCGGATATAAATAAAAATTATTTTTATTTAAAATTTTCTCAATTTCAGATTTAGCTTTATTAAAGTCAAACCAATCTTTATATGGAATTTCTATATCCTCAAAAGAAAACATGGAATTTTGCAAATCTAAGCTAGAATCATATGGTAATTCTACTTCTATACCACTTTTATTAGTAACTATCTGGTTATTATTGTCAACTAAGACACGCTTTTTTCCTTTAAAAGATATCTTTGTTGTTACTGTTAAGAGGTTTTTAAGTGGATCAAACTTAATATCAAATGGTTGGCTTATCTCTGAATAATCATAAAATTTGACTTTATACCTCTTTGAATTTTCATAATAGTCAACATAACCATCTTCTAAAGTTTCATTTTTTTCTATACCTATTGATATTAAATTTCCGTTTTCATCCGTATCTACAATTTTCCCAGAAAGAGCTTCTGGTAGATAATCAACTATACTAATTGGTTTTAATAAAGATGAACAACTATTTCCATGTAATGCTGAATCATTCAACGCCGTGGATGACTCAGCATTAGATATATATTCGGTATTTGAATTTGATTGTTTTAACCTTATAGGACATTCGCTCACTGAATTTTCTTTGATTTTCAGTGCAGGTAAATTTACATTCAAAGTGGGAATCTTGTTCCCTCCCACAAACTTATGCTGCCCCGCCTTCACTTCAAACTTACCGCTAGTAGTAGGCAATACACCTCCACTACTAATCTCAATCTGACTACCACCCGCAACTAAAACAATTTTTTTGCTCGCTTTGATTTCAACTTTATCTTCCGTGGAAATAATTTGAATACCTTTTCGGGCAATCAAATCTGCCCCATCTCCTTGGGCTTGGATTTCAACTTTGCCTTTGCCTGCATAAGCTC
>NZ_VPCE01000026.1:0-2982 GCF_013418335.1 Acinetobacter sp. YH12145 | reverse complement strand
GTGTGCAACAAAGCCTCTGATAATTAATAAAGCGCCATTTGGCGCTTTATTCATCCTAGCCCTTCAATATTGCAAAATGCGATAATTTGTTTATACTTGATTTATAGCAAAATGCGATAAAATGTTATGCATGTGATCACCCACGCTAGAATTATAGAAGCAATGCACAAGTGGCCACAGGCTGAAACGGCATTAGATGGTTGGTATCGAACCATAAAGGCAAACGATCCGAAAGATTTTGCTGAGATGAAACAGCTCTTTCCAGCTGTCGATAAAGTTGGAAAGTTCCATGTATTCGATATTGGCGGGAACAAGATCCGACTTATTGCCGTCGTGATGTATCAAGCAAAACGTGTGTATATTCGTCATGTCTTGTCCCATAAAGAATATGACAAAGGTCATTGGAAGGAAGGTTAGTATGAACGCGATGATTAAACAGGCCGTAGACCACTGGCACTACGTTGCACCATTGCTCAGCAAGCCAGAAAATGAAGACGACTTTCATACACTTGTTGAAGCTTTAGATGAACTTTTAGATACCGTTGGTGATGACGAATCTAATCCTTTAATGGGGCTTATTCATCAGCTTGGTGATTTGGTTTCTGATTATGAAAATGAGCATCTTCCTATGCCTAAAGGGGATGGTCGTGCTGCTTTGGCTTTTTTGATGGAGCAACATGGTTTAGGTCAGTCTGACTTAGCAGAAGTTGCAACCCAATCTGTGATTTCTGAGATTTTAAGTGGTAAACGCCAACTGAATATTCGTCATATTAAGGCATTGTCTGAGCGGTTTAATGTATCGGCAGATACGTTTTTCTAAAAGATAGGGCGCCGTGAGCCGCTCTATTAGTAATCAATTTGAATTTCTTGTTAGTCTTGATATTTCAATTTAGCTTTGTTGCACAAACTGAACCGTACCGGGTTTGTCGGAGACCAACTTTCTTGAGAGAATGTTCCAATGACAAAACCAAAATATACCCCTGAAATCAGAGAAAGAGCGGTTCAATTATTGATTGAATCTGAAAAAGATTATCCTTCTACTTGGGCTGCAATCACAGCTATTGCACCTGAGCAGCATGCTGCGCAAGGGTTGTACTCCTGAAACATTGCGTGTTTGGTATTTAAAGCATATGGATCAACTAAATCCTGCCAAAGTACAACAGATATCTGACCAAGAAAAAATGAAGCAAATGGAACGTGAAATTAAAGAATTAAAACGTGCCAATGAAATTCTACGTAAAGCAGCCGCTTTTTTCGCCCAGGCGGAGCTCGACCGCCCACACAAATAATGGTGGATTTTATCCAGAACAATAAAGATCGATATGGTGTTGAAGCGATTTGTAGAATTTTACCGATTGCAGCTTCGACCTATTATCGGGCTTTAGATCTCGTTGATAACCCAGAACATCGAGCGAAACGTGTTCAGCATGATTTACATCATGCAGAGCAAATCAAACGTATTTGGAAAGAAAGTTTAGGTCGATATGGTGTGCGTAAGGTCTGGCAACCGTTATACCAATCGTTATCCAGATAGCGGCTTAAAGCTGGCCAACGCTTCAGAGTGTAATTGATCGCCTTGGCGGTTGGAGAACTCGATGGCACAGTCAGTTGATGTTGGTTGAGCCATTCATACAGTTGTTGCATCACCGGTTGACTATGCTGTTGTCGGTATTCGCGGCGCTGTTCTGCTGTACCATCGGTCTTTTTCCTGAGTTCTGCTTCTATGGCATACAGTTTCTGAATCAGCACTAATGCCTGTTCAGCGACCTGACTTTTTTTGGTCACATGCAGTTCATGGAATTTACGACGCGCATGCGCCATGCAGCCCACCTCAATGACCTGACCTGATTTAAAGCGTGCTTTATAACCGCTGTAATCATCACAGACCAGATGGCCCTGCCAGTCTTTCAGGAACGCTTCAGCATGCTGACCTGAACGACTATCCTGAAAGTCATAGATCACGGCTTGAACTGGATTGTACTGTGTAGTGGCATAGGCCCAGACATAACCTTTCTTCGGTTTTTTATCATTCTCACCCATCCGCATGATGGTGACCGGCGTTTCATCGGCATGGATCACCCGCTGTTGCAGCACCACCTGTTTTAAGGCATTGGCCAGGGTGCTGAGTACACGTCCAAACTGGGTAATCTTGGTGTCTTTCTTGCTGCTTTGATTCACTCTAAAGACTGAATGTTTGTCGCTGTAAAACGCTAAAGGCTTACCGTGCTGTTCGACATATAAGCGTGTTGAAATCATATAGTCAAAGGTTGATTCTGACTCACAGAAGCGTAAATGCTGCAATTTTCCTGTAGCATCATCGATAAACACCAGCAGACAGCATTTAGCAGCGCGTCCTTCAAACCAGTCATGGTGTGAGCCATCAATTTGGATCAGTTCACCAAAGCAATCCCGGTTGTAACGAGGCTGATACGGTCGTTTCAG
The DNA here is from genome assembly GCF_013418335.1 of Acinetobacter sp. YH12145. Lineage (NCBI taxonomy): Bacteria > Pseudomonadati > Pseudomonadota > Gammaproteobacteria > Moraxellales > Moraxellaceae > Acinetobacter > Acinetobacter sp. YH12145. The sequence continues at coordinate 540 of NZ_VPCE01000026.1, read as the reverse complement.
GCGCTTGGATCGAGGCATCCATAAGTCAGCTGCAATCATCCAAGAACGCAGGGTTTCTACTGAAAGATCGAATCCATGTACGGTGGTGAGCTTTTCATGCGCTAAAGTGGGTCCGAAACCATGGAGTTGGTCAGAAACAATATTGAGGCACTTGAGTTTGAGTTCTTCAGGAAGTTTAGAATTGCTGATTTGGCCACGACCGGCATGGGCTAATGCAGCTGGACCTTGGGCTTTGTATTTCTGCAGTAAGCGTCTGATCTGACGTTCTGAAATATGAAGTAGCTGAGCAGCCTGGGATTGAGTTATGCGTTGATCGCAGATTTCCTGCAAGACCGACAATCGTTTAAGTTCTTTATCCGACATAGACACCAACATATCAAACCGTCCGCTAAGGAAATTGCAAAAGTGCATATTCTAAAAGCGGACATTTTTACTTTGGAGAAACCGGACATTTCTATTTTGGAGTTACAAGTCCATTGCGTATAATAGTGATTATGTTAAATTAAGTACATAGTACTTTAAGTTGGCTTTGTTGCACAA
>NZ_VPCE01000025.1:0-2853 GCF_013418335.1 Acinetobacter sp. YH12145 | reverse complement strand
ACGACTGTTTGGGGTTGTATAGTCAAGTAATTAAGTGCATGTGGTGGATGCCTTGGCAGTCAGAGGCGATGAAAGACGTAATAGCCTGCGATAAGCTCCGGGGAGGCGGCAAATATCCTGTGATCCGGAGATTTCTGAATGGGGAAACCCACCCGCTATAAGGCGGGTATCATAAACTGAATACATAGGTTTATGAGGCGAACGAGGGGAAGTGAAACATCTCAGTACCCTTAGGAAAAGAAATCAATTGAGATTCCCTCAGTAGCGGCGAGCGAACGGGGAAAAGCCCATTAAGTTATCTAAGCTTTAGTGGAACGCTCTGGGAAGTGCGACCATAGTAGGTGATAGTCCTGTACACGAAAGGGCTTAGATAATGATGTCGAGTAGGGCGAGGCACGTGAAACCTTGTCTGAATATGGGGGGACCATCCTCCAAGGCTAAATACTCCTGACTGACCGATAGTGAACCAGTACCGTGAGGGAAAGGCGAAAAGAACCCCTGTGAGGGGAGTGAAATAGATCCTGAAACCGCATGCATACAAGCAGTGGGAGCCAACTTGTTTGGTGACTGCGTACCTTTTGTATAATGGGTCAGCGACTTACATTCAGTAGCAAGGTTAACCGATTAGGGGAGCCGTAGAGAAATCGAGTCTTAATAGGGCGTTTAGTTGCTGGGTGTAGACCCGAAACCGGGTGATCTATCCATGAGCAGGTTGAAGGTTGGGTAACACTAACTGGAGGACCGAACCCACTGTCGTTGAAAAGCCAGGGGATGACTTGTGGATAGGGGTGAAAGGCTAATCAAACTCGGTGATAGCTGGTTCTCCCCGAAAGCTATTTAGGTAGCGCCTCGGACGAATACCATTGGGGGTAGAGCACTGTTTCGGCTAGGGGGTCATCCCGACTTACCAAACCGATGCAAACTCCGAATACCAATGAGTACTATCCGGGAGACAGACTGCGGGTGCTAACGTCCGTAGTCAAGAGGAAAACAATCCAGACCGCCAGCTAAGGCCCCAAAATTATAGTTAAGTGGGAAACGATGTGGGAAGGCATAGACAGCTAGGAGGTTGGCTTAGAAGCAGCCACCCTTTAAAGAAAGCGTAATAGCTCACTAGTCGAGTCGGCCTGCGCGGAAGATGTAACGGGGCTAAAACTATATGCCGAAGCTGCGGATTTACACATTAGTGTAAGTGGTAGGGGAGCGTTCTGTAAGCCGATGAAGGTGGATTGAGAAGTCTGCTGGAGGTATCAGAAGTGCGAATGCTGACGTGAGTAACGACAAAACGGGTGAAAAACCCGTTCGCTGAAAGACCAAGGGTTCCAGTCCAACGTTAATCGGGGCTGGGTGAGTCGACCCCTAAGGCGAGGCCGAGAGGCGTAGTCGATGGGAAATTGGTTAATATTCCAATACTTCAGTGTAATGCGATGAGAGGACGGAGAAGGTTAAGTCAGCCTGGCGTTGGTTGTCCAGGTGAAAGGAAGTAGGCATGTATCTTAGGCAAATCCGGGGTACTCTATGCTGAGATCTGACAGCAAGCTGTACTTGTACAGTGAAGTGGCTGATACCATACTTCCAGGAAAAGTCTCTAAGCTTCAGTTACACTGGAATCGTACCCGAAACCGACACAGGTGGTCAGGTCGAGTAGACCAAAGCGCTTGAGAGAACTCTGCTGAAGGAACTAGGCAAAATGGTACCGTAACTTCGGGAGAAGGTACGCTGCTTTTGGTGATGGAACTTGCTTCCTGAGCTGAGAGCAGCCACAGAAACCAGGCCCCTGCAACTGTTTATTAAAAACATAGCACTCTGCAAACACGAAAGTGGACGTATAGGGTGTGATGCCTGCCCGGTGCTGGAAGGTTAATTGATGGGGTTAGCGTAAGCGAAGCTCTTGATCGAAGCCCCAGTAAACGGCGGCCGTAACTATAACGGTCCTAAGGTAGCGAAATTCCTTGTCGGGTAAGTTCCGACCTGCACGAATGGCATAATGATGGGGGCGCTGTCTCCAGCAGAGGCTCAGTGAAATCGAAATCGCCGTGAAGATGCGGTGTACCCGCGGCTAGACGGAAAGACCCCGTGAACCTTTACTGCAGCTTGACATTGAACTTTGATCTTACTTGTGTAGGATAGGTGGGAGGCTTTGAAACCGAGACGCTAGTTTCGGTGGAGCCAATCTTGAAATACCACCCTGGTAATATTGAGGTTCTAACTCTGCTCCATGATCTGGAGCGAGGACCATGTCTGGTGGGTAGTTTGACTGGGGCGGTCTCCTCCTAAAGAGTAACGGAGGAGTACGAAGGTGCGCTCAGCGTGGTCGGAAATCACGCGTAGAGTATAAAGGCAAAAGCGCGCTTAACTGCGAGACCCACAAGTCGAGCAGGTACGAAAGTAGGTCTTAGTGATCCGGTGGTTCTGTATGGAAGGGCCATCGCTCAACGGATAAAAGGTACTCTGGGGATAACAGGCTGATACCGCCCAAGAGTTCATATCGACGGCGGTGTTTGGCACCTCGATGTCGGCTCATCTCATCCTGGGGCTGAAGCAGGTCCCAAGGGTATGGCTGTTCGCCATTTAAAGAGGTACGCGAGCTGGGTTTAGAACGTCGTGAGACAGTTCGGTCCCTATCTACCGTGGGCGCTGGAAATTTGAGAGGATCTGCTCCTAGTACGAGAGGACCAGAGTGGACGAACCTCTGGTGTACCGGTTGTGACGCCAGTCGCATCGCCGGGTAGCTATGTTCGGAAGGGATAACCGCTGAAAGCATCTAAGCGGGAAGCCTACCTCAAGATAAGATTTCCCTTGGACTTTATGTCCACTAAAGAGCCGTTGAAGACTACGACGTTGATAGGTTGG
>NZ_VPCE01000024.1:0-5000 GCF_013418335.1 Acinetobacter sp. YH12145 | reverse complement strand
TAGATAGGCAAATCAAAGTCGCTTGCAGGCCTTGGTTTAAGACATGCTCCCCATCAATACGTTGAATAAAAAGCTCATCATTCAACGCAGGGTTGGAGAATTGCACATGAATGGCACGTTTTTGGGCGGATAGACCCAATTGTTCTAATACAGCAAATATTTTGCCTAACATAATAAAAATTCTAAATTGTAATCATGGAAATAATTTTGCTGCTAGTTTAGTCAAATTCATCAATAAACTTAATGCTTAAAACCATAGAAGATGTTTCGTTATGTAAAATCCACGATTCAAAAATTCACTTAAAAATAAAAAGCTGAGAACCCACTCACTAAATACTTCTTGCATATAAAATATTCACAAAATGGTCTTAGGCTATGTACTTGCACCCAACAAGCAGCATTATGCACACAACTGTAAAAATAGCTCTATCAACTAATTAACATCGAGCTTAATGATCAAAATTTTAATATTATCTTTAAAAAAAGTGAATTAATTTAAACTTAAGCTAGATTAAAAAACACACAAACCTTTCTTTCCTATCTTGTAATTCACCTAAGATCCCCTATAATTCAAAAAAAACAGACAAGTCTGTCTATTTTGCTGCAAAAACCGAATGAATTTAACATTCAGAGGGTAAAAATATAAATGAGAGAAAACGTATAAAACGTTCGAAAATCAAATCATTGACTTAAGCTAACAAAGTGAATGATTTGAACGCACAATTGTCAGCAAAGCGCGATTACCCCAAATAATCGCGCTTTTTATTTTCTTAGAATCTTAAGTCATGTGAAAAAAATTGATGGTTAATCAATACAAATAAGTCATCGCTAGATTTAAAACCCCGATGCCTACAAGCAAATTTTAAGCGGTCAATTCCAAACGAATTAAGCTTTCAACTCGCTTCCAATAATCTGCTAAATGCACTTGGTTGGGGTCAATTTGGGCTTGGATGGTCATGCCATCCAAAATACTACTCAGAAATGCAGCGAGTTGTTCAGTTTGCTGAATGCCCAGAGGTTGTAAGGCAGTACTTAATTTTGATTTGAGCCACTCTTTATAGTCAATCGCAGGTTGCAATGAAGACGGATAAACTTTAGATATTTCTTCTACTGCTTTTTGAAACATACAGCCATTAAAATCTGCAGTATGAAACCAAGCATCGTACCAAGCAAAAATAGTTTTAATATGCGAAAGATGGTCTTCTGGATCACATTCTGCAATAGCAGCTTCAAGTGATTCCTGTAAATTAAGATTTCGAATCACGAGACATTCTTCAATTAATTTGGCTTTAGAGGGGAAATATTTATAAAACGTCATTTTAGCAACGCCCGATTCCCCAATAATTCGATCTATACCAATCGAGTTATAGCTATAAGAATTGAAGAGTTGGAGCGCAACGTTAATGATGTCTTGCTTTTTCGACATTTAATTTACCTGATGCACCAATGGGGCCTAAACATAAAGCTTTTAAGGTAGAAAACCTAATTTTTAAACATGATTTTCGCGCGCTATTGTAAAGCATAACTTAATTGGAGTCTGTAGATAAAACCTCAGCACCCCATTAAATACAGTCTGATTTCAGATGATTTATCGAATTAGCAGTCAGGAAAATTTCGTATAAAACTGACTGCTATTTTAATATCAACTAGCGACTTAACGACTCTTCATCTGCGTTAAGAACCTTGCTGAAATAAATACCATTAACGGTGAATTTAAGAGCAAGGCGTGCTTAAAATATCTTTTTGCTTACGCTCTTGCAGTGCTTTTCGAATCACCTGATAACCGCCCGTTAAACCTAAAATCGCCATGATTACAGCCACAATCAAATCTGGCCATAGACTGCCTGTACCAAATACCCCAACAGCCGCCAAGATCACTGCGACATTACCAATGGCATCATTACGGCTACATAGCCAAACCGATTGCATATTGGAGTCACCTTCACGGAAAGCATATAAAACATATGCACAGATGACATTAGCGGCTAAAGCCAAGATACCAATCACCCCCATGGTGATCGGTTCAGGTGCGATCCCAGTGGCATAAGCATAGAGCACTTTGGCAATGACCACGATCCCAAACGCTGCCATGACAAAACCTTTAACCAAGGCAACTGTTGCACGCCAATATAAACTGGCGCCTAGCACGGCTAATGAAACTCCATAATTAACAGCATCACCAAAGAAATCTAACGAGTCCGCCCAAAGCGCAGAAGAATGTGCATAAGCCCCGCCAATCAGTTCCACCAAAAACATTATGGCGTTAATGATTAAGGCAATCCAAAGTGCAATACGAAATTTACTGTTGGGTTTGCTTGGTGCTGGCTCATGACTACATGTACATGCCATAAATGTGCTCCAATTTAAAAATCAATGGATTTGTATTATTCTTATTCAAAACTATGGACTCACTCCAAGGTCAAGCATGAACGTACAAAAACATTATTTGATTAAAGAATTGTCCACCAAATCTGGGGTAAGCGTTGACAGTATTCGCTTTTATGAAAAGAAAAAACTGCTGAAACCTAGCTTCCGCGCAGACAACAATTATCGCTATTATGATGAAGAAATGTACAAACGTTTGGTTTTTATTAAGCGCTGTCGAAACCTCGATATTTCTCTCACCGAGATTCAAACCCTGCTTGAACTTGAGCAATCACCTACACAAAGCTGTCATGCCGTGAATGAATTAATTGATAATCACATTCGTCAAGTTTCTGAAAAAATTAAAGAATTAGAAAATTTTAAAATACAGTTAAGTACGCTCCGTGCCAGTTGTAATGAAACCAGCCAAATCAATGATTGCCAAATTTTAAAACATTTGGAAAACGGAATATCTTGAAAACCCAACTAAAATACTTGGTTGAATCCTTTTTTTAGATCACTACAATAAAGCCATAAATTTTTTATGCCTTTATTGACATGACGATTCAACACGTAACCGAACTCCTCTCACCTGCTGGCTCATTGAAAAACATGCGCTACGCTTTTGCTTATGGCGCAGATGCCGTGTATGCAGGTCAGCCGCGATATAGCTTACGTGTGCGCAATAATGCTTTCGACCATGACAATTTAAAAATTGGCATTGAAGAAGCCCATGCTTTAGGTAAAAAGTTTTATGTGGTGGTAAACATCCAACCGCATAACTCAAAACTGAAAAATTTCATCCGTGACCTTGAACCTGTGGTTGCCATGAATCCTGATGCACTGATCATGTCTGACCCTGGTCTGATCATGATGGTGCGTGAACATTTTCCAGAAGTGTCCATTCATTTGTCTGTACAAGCCAATGCGGTGAACTGGGCAACGGTTAAATTTTGGAAAAATATGGGACTGACACGTGTCATTTTGTCACGTGAATTATCAATCGAAGAAATTGAAGAAATTAAACACAATGTACCTGATATGGAAATTGAAGTTTTCGTACATGGTGCATTATGTATGGCTTACTCCGGTCGTTGCTTACTTTCTGGCTACATGAATAAACGTGATGCAAACCAAGGTGCATGTACCAATGCATGCCGTTGGGATTATAAAATTCACGATGCAGTTGAAGATGAAACTGGTGATGTTATTCCAGTCACACAAATTGAAGAATCATCATGCTGCAATAATAAAAATGCCGATGAGCAACACGCCCTAGAACAACACCAATTCGGCGAGCCGGTTTTATTACAACGCAATGAAGAAGACATGTTTGCTGCCGAAGAAGATGAACATGGCACTTATTTCATGAACTCAAAAGACTTGCGTGCTGTACAGCATGTAGACCGTTTAACCAAAATGGGCATTCATTCTTTAAAAATTGAAGGCCGTACCAAGTCTTACTTCTACTGTGCGCGTACCGCTCAAATTTATCGTAAAGCCATCGATGATGCCCTTTCTGGTAAACCGTTTGACCCAGCTCTCATGTCACAACTTGAAGGTCTTGCGAATCGTGGTTATACCGAAGGTTTTCTACGCCGCCATGTTCATAGTGAATATCAAAACTATGAAACCGGTTCTTCACGTTTTGATCATCAACAGTTTGTAGGTGAAGTTTTAGAACGCGATGGCGACTCTCTTAAAATCGAAGTGAAAAACCGTTTTGTTGTGGGTGATTCTTTAGAACTGATGACCACTTCAGGCAACATCACCTTCGTTTTAACTGAAATGAAAGATAAAAAAGGTAATCTAATTGACGATGCCAAAGGTTCAGGTCATATCGTGGATATTCCTGTGCCTGCCGATGTCGATATGCGCTATGCCTTACTGATTCGTAATTTACCTAATTCGACCGTAGATATTTCGGCTTCGTCTTTAGCGTATCAGGCTTGAGTTCGCTTTATGGCTTTGTTGATTACAGATAAATGCATCAATTGTGACATGTGTCTACCTGAATGTCCCAATGATGCCATTTATGAAGGCTCAAAGATTTATGAAATTGATGTCGCACGTTGTACTGAATGTGTCGGTTTCTATGCGCACCAAACTTGCGTTTCAGTTTGTCCGATTGAGTGCATTATTCCGCATCCGGAGCATATCGAAAGCCAAACTGATTTATTGGAGAAGTTTAAGGGTTTGAATTTATTTAAATCTTAAATGCATGGTGTGATTGGCGTAAGACTTGCTTAATCCACTTTATATAGAGAAACAACCTTGGGGAAAGTATAAAAATAAGGTTGTAAAACAAAAATAGCTGGGCAACGAATAGGGTTCAAAATGTGTGGGGACATTTTTGAATCCTAATTTTGCAGAAAAAAAAAAGGAACTCCGGTGTTAGCGTCCAAAGTTCCTATAAAACGAGAATATTAAGAAAAATAATATTCTAATGACAACATTCAGCGCGGCCAGTGTGTTTCTCGAAACACACTGGCCTTTCTTTTATTGACCCGAACGGATGATGTAATCAAAAGCAGATAATGATGCTTTCGCGCCTTCACCTGTCGCAATGATGATTTGTTTGTACGGTACTGTTGTACAGTCACCGGCAGCAAATACACCTTTTACATTGGTTTCGT
>NZ_VPCE01000023.1:0-6568 GCF_013418335.1 Acinetobacter sp. YH12145 | reverse complement strand
GTCAGTGATTCACAAGTACTTGGTGATTTACTTAATCAGATTCCTCAAGATGAGCAGATTGACTCTGTTTATACCGATGGAGCTTATGACACCAAGCAATGCCGTCAGGTCATTGCAGATCGGCAAGCACATGCGGTGATTCCACCTAGAAAAAATGCGAAACCATGGAAAGATACAAAGATCAGCTCGCTAGAGCGAAATGAATTACTTCGAACAGTTAAACGTTTAGGCAGGACATTATGGAAAAAATGGTCAGGCTATCATCGCCGCAGTTTGGTGGAAACCAAGATGCATTGCATCAAATTATTAGGCGATAAATTAATGGCAAGAAGCTTTCCTAGTCAGGTGAATGAGATTCATGCACGTGTAGCAGTCCTCAACAGATTTACGGAATTAGGTCGACCACTTACCCAAGTTACGCCTTAAATTTGGCTCAATTAGGGGCGCTTTGCATTTCAAATCTTTGTGCAACAAAGCCTTAACAGCCTAAAAATATTATCTAGCCCTATGCAAAGATATGCATAGGGTTATTACTTATTTAGAAATTAACGTAGTATCATTTTTTTTGGGAGTTTCAAAAGAGATTTTTTCAAAAATTATTAAACTAAAGATTAAGACTCCGATTAAGCCAATTAGTCCCATAATTAAGAAAGTTGCTCTAAATATCAAGCCATAAGTCAAAATTTTACTTAAATATTTTTTTCCCATATTAGCTCTAATAAGATTACTTTCTTCATTACAAAATATTCCAATATCAATTGAAGAATTTCTTTCTAATCTTTTAAAGACTTCTTCAGATTGTTTGATTAAAAAAGATGTTCTTTGATCTAGCTTCCAGAAAACAAATGCCGTAATACTTAAGAAAATGGATAAAAATATTCCTATGTAAGCAAAGGTACTTGAGGACTGAATGGAAACACCTATAGCGGTTCCTAATCCAGCAATGATAAAAAGAAAATAATTGAACATTGTTATTCTTTGGTTGGAATGTAATTCAAAGTACTTCCAGGCATGTTCAACAGCTTGTTCAGAATTAATCCTATTTGTCATATTAATATTACCCAATTGAAAACTATATGAATTATATAATTTATTCAATTGAATAAACTAATCTAAATAATTCTGCTTGATACTTTGCATCGTGCAAAGCATTATGATCTCCTTGTAAAGTAGGATGTACATATTTATCTATTGAACTTGACTTTGTATCGTACCAGCTACATTTTGTGGCTCCCATAAAAAGAGCTTTGATATCTATAGCTGATATACCAAAAGGATTTCTATTTAAATATTTTAGAAAATAAAAATTTATAAAAGACCAATCGAAAGGCGCATTAAGTCCTACAAATATAGGTCTAGAGTCCTCTGGTAAATACTTGAGTATCCAACTTTCAAATTGAGACATTGCTTCTATGGGGGGAATACCTTTCTTTCGTGCTTGGTCTAAAGTTATTCCTGACACTTTTAAAGCTTCTTCAATTGCTTGATCACTGATTGGTTGGAGCATTATTGTAAATTCTATATCAGGGTTATATACGAAACATGCTCCTATAGTCAGCATACTGTGTTCACCTACTATAGGACCTGCTGTTTCAATGTCTACAGAAATATAAACCTCTTTTTTATACATTCTTATGCTCCTTCCAATTAGAATTATGTTATCCAGCCATTATAGGTGAAGGCTTTAGCTTACTAAGAGCCTGATGGAAGTGTGAGATTGTTAATTCTGAATCAGGAAAAGCTAAAGAAACTGCCGTTGGATATAACCGTGTACGAATATCTGAATAAGTCCAACCTGGTTCTGCTCCGTGAGGAGCAGTTGCACTTACTAATTCGGCAATTTCATCTTCCGAAAAATCGATGTCAGACAAATCTTTAGTAAAAAGCTCATGTCGTTCTTCATTAGATGGGCGAACAAACTCTTCTACAATGGAAGCTCTACGCAAAACAGCTGCATCTAAAGCAGCTAATCGATTAGTACATAAAATTGCAAAGATACGGCCACCATGTTTTCTTAAATCATCTATTGCTTGAATTAAAGTATTCACACCAACTTTATCTTCATGATGACTATTTTCTTGACTTCGAGATGCTCCAAGCGAATCACCTTCATCAATAATAAGAAAAGCTCGACCATTTCCATGTCCAATAGACCGAGTGATTTCATCGAATGCTTGTGCAATGAGAGTACCCATTTCACCAACTTTACCAGTTCCTCTGACTTTATTACTAAGCTTAAATAGCAAAGCATCTTCTATTTTCGCATCACGAGCTAATCTATTAACAATTGCTTCAGCATTTGCAGTTTTTCCAGTACCTACATCACCATGAAAAATAGCTAAAGGATATTGATCGACAAGAAGATCAATAACCGCTAGTTTTTTCCCATGTTTTTGTTTACTCCATTGTTCTAACTCATCAGCCTGAAGCAAAAGTTGTACTTGTTTCTTAATACGGGAATATCTAGATTCAAAACCGAGTAATTTGTCAGCTAAATCATCAAATTGTTTAATTGGTAAATCTGTCTTAACTTCAAAAACTGTTGATTTACTCATGAGTAGTCGCTCCTATTAGCTCCATAACCATTACTGCTATAACCTCGCTCCCCTGATGCAGAAAGGCTACTGTGAGTGGTACTTTCTGTTGTTGAGACCCAAGTTATTTCCAATGGTAATTTGGAAGCTTTTTCTGATTCATTACGATATTTATCGGTATGTGACAATATAATTCTAATTCGTCCATCTGGTGTGTGGGGCCACATTACTCCGCCAGGTCTTTCAGTACCAGATGCACCTTCAGTTTGAAATATGTACTTAATAGCTCTAACTTCTGAACCATAGGAAGATATCAAAGTTACATCCACTTTAGATAAATATTCATTTTTTGCTAATAGTTCAATATCATGGGCATATTCTTTCGCTTTATCTTCAGTCATCGCTCTTGTGCTACTAGCGATCATAATTAAATCTGCTTTAATACTACGTACAACTTTTTCAACATCAGCTACAGTGTAAGTACTCGAATAAGTACTTGAGTATGATGAACTCATGCTTTAATCCTTAATTTTAAATTTATTACCGAATATTTCTTTCCAAATGTCGTTATCATCTTCTACTGATGCATAATTTGCAGTTTCCCAAGCTTGTAAGGCTATTTTGACGATTTGTTCTTTCTCTTCTATAGTTATTCGAGACGCTACATTATTTTCATGGTTAGCAGGATCAATAATTACAACAGGATCTGAAAAATATTTCTGCACCTTAGCCGAGTTCTCAGGGAAATCAATACGTTCATTTAATTCACTTTGAGCTATAAATCCTAAAAATTCTCTAAAACGTTGTTCAATATTTTGTGTTGGTCCATCACGATCTTGTAAATAAGCTAGTATCAACTCTAGATGAAAAGATTTAAGGCCCGGAGGGCACGCAAAATTTTTCCATCGTTTTGCCATACGCACTAAAGTGCGGTAATGCTTATCTGAATTTTTTCTATCACGAATAAATTGAATATGACAAGGAGCACAAGTTAGGTTTTTTTCTTTAGTTTTTAGATCATATTGCCAACCATGGTTTGGTTCTTGGGCATCTTGAATTACAGGAACTACATCTACACTCAGCCCACTTTTGACAAAAGTTACTGTAGCTGCTCTCCGTTGAATCTCAAAATCTTCAACAGCTTTAGTTGGATAAATTTTTGTGAGTAACGTGTAAATTAAGTCATTAAGATTGTCTAATGTCGAATCATCTACATTTTTATTACTGATATAAAATACAATATCTACATCGATAGGATCATCTACAGTTTTCTTCAAAATTGTATACTTTGCAAAAGAACCGGCTTTAACTACTTTTGCTATTTTTAAGTCAGAGTTTGAAGTGATATGTTTGCGTAACTCTGTTATTAAATTATCCACTTGTGCATGATATTCTGTACGTTTTTCTGAAGGTAAACGAAGTACATTACCATCATAATATTGAAGATCTGAATTTGTAAGTGACATTCTGATGTGTTTCCCCAAGTTAGTTATTAAGTGTTAAGCCATGAGTAATATAATCTGCTGTTACTGCAGCAGCTGCTTTTGCGGCTAAGTCATGAAAGCGATTGTCTTTTGTGGAATCACCAAAGTCACTAATTCCTCTAATCATTAACACGGGTTTTTTATGTAAAGCACAAGCCGCAAATACTCCTGCACCCTCCATTTCAGCAACTTCAATTTTTCCATTAAGTTCTTTTAAGGCTTTAAATTTTTCAGGATCTCGAAGAAGCTTCTCACCACTTCCAATAGTGACTGTTTTAGGCATAACACTTTTAGTTACTGGGCCAATTTCAATACTATCTGGAAGTATGATTTCTAAGGCTTCATAGCTCTTTATTAAGCGACTTTCTAAAGAACTTTTGTTAGATAAATATGTGCTAACATCCTGTCTAACTTTAAGATCTAACACTGTGCTTTTAGGCCGGTGTTCTGTAGCGCCACCTTCAATGAGAGCTGCTCCTTCGTATGCAACGACTTGTTCAGATAAAACAACTTCGCCTAAAGCACATTTTTCGCGCATTCCCGCAGCAATACCTAACATGATTACATTTTTAGGTTGTAATTCAATTAGTAATGTGGTGGTGATTGAAGAAGCATCTACATTTCCAGCGCTAGAAAAACATGCTATTGCGCAATTAGCCCGTATACCATCATTGCGAATTATTTCTGTTTTCCATACATGGAGACCCGTACTTGTAACTATAGGCTGTACACCTTCATTAATATTTAATGCTTGCCTTGCAGCTGATAATTCAATTGGTAAAGCTGTCAAGACTAATACATCTGGCGGAAGAGCTGCGTGTCTAGCTTGTTCCTCTTTATAAAAGATCGTAATAATTCTCTTTGCAATTTGAGAAAATTCTAATACAGGTTCTTCTAAAGAGAGTGCTGAAATACTTTTTACCACAGTAGAACCGGTATTTTGCAAATAAGTTTGAGGAGTATCTCTAAATTTTTTTAGCAATCCTAATGCACCATTTCCATCTTCTTTATTTGATCCGATTTGTAGATCTAAAGGCAAAATAGGCAACCCTTTTTTTACCATTTTGTGAGCTCTATCTAATACTCCTTTACCACCACCTAGTGCAATCATTGCTGTAGCATGCTCAATTTGTTCTTCACCTACATTGCTACCTGTTAAGATTTCGTCATCAATACAAATATGTTCAGCAACCCCACGAGCAATCATGCTATTTAAAAGCCGTCGCTGTTCGGAATTGGTTTTGAATTGCAACCGATCATTTGATGCAACAATCTTAAGAAAGATTTTGTTTTCTATCCCTTGAGTTAGTTCGTTTATTTTTCTAGCAATAGTCCAATCAAAAACTAAAGATTTTTGAGTTTGATTTACAGGCTCTGCTGAAAAATAACCGATAAAGCTGCCTCCAGCATTAATAACTTCTGTTACAAGAGCTTCAACAAATGAATGAGCCTTATCGATCTGGTCATCATTTGTAGTAAGAGAAATGCTACCTGCAAGGAGAATACAACTATTTGAAAGAGAAACTGGATTACTCATTCTCCCCTTACCCCCTAAAAAATATAATAATTTTTAATAGATGAAGGTTACATTAACTATTGCAAGTGTTCTTTGAAAATTTATTTAGCTTTGTAATTTTAGTATGCAAGTTGAACTGTTGAATATGCGGTATTACCACCAAGACTTTGATTGATTTCTAGTAGTACTGATTCAATTTTTGGTAAAATGCCCATGCTTTATTGCTACCATGATGAAATTTTCAGAAATCATATATGGTTATCTTCGAAACAACGATGAAAAATGATGTCTCCCCCCATCCGCAATAAATATAGATCAATGTAGTGTTTTTAAATTAAAGGATTTATAACTTCAAATCGGCTTTGTTGCACAAATCTATCTGTAAAGGATTTTTCAGCGATATAATTTTCAAATGAAGAAGCCTACACACAAAATCTACCGCACAACCAATTGGCCCGCATATAACCGAGCACTCATGAGTCGCGGAAATATTGTCATTTGGTTTGATCCTGCTACGCAATGGTATGCTCCATCAAAAGGCAAACAAGGGCGAAATCAAACCTACTCCGACGCAGCTATCCAATGCTGCTTAATGATTAAATCCTTATTCCGTCTATCTTTACGTATGGTCACTGGCTTTGTGCAAAGTCTGATTGAACTTTGCGGATTAAATTGGACCGCACCAGATTACAGTACGCTTTGTAGAAGACAAAAGCATATTGATATTGCAATCAGCTACCAAAAAAGTAGCGATGGGCTGCATCTACTCGTAGACTCTACAGGCATGAAGTTTCTAGGTGAGGGCGAATGGAAACGCAAGAAACATGGAGCTGAATATCGTCGCCAATGGCGTAAACTACATATTGGTATAGATGCCAAAACCCTACAAATACGCGCTATTCAGCTCACAACCAATAATGTCAGTGATTCACAGGTGCTTGGTGATTTACTTAATCAGATTCCACAAGATGAGCAGATTGACTCTGTTTATACCGATGGAGCTTATGACACCAAGCAATGCCGTCAGGTCATTG